>CAXTRX010000037.1:0-4961 GCA_964246785.1 uncultured Acetobacteraceae bacterium | reverse complement strand
TGCCCGGCGTGGTGGCGCCCCGAACCGCCATGGTGGCGAAGTCGCTGCTTGCCACCGGGCCGCCGGATGGGTTCGCCTTCCCGTTCTTGCTCCGCAGCCCCGGCTTCCACACGGGGCAGCACTTCGCCCGCGTGGCAGACCAGGCCGGTCTCGCCCAGGCCGCGGCCACCCTCCCTGGCGAGCGGCTGCTGGCCCTGCAATATTTGGACGCCACCGGGCCGGACGGTTGTTCGCGCAAGTACCGCGTCATGCTCATCGGCGGCCAGCTCTTCCCGCTGCATCTGGCGATCTCCACCACTTGGAAGGTGCACTACTTCACCGCCGACATGACGGCGCGCGCATGGCATCGCGCCGAGGAAGAGCGGTTCCTCAATGACATGGCCGGAATTCTTGGCGACACCGCCATGGGAGCAATCAGTGCGGTCGGCAAAGCGTTGTCGCTGGATTATGCCGGCATCGACTTCGCCTTGGCCCCGGATGGACGCCTGCTGCTGTTCGAGGCCAACGCCACGATGGCGCTGGTGCCGCCGTCCGCCAACCCGGTTTACGGCTACCGCAAGCCGGCCTTCAATCATGCTCTCGCCGCCACACGCACGCTGTTGCTCACCCGCGTTGGGCAAGTCTCCGCCGCCGAGGACCGCTGACGTGAGACGTATCACCCTTACCATTGCTGCGATCGGGCTCGTTTGGAGCGGCAGCGTTTTTGCTCAGCCCGCACAGTATTACCAGCCCGGCAACCCGGGACAGCCCGCTTACCCGCCGCCCGTCTTCCAAGCCCAGCCGGGCTACCCGCCGCCTGCTGGCTACCCTGCGCAGCCTGGCTATCCGCCGCCACCGCCCGGAACCGTGTATGCCGCACCCGGCGCAGTGCCACCGGGCCAGCCCTACCTCGGGCCCGATGGCCTGACTTACGTGAACGGTTCGCCGGTCTATTTCGTAGGCGGCGTGTATCAGCCGCTGGTGTTCGTCGTGGGTCTCGGCTGGGGCTATTATGCCTTTGGCGGCCGCTTTTTTGCCGCTCCTGGCCCGCTACGCGTCCGGCTTGAGCGATTCTACCCCGGCGGCCGCGGCTATCCTGGCCATTTCTACGGCGACCACGGCTTCCGCGACGGCGGTTTTCACGACCGCGGCTTCCACGACCGCGGCTTTCACGACGGGGGCTTCCACGACCGTGGCTTTCACGACCGTGACTTTCACGACGGGGGCTTCCACGACCGTGGCCTCCACTGAGCCGTGGCTCAGTAAGCGTTCGGGTGGAATAGGCCCTTGATCGGAGTGAGCACGAGAATGCGGAGGTCAAGCCAAATCGACCATCTCGTGATATAGGCGAGATCGTATTCGATGCGGCGCTCCATCTTCTCGAGCGTATCAGTCTGCCCGCGGTAGCCGTGGATTTGCGCCCAGCCGGTGATCCCGGGTTGCATGCGATGGCGCCCCAGATAGTCGTCGATCAAGCGGCCATAATGTTCGTTGTGCGACACCGCATGCGGCCGAGGCCCGACCAGCGACATCTTGCCGACGACGACGTCGTAGAGCTGCGGCAGTTCATCCATGCTGGACCTGCGCAACAGATGGCCAAGCGGGGTGATCCGAGGATCTGCCCGGGTCGCCTGCACGACGTTGCTGACTGGCGCTGCAGCGTGCCGCATGGTGCGGAATTTATGGACGAAGATCGTCTCGTTGTTGAAGCCGTAGCGGCGCTGGGTGAAAATGACCGGGCCGCGCCCGCTGCATCGCACCAGGGTGGCAATGATAACCAGCAAGGGCGAAAGCAGCACAAGCAGCAGTGACGCAACGACGATATCGAACAGCCGCTTCATCGCCCGATCCAAGTAGCTTAGCGGCGGACACTGGAGCTCAAACATGCCGCAGCCATAGGCCAGGGATACCGACCCGGGCGCCTCGGCGTCGGGCGGCAGAGGATGCAGCAGCACGCGGGCTTGCAACTCGCAAAGCCGACGCCGCAACACAGACTCATGTTCGATCGCCGTGCTCGGCCCGGCGGCGATGATAACGTCATGCAGATGAAAGGCCCTGCCTAAGCCGATCAGATCATCCAGGCCGGGCTTTTCCTCCGTCCCTGCACCAGGAAGGAACACGCCAAGCAGCCGCAGATGACCGGCCGCTGACGACTGAAGCCGGCGCGCGAGTTCGGCGCCGCCGCCCGACAGGTCGACAATAGCCACCGTACGCGCCAGCGCGCCGGACCTGGCAAGCTCGCGCAGGATCGACGCTGCACATTGGCGCAGCAGACCAAGGCCGCTCAGGCTGAACACGCCCCAAAGGCCAAGCCAAACCCGGCTCGCGCCGGCATAGGGACAGAGCAGCAAAACCACGACCGCAAGCATGAGCCATGATTGCGCCGGCGCTGCTGCACCCTTCACCCCGCGGCCGAGCGTTGCGCCATTATAACCGCCCATGAAACAAACAAGGTTGACCTGCAATGCGGCAATGCTGAGTGGCAACAAGTGCCAGGGCTGGAGCCCACCTTGAAACCAGCCGGACGCCGTCAGCAGCCGGGAAAACATGAGAAAGGCAAACCCTCCCTCCGACACCGCAAGGCTGATACCCAGCAGGCGACGGAGGTCCATGCGGCGAAAGGCCGAATAGGCCGCGGAGGGGGCTGCCGCCCAGCTCGGAGCAAGCACGGCTTGATTGGCCGCCTTCAGCGGCTGCGGAAAACCCGGCAGGGCTGCGAAACTAAGCCGCATAACTGGCGGCCTTCAAGCAAATCAACTCGGCGGCCAGCGCACCCGGCGTTCCAAGCGCACCGCTAAGAACCGGCAATAACGTCTCGCAATGGTGCCGGGAATAGCAATGCAGGTTCGTCCGCGCCCGCAGGACGCCCCATTTGCCTCGCCGCATCTCGCCGCAAAGCACCTGCACGCCAGACAGCAAAGCGTAAGTGGCCGCAGCCCTCGACAGCTCGTTCAACCTTGGCACCACGAGCGCTTGGCAACGGCTCAACACTGCAACGACGTCCTGCAGTTCAAGCCGGCCGGCAAAATGCTGCACCAGGTTTGGAGGATTGGGCTGCGCTGCCAGAACCCCGCGCATGATTCCTTCCCCCGCCCACAGCAACTCGACCACCGTCTCGGGCCGGCCGGTGGTCCATTCCGCAAGGCCCTGGAGGAACTCGGCGCTGCCACCCCTACGATCAAGCGGCGTCATGCAGATCAACCGCACCGGCACACTTGTTCCGGCGCTACGCACCTGCATGGCTGAACCCTCCACAGCAGAGTTCGGCTCTGCCCTCGCATCGAACATCGCGGTGATGTTGGATGAAGCTGGCTCGGCCAGCGGAAAGGGCATCGGTGATTGGGACAGCATACCGCTTTGGCTCCGACTGACGTCCAGCGCCTAATAGTAACTGAGTGGTTAATTCTGTCCTCTGACATTGTGGCTTAGTCCGACCCTGCCTTGGTAGTGCCCCTTAAGAGTTCCGGGTGGCGATGCCGGTCATTGCCGGCGCGCGCTGCCGCATCCGTATCGACATGGGGCTTGATGCAAGATGGCGGCGCTGCCGGCCGGATCCTGGCTTTGCATGCATTGGCGTTCAAGCGCCACATACCAAAGAACCATGCAACAGCATTCACCATACGCGTCGGCACCGATGGGGCTAACCCTTTTGCTCAATCGTAAGTGAAACAAAATCTGGCTACTGTCGCTTACGTAATGAGCACGCAACATTAACCCGCTGTTATCTTGTATGAGCTAACAGCCCCACCGAGCGGCAGACCTGATCCAACGGCCAGATCTGCCGTGCCCGCTTACGACTGCGCCGAGACTGGGACTGCATACAGCCTAACACTGCACGCCGCCTACAACGCATACCGACTAAAATTGCACACAGCCAGATGGGGTTCGATGGTCAGATCCAACGACGGCGACTTAGCCGGGCCTGTACGCCGACCACAATATTTATCGGGCTGGATGGCACGACTCGCAACTGCAGACGGTGGAGCCGAGCCGAAAGCCAGTGCTTATGCGAAAGCGAGCCCCAGCTTTGATGCGAGAGCACATCAATGAGCGACCTTACAACCGGGCTCAGCCCGACGAGCCTGCGGCCAGCCATCACGGAGGGCCTCCTCCGCTACGTTCGGCGAAACAACACCGGGATTGTTCCGGCCGAGTGGCACAAATTGAATATAGCGATTGAGGCCTTGAGATCGACAGCACGCACTCTCGTCGTTCAGTTCGTCGCCCCGAAGCGGCTGGTCGGGACAACAATCGTGGCATCCGGTTTCGCCACCGCTGCCGCACAACGCTCCATCGCGCAACGCGTCGGTGCATCGCAGACCGCGAGTTCGGTGCTGTTGGTGGACTGCGACGCGCCGCGTGCCAAACCGTGGCGGCGGCCGCGTGAGCAGTTTGAGGCCGAGACGCTGCTGCAGGCGTTTCAACGTGATGAGAGCCTAGGAACCGTTCTCGGCGCCCCGATCATGAACGGCGTGGTTCGCGCCAGGCTTGGCGTGATTGATGCCGACGGCGCGCCAAGATGCTCCGCCGAAGACTTGACCCGGCTGTTCGATGCCGTCCGTGACCGGTTCTCACTGGTCGTGCTCGACAGTCCGCCGGTCGAGGTCAGTCTTGCATCGCTGCTGCTCGCGGCCCGGTGCGACGGAACATTGATGGTCGTGCGTGCCGGCGTGACGAAAAGCACAGAGGTGCAGAATGCACGCCAGGAAATCGAGCAGGCTGGTGGCCGGGTCGTCGGCGTGGTGTTCAATCGCGCAACCACGCCAAGGCGGCGCGGCCCGTTCAGCAAAAAAGCCTGATCTGCGCGATGCTGCAAGAGTTCACCCGCGACGCCAGATATCGCGCGAGCAGGCCCGTGCCATGCCTGACGCTGCACGCACCGCCAGCCTTGCTGGCGTGGCTGCAGCCGGCCCGGCCGGGGCTAGCTGGCGGGGCGGTGGCCCGCGTGGCGGCGCGGCCCCGGGCGTTCTGGGGGTTGGGAA
>CAXTRX010000036.1:7742-23931 GCA_964246785.1 uncultured Acetobacteraceae bacterium | reverse complement strand
GTCTGCCGCCGTGTCGATCACCCAAAGCAGCTTGTCCGCGGGCGGCAGCACGCTCGGCAACGAACTCGACGTCAATGTCTTGGCGCAAGCGGGGGCAGGCGGCATTGGTGGCAGCGGCGGCGCTGGCGGCCCGGCGGGTACGGCCGGACCGGCCGGAGCGGATGGCGTCGCCACGATAAGCTTGAGTGGCGATACCCTCAGCAGCAGCGAGTTCAGCATCGACCTTGCCACTGTGGCGGCGTCGGCGACGCCCGGTGCGGCAACCATCGCCTTCACGGGCAACACGGTCATGGACGAGGGACCTGACACCCAGGACCCAGAAGCGACCCAGGAGTCAGACGGATATCTGGCGCTTACCCTGGGCGACACGACGAGCACGGGCCAAGCGATCCCGCTGTCCGCCGTCCCCGGGGGCAACCTCGTGTTCAGCGGCAACAGCTTTACTGCACCGGTGCCCTATACCTTCGCCATCAACGACCTGAGCGAACGGCCATTCTCCCTCAGCCTGGCGTCCGGCAGCTACGCGATCGACAACGGCGCCAACACGCTGTCCATCGATGGCTCCAGTGCGAATAAGCTGACCGGCTTCAATGAGTTCGACCTTGGCCGCGTGGCGTCTGGGGACGGCACCTTCGTCCAGGGGTCCGTCAGCAGCACCCTCTATCTGAGTCCGAACGCCACGACCACGCTGGTGATCACACCGAATTCCGCCAACCTCTTGGCGTACAACGCCGGCAACGTAATACTGGATCTTCAGGGCTTCGGCAGCGCGCTCACCCCAGCGGCGCTAGCGGCAGACGTCAAGCAGCCCAGCAATTACGGTCCCGGTTACGTCATCGTCTTGCCTGACGGCAGCACAATCAACCTCACCGGTGCTCAACCGCCTGCTGCCTTGGATGTTGAGTTCTCCAACAGCGCCGGGGCGGTCGTCGTGGGCTCCGGGTCGGACCTGGTGGCCCTGCAAGTGGACGAGGACTACCTCCTCGACGGGTCGAGCAACGGCAACGCCCAATTTACCATCAGCGTGGACGGCACGCAGGTCGGCGGCGTGCAGACTGCCACCGCGCAGGCCTATCTCGGCCAGTCGCAAACCTTCGACGTCGAGGGCAATTTCGGGCCCGGCGCCCACACCGTTTCGGTGGATTTCCTGAACGATGCCTATGCCGGCCCAGGCATGGATCGGAACCTCTTCGTCACCGGCGCCAGCTACGACAGCACCGCGGTTCCTGACGCGAGCTTGGCTTTGCTGGCCAGCGGCATGCAGAGTTTCAGCATCGATGCCAGGCCGGCGCCCGCCCCGACCGTCACCATCGGTGCCGGCGCGGACGATCTAGCGCTGCAAGTGTCGCAAGCTGCTTATCAAGGCGACGCGCAATACACGATCAGCGTCGATGGGGTGCAGCAAGGAGGCGTGCTCACGGCGGCCGCCGCACACAGCGCCGGGCAGGACCAGACGGTCAACGTGCTGGGCGATTTCGGGAGCGGCGTCCACACGGTCGCGGTGGATTTCCTCAACGACCTGTATGACGGGCCGGGATATGACCGCAACCTCTACGTGGACACCGCGACGATCAACGGTGACACAATCGGGCAAGCCCAGCTTGCTCTGCTGGCGGGCGGCTCTGAAGCCTTCAGCTTTGGCGGCACCACCGCTCCGCTCGCGCCGATCACCATTGGCTCCGGCTCGCAGGACCTGGCGGTTTCAGTATCGGAGGACGCGTGGCAGGGGGATGCGCAGTTCACTCTGGACGTGGACGGGCAACAAGCCGGTGGCGTGCTCTCCGCCGCAGCTTCACGCGCGCTGGGGCAGACGCAAACGATCAACCTGCTTGGCGATTTTGTGCCCGGGCAGCACACGCTGTCGGTGAATTTCCTCAACGACTTGTATGACGGACCGGGCTTCGACCGGAACCTCTATGTCGCGGGCGCAACGTTGAACGGGACGGCAGTTCCGGGTTCGGCGCTGACCCTGCTATCGGACGGCACGCAGAACGTGTCCTTCAGCGTGCCGTTGCCAACTGGCTGACGTGGTTGCCTTGACGCCTCCGCTTTGCGGAAAGCCGGGGAGACAGGCCCGCTCCTGGCATACCCTGCGCCGGCGTCGTTGCCCGCTGCACCGAACGTGCAGCGGGATCGCGGTCACATCGCCGCGTATACAAGCGGCAGAACGAACCCGGTTGCCAGGCCGGTCAAACTCATCCCCAACCCCGCAAACGCGCCCGCCTCGCCGTCCAGGCCCAGCATCCGCGCTGTGCCGATGCCATGCGCCGCGATGCCGGTCGCAAGCCCCTGCGCCCGACGGTCGCTTACACCGCACCTGTCAAACACCCAAGTGCACAGCACAGCTCCGGAAATCCCCGTCATCACTGAAAGCCCGGCAGCTAAGGATGGGTCCCCACCAATTTGGGCTGTTACGGCTATGGCAATCGCGGCCGTTGCGGACTTCGTTGCGATCGAATGCACCACAACTGCCGGCAAGCCCGTAAAGGCCGCCAGCCCCGTCGCGGTCGAAGCTGCCAAGGCGCCGCCTGCCAGTACACTCACCAAAACGGCAACCAGTGCGTCGCGTATCTTGGACAGGCTGCGGTAGATCGTGACCGCGAGCGCCACCGTTGCCGGGCCGAGCAGCAACGCCAAAGGCTGGCATCCCGCGGCATAGTCGGCAGTCGGCACGCCGGTAACGAGCAGCAGCGCTGAGACCACCGCAACCGCAATCAGCACGGGGTTTGGCAGCGCAGCGCCCCGGCACAGACGCTGTAGCCGAAGCCCGCCCTCGTAGGCCAACACCGTCGCAATGAGCGGCAGCAGGGTATCAAGCAATCGCCAAAGGGGCGGCCCGATCGCCTGCCAGTCGATCACAGCCGAACCTGCGTGCGGCTCTTTCCCTCGGGCGCCGCCTCGCCCCGGATCATTCGCGTCCCGCGGCGGTCGCTCCACAGCAGAAGCGTTTGAGCGACACGGCCCGCAATGACCAACGTCACCACACTTGAGACCAAGATGGCCAGTGCGATCGGGCCCCAGGCGCTTGGCAAACGGCCCAGCCGCATCACCGCCAATACCCCTGGCGGCACGAAGAAGAGACCAAGATAGGGCAATAGCGCATCGGCTGCTGGAAGTGCCGCGGGTCCGGTCACCCGGTGCGTGGCGATGAGCCAGGTAAGAAGCAGCCCGATACCCCATATGGTTCCGGGGATCGGCAAACCGGTCATGACGTGCAGCACCTCGCCACACGCCTGACATACCAGCAAGACGCCAAATGACCAAAGCATGGCAACCCTTCCTTTGACAGATCCAAGCTGCTTCTGGCGTCACCGAGCATGGAGTCGGGACGCGCCCGCGGCCTTCTCGCCCTCGGCTTGATCCGCCTCCGCAGTCCCGCCGGGAACACCGCAAAGGCAAGCGTGTCGCGCGGCGGCGCACGGGTTGAGATCCCTGCGTCGATCACCCCTTATTGGCTGGCCGGGCCTTCAATGCTGGGGAGTTTCCGCGCTGTCACGTCCCCGGAGTGGATGGAGGCTATCTGGTTGACATGCATTCCTCCGTTCTGCCCGGCGGTCGTTAGGGCCGCAAACAAGTCGTAGAACTCGTGCGCAAGCAGGCGGCTCTCGCCCGACGTCCGACCGGTCTCGTTGCATGGGGCTGGCGCGACATGCCCGAGGAGGAAGACAACGAAGCCGCAGGACTCGATATCGTCGACTGCCGCAGCAGGGTTTATTTCGAGATCGTGCGCGCGGTGGGTTTCGGCGCAGGTCTCGCCTGCACCAGCAGACGCCCCTGCTAGCAGCGCCGCCAGTTCGCGCTCGTCGGCCGGTTCTCGCGCCAAGTTGGAAAAGCCACGTTGCCGGCTTCCCATTATAGCCTCCGTAGTCAGGTTCGTGACGGGACGATGCGATGGCTGAGCGTCGACGGTCATCATCCGTACGGTTGACGTTTGCTTTACACGTCTATGATTATTACGCTGTCACCAGTACCGGGAGGTAGGCGTGGACGCACGAGCCATTCTTCAGGTCACTGGAGCCATCTATGATGCTCCGTTGGTTGGCGACTGGCATTCATCGCTCGATCTGCTCGAGCGGGCGGTGGATTGCACGCGCGTCGTGCTGATGACTGAGGACATGGCAACCGGGCGGCAAAGTCCGGTGGCAAGTCGAGATCCCGAGGTGGAGGCGAAATACGTCGAGCACTACATGCCGCTCAACGAAGCTTGGCTGCCGTTATCTCGCCAGGACGTCGGCAAAGCGGTGTTAGACCGGCAAACTCTAAACATGCTGCGCTATGAACGCAGCGTGTTCTTCAACGAGTTCGCGCGGCCGCATGGCATGGTGGCGGCGTCGGGCGTCGTCATCGGCCGCGAGCGTGGCGTGGTCTCGGCGCTGATACTCAATCACGCAGAACGAACTGCGGAGCGTGAGACGCTCGATCTCGAGATGCTATCTCTGGTCCAGCCACACTATCAACGCGCGGCGTTATTGTGGGGGGGTAGACTGGCGCTGACTCAGGGTGATTTATCGCTCTGGGAAGCTGTCGACAAATTTTCTACGGGCGTGATCATCATCGATCACTTAGGGACTGTGCTGCGGACGAACGCGATGGCCTCGGCGTTACTTCGGCTTCGATCGCGCGACGTCCTCGACCATCGACCGTTCGCGGGACCGGACGTGCTGCGATCCGATATCCTGCTCGCGTTGCGTCGCTCCCTCGCTTCCAGCAGCGTGCAACCGACGGTGGGATGCCATCGGCTGCATGCAGGCAATCATGTCTACGGTCTTACGCTACTGCCACTGCAGGGTCCGCCGGATTGGATCGGCACGCGACGCAGTTGTTACGTTGTTGTCGTCTCCGACTTGACGCGTGCGCCGGTGAACGCGCGTGACGTGCTGGAGGCGAGTTTCGGCCTGACCAAAGCCGAAGCTGGATTAGCCGTCAGGGTCGGCGGCGAGGGCAATCTCGGCACCATCGCGCATGATCTTGGAATCCAGCTCAGCACCGCCAAGACATTGTTGGGGAGGGCGCTGGCGAAGACCGGAGTGCACTCGCAGTCACAGCTTGTCCGGCTGGTCGAACGACTTTCCCTCATCGAGCCAAACTAACAAAAGCGCGCTCCGATACGCATAAGGGTGTTTGCCTCTACGTCATTGAGGAAGCGGAAAACCGGTGACACCCGACCGCCGCCCATCGTGCCGTCGGCGGGCGGCGCCGATGCCGTGCGGTCCCGGCATATAAGGCGCCGGCACATGGACCAGCAGCCAGAGCCGTGTGAGGCATTGCAGCCCGGCCAGCTTTCGCCGGAGCGCTAGGATCAGGTGGTCTTCTTGGTAGTCCTTGTCCGTGCGGCGTTGCGCCGGTTGGCGATGCGGCCGAAGGCGGTCCTGAGGGGGAGTTCGTCGATCTCCTTCGGATCCCACTCTTCCAGGTATTCGGCCACTTCTGCATGGTCCGGGTGCTCGGGGTCGGCGAGGGCGTCGAGCATATTGTAGTAACCGGGGATGCCGCCGCAGTCCTCTGGCGGGCAGTTCCATTCGCCTCCAAGGTAGTGGGGATAGGAGACACCGGGCAATCCGGAGCGGATTTTGGTGACGGTGAGGCGGTGTTCCCAGCTATCGCCAAAGTCGTAGGTATAGTCGATCACCGTCTTGCGGGGCTTTAGCACCTCGCACAGGCGAAGCTTGATTGCGTTACCGCGGGGAGCGGCGCTCCACGCCTCATCCATAGGCAGTCCGTAGTGTCGCTTGTCGATCCTGAACTCCCACAGATGCTGGTCGAGCCACCCCATAGTGATCTGGACGATGTCGTGCAGCACCTTGAGCGTGATGGAGGTCGGTACCTCCACCTCGCGCCAGATGATCGGGTCGGTGTCCAGCAGCTCGATCCGGATCGTGCAGATCTGGTCGAAGCTGTCGGCGGCTCCAGGCTTGGGCTGCGCGGTGTCGTTCGCGGGGACTTTGCTTGGGCTCATGCCGCCATGATGGCAGCCCGCTCCGTGCCATTCCAGGGCTTGGCTGTGCTTGGCGGGGCAATTTACCTGACGCTTGGGTCGTGGGTGGCAGGATTGGACCGCGAGCGGTGCGACCGGTCAGCCAGGCAATTCCAATTGACGCCGCATACAGATCCTTGCTCAATGGCATCAAACAAGAACAGAGGGCCATCATGTCAGGCTCCATCAATACCCCAGTCGTCGGTAGCTCAGGCTTACCCGGGTTCTCTGGTGGTGACGGCCAAACCGTGTCGGAAGTGGTCACCGGCCAATCCTTTTCCGCATCGTCGATCATGCCCGCCCTAACTGGCGGGGCCGGCGGCGAGTCCTATGAGTTCACCGACGGTAGCGGCGGCGGCGCCACGCTCGAGCTGAGCGACAGCAGCCTGGGGAGCTATGTCGGCTACGGCGTCACTCTCATTGCGAGCGCCACCGGCGGCATGGGTGCCAACGAGTTCAGCGAAACCCCGAACGCCACCGGGAACATGGGCGGTGGGGGCGGTCCTGCCGCGGATATCCTTGGCTCCATCACCGGCTTGCTTGGCGCGCCGACCGCCATCACCGTGAATGCCGCCGGCGGAGCGGGCGGCTATTGCGGCTCCGGTGTGCCCGGCGGCGCGGGCGGTTCCGGGGCAGACGCAACGGCCACCCTCAGCAACAGCACCATTGAGGTCGACGGCGCGACCGGGTCGGGCGGAAACACCGTTGCCGTCGACGTCACCGCGGTGGGCGGCGCTGGCGGCCAGGGCGCCATTCCCAGGGCTGACAATGCCGGCGACGGGGGCGCCGGCGGCAATGCCACCGCAAGCCTCACGGGTGACACGCTCGGCGGAACCATCGTCCCCGTCACCATGGAAGCGGACACCGCCGCGGCCGCCCAGGGCGGCGGCCCTTCAAGCTACGACCCCTCGGGGCCGAGCGCCCCGTCGGGAAGCGTCGGCGCTCCACTGATCGACATCCAGAACGACGCCCTCCGCCTGTTTTCCGGCCCGCCCGACCTGTCTATTGGCGGCGACATCCTGGGCAATCTTGTGGGCACCGAAGGCGAACTCAGCCTCACCCTCGGTGAGATGCTCGGCGCTGCCTCGATGCCGCTCTCCGCTGCACCCGGCGGCAATCTGGTGTTCAGCGGCAATACGCTCAGCGGCAATGGCAACTCCACCCTGCAACTCGCCATTGGCGCCGGCACCTTCGCCATCGATACCCACGCTGGCACCATCTCGCTCGATGGCTCGCCGGCCAACACCCTCAGCGGCTTCGACGAGTATCAAGTCGGCGGCGCCAGCGGCATCTTTACTGGCAGCGGCCAGCTCAACCTGGGCACCGGCGTCACCACCGTTACGGTCACTCCAACGTCCGGCAGTCTGGTGCTGGATGGGTCCACCAGCTCCAACCTGGTGCTGAACCTCGCCGGGTTTGGCAGCGAGTTGGACAGCATGGCGCAGCTTGAGGCTGACACGACGGCGGCCGCTAACACCATTCAGATCAACACACCCGGCGGTGGCAGCATCATTCTCTATCAGCCGCCAGGCCAACCAACGGTGCCGGTCTGCGCGCTCAACGCAACGTTCAGCCAACCCTCCTCTCCGCCGCCCGTCATCACCCTTGGCAGCGGCTCCAGCACGCTTGCGCTTTTCATGTCCGAACGCGCTGAGCCGCTGGGTGCCCAATTTACCATCAGCGTCGACGGCAACCAAATCGGCGGCGTTCAGACCACCACCGCCGACAGTACCACCGGGACATTGCAAGAGTTCGACGTCCTGGGAAACTTTCCGCTCGGCCTGGACACTGTCTCGATCGACTATCTTAATGCAAGCAATAGCCTGCTCGATGTCGAGGCTGCCTCCCTTGACGGCAAGTCCATTCCAGCGAGTGCGCTGACGCTCAGCAATAGCGGCACAGCCGGGTTCAACTTCACCAATACTGGCGCATTTGCACCCGTCTCGGTCGGCGCCAGGCCCGACACACTAGCGCTCACCATGTCCGAACGTGCAGCACCGGCCGGCGCCCAGTTCACTATCAGCGTGGACGGCACCCAGATCGGCGGCGTACAGACAACCAGCGCGGACGTCCTGCAAGGGCAAACCCAGGAGTTCGACGCGCATGGCAGCTTTCTCCCTGGCGTGGACACCGTCTCGATCGACTACCTGAATGCCAGTAACAGCTTGCTCTTCGTCGACAGCAGCACCATCGACGGCGTCCCCGTGCCCGGCGGCTCGGCTGTTCTCAGCAACAACGGCTCGGCCAGTGTGCCCTTTCCGGGCCCCATTCCCAACGCGCCACTTTCGGTTGGCAGCGGGCCCGACACCCTGGCCCTCACGGTCGCCGAGCGAGCGCAGCCGGCGGGCGCCCGATTCAGCGTCGATGTGGACGGCACCCAAGTTGACGGCGTGCAGACCACCACCGCCGACAGCACGGCCGGTCAGACCCAGACGATCGACTTGCTCGGTGACTTCGCGCCCGGTCCTCACACCGTGTCGGTCAATCACCTCAACGCCGAGAACAGTTTGCTTGACGTCGACAACGCGACCATCAACGGCAACGTCATCGCCGGCGGCTCCGGCGTGCTGAGCAATATCGGCACGTTTGGCTTCGACTTCATCACACCGAGCGCCCCGCCACCCTCGTTTCCCGACAGCGTTGATACCGGCTCTGATATCCTGGCGTTGTCCTTGTCAGAAGACTTCTTAGCGGCCAATGCGAGCTTCCTCATCGGCTTTAACGGCACGCCGCTGGCCGATGAGACCATCACCGCCATTCATGGCAATGGCCAGTCGCAGATCCTCAACTTTGAGGGCAATTTCTCTAGCACCACCATGGTGTCCATCACTCCGCTCAACGAAGCACTGTCCGGCGGAGGCGCTGGCACGCTTTACCTCACCGGCGCCACCGTCGACGGCGCCACCATCCCGAATGGCACGCTGCAATTCGCCAGTAACACGACGCAGAGCTTTTCCTTCAGCCACTGAACGCGGTTGTCACCGCACATGCTGGCCTTGGCGCCGAGCGCTTGAGCCCATCGACTTGGCGCCACCGGGCTAGCTATAGGGGTCGGCAACTGCGCATTTTGCCCCGGAACCGGCAGAGACTTGGCGGCACGATCGGCCCCTGGTGCGTCACAGCCGTGATCGTCCGCCAGCGCACGGCTCTTTACACGGCATCAGGAGGTCTCCCCTGCCAGGATTGCTGGCTTTCAGGGCAGCGGCTTAGGCCGGAGTCAGGCTGCCAGGCTCGTGAGGCCAGCCTGCAGCCGCGCCCGTGTATCGCGGGCGAGCGAGGGTTGCAGCAGCGTGACGCCTCCCTCGCAGCCGGCCATCCTGATATCGAGCTGGTCCGTTAGACGTTCGAGCCGCAGCGTGCCGGGAGCACCTGGCTCGACGGCGATGACGGGGAGAAAGTGGATCATCACGCCGGACGCGCGGACCACTCGGCCAATGTGCTCCACGCCGCCCAAGCTCAGCGTCGCGGCGCAGTCCAGCCCTATAGTATTGATCGCCTCGCCGCCTTGTATGCTGCCGATGACTTCAAGAAAGTCCGTCACCTCCAGGCTAAGCTGCGCGGTATCACGGGCAAGTTGGGATGAGTAATTTCCGATGTCGTTGATCCCACGGGCACTATCGGCCGTAATGTGCAGCGCCGCCTCCACTCCCGCCTTGACCTGCGCCGAATTGGCTGAAATCTCCCGCATCATACTCCACAGAAGTTCGGCGGCCTGATCCTCCCGCGATACCGATGCCGCGATCGACGCGCTCAGCGCATGCACCTGGTGCGCCGAACAATCGATTACCTCAATGCAATGCGACGCCACATCGACGGCTTCAACGATGCGGGCGGCACGGAGTGCCACCGTGTCGGCCGCCGATCGGCTCTGCTGGGCAAGATGTTTGATCTCGCTTGCAACGGCCGAGAAGCCCTGCCCCCTTGTCCCTCCGGCACGGGCCGTCTCGATCGTCGCGTTCAAGGCCAACATGCGGGTCTGGCCCGCGATATCGCTGATGACCGCGACGATATGCTCGATATCGGAGGCGGCTTCTCGCGTCTGCCGCATCCGATCTCTTGCCGACGCGGTCTCGACCAGTGTTGCCAGCGCGCCAGCCTCCGATTGCATAGCCTCTCTTCCGATCGCTCGAAGCGCCTCACTCAGCGACCTGGTCGCACTCAAGCTGACGCTGATTCTATCGACAGAGTGGCTCAGTAACTCCCCAGCCTCCCGACCATTTTTGACGATTTCTTGGGCGCTCTCAGTCAGGTGCGTCGCGGTTGCCCCGACCCGGTCAGACTCGGCAGAGACACGACGGAATACGCCGCAGATCGCCGCACCGAAGCTGCGGAGCAAAGCATCCGCTTTTGCTTGCTGCTGCACCGCATCGGCATGATGGCGTGCTTCCTCGTCCATCAGCGTCTTGATCCGGTCGAGGCTCCCCGCGATGGCGACCTGCATGGTGGATAATGCTCGGAGCAGTTGTGCTGTCTCGCTGCGGCCGCGTGGCACGATGACGTTTTCCAGGCGCCCTTCGGCGATGGCTTGGGCGATATGTAGCGCCTCGCGGACTTGCGGCACGATCGATTGAGTGAGCAGCAGCGTGGTCAATAAAGCCATGCATGCCGATACACCAAGCGCGATCAGCCCCCCACGGCTCGTCTGCTGCAGAAGAACACCGATCTCGCGGCGGAAACGGAATGCATCTCCGGCGAATAACTCAACAGCGTCGTCAAACTCGCCGCGCAGGGTGATGATGCCGGCGGGAGGAGGCGGCAAGCCCGGCTTGAGCTGGCCGATTTCGGCTATCAGCGCAGCCGCCGCTGCCCGGCCGCGTTCAGACATGGCGCGCTGCCGAGCAACTTCGAGATTGCTCGCGATCTCGGCCATAGCCGCGCTGTCGAGCGGTTCGCTACTGAGCGTCAGCAGCCCGTTCTGAGCTTCCCGCAAATAGCTCATCGCCATGAACGCGTCGTCGTATAGCCTGAAGCTAAGTTGCGCGAGCCGATGATCGGCGACTCGGCTGTAGACGCCGAACAAACCGGTCACCACAGTCAACGCCAATGCTCCAATGAGGATCTTCAGCCGTATTGGCATGCCGGTTTCCTACCCGTCGGGCGGGCACCTGGGTGGCTTGGCTCGAGCGCGCAGGATTGCGGGTCAACGCGCAATGGTCCTGCGGTTCTGAGCACCGTTATTCGACCGTGACAGCGAGGTGCATGCGTGGGTGGATTTGGCACTGCACGTCGAACGTCCCCGCGGCGGTGAAGCGCACGTCCTTCGATGTGCCGGGTGGCTGTTCCGCGCTTTCAAAGTTGAAGCTCGGCGATTCGATATAGATTTGGTGATCGAATCGATCGTCATTGTTGAAGCGAACAGTGTCGCCACGATGGAGGTGCAGCGCCGCCACCGAGAAGGCTTTGCCGACCTGCGATACGGCTATCAAGCTTTCACCGACTGCTGCAATCCCGGGGAGCGCAAGCAGCATTGCGAGCAGGGCGCCGGCTGTCCAGCGCCGAGACCGTAGCATGCCGCTCACCGCGTGACCACGTCGCGCTGGATGGGGGCAAGCCGCGCAACAAGGCGGTTCTGCACATGATAGGGCACACCCAGTTCGTCCATCGCGGTCTGCAAATCCTCGGTGAGCGCGTTGAATTGAACTTGATGCAAGTCGAGCCCGCGATGAGCGGCGGCCATGTCGCGCCCCGAGTAATGGCATGGACCGTCCGAGACCTGGCAGAGTTGCTCGGCCAACAGTCGGCGGAACCGGGTCATGTTGGTATCGGCAAAGGTCGGCCCGACACGCGGGTCGGCAAGCCAGCGCGGCACGACATGCTCGACAATGCCGTGGATCCCGGCATCGCCGCCAAGATCGTCATACAGCGCGGCCTGCGCCCATCGCGGCAGCATCGCAACCAGGCAAAGCGTCAGAAGAAGCAGGCGGATCGAGGGCATGGCGGAGTTCCAGAAAGACCGTTCCAAGGTGTTAGAAGCCGAGCTGCAGCGAGACGTAGACACCGTCCTGCGTGCCCTGGCGCGCGACAGGGCCGAGATCGAGGTAAGCCACCGTGAGGGACGCGTTTTTGGTCACGAAGTACGCTGCAAAGAGGTCCAATGCAGGGCCTTCATGGGCGAAATGCAGATTGCTCGGCTTGGTGCGCAGCTCGGCGCCGACGGCAAGGTTGCGGCTGACCAGATAGGCGGCCGAGCCCTCGAACTCAGGATGATAGGCATCTGACCGGTCGCCGCCGAAGCCGAGGAGGCCAAACTGGTTGGCCTTGGTGAGCCGCACGGTCGCGTTGACGAGAACGCTCTCGGCAAGGAACAGCTTGGTCGCGGCAACGTAGAAGTCCACCCCGCGCGAACTGTTGGCGCCAATCGCCTTGAGCACAGCATGGGCGTCATTCGATTTAAACTGAACTCCGGCGGCGATTTGCGGCAGCCACTCATCCTGGCCATACACGGCATCACCCAGCAGCCGCACCTTCAAACCGGCAATGTCCTCGTTGATGGTAAAGCCTCGCCCAATGCCGAGCCGCATACCGGCTTGCCGCGTGTCGAGAAACTCGTGAGCGTAGGAAAGCTCGACCCGGTCATACAAACCGATCGAAGCGCCAGCACTCTCCAAAGTGAAGTCAGGCAAGTAAGCGAAAGTGTTATGCACGTTGCCGCCGGCCGCATCGCGCGTGCCATACCCAGAGATGAGTGCCCAGGGCGCCAAGCCGCCGCCGCCTGCGCCTTCGATTTGGCTGACCCCGCTGGTCGCCAGCAACCGCCCGCTATCCTGTGCGGAACAAGGCGAGGCCTGGATGGCGAGGATCGCAGCAACTGCGGCCAGTAACAGAAGGTTTTTTCCAGTCATACTGCATCGTAGCTGAACCAAGTTGCCCAATCGTAAACACCGCGTCCGGTCGCGCCGGATCACCGAAAACAACGGCGCGCCCTCCGCTGGCCTCTTGCATGTGGCGCAGGCCCGTCCGGCTGAAAACGGTGGCAGAGCGCTGCCATAGCCGAGTCGCTCACCAGCAGGACGGGGATGGCGCACGCCAGCGAACCAGCCATGCCGAACACCAGGGGGGTCCCGGCGCGCCTGGATAAGGCGGCCGGTTTGATGCAGCACCCAGTCACTGCCAAATCCACCCATAATGCCGCCGAAGCACCTGCATAAAAGGCGCGACATCATTATGCAGGCGATCGCCGAGCCAGGTCGGCCGGGCGGGATGCCTCAATCACCTCAGCCAGCTTGGGCGAACGCGCAGAAGCGGATGCTGTAGGTCCGTCGGACAGCGAAACTCGGCTTGCCAGCCCTCGTTACTGATAAATCGTGGTGCAAGCAGGAGTGTGACCCATGCGTACGATGCCGATGCTTTTTGCGGCTATGTTTGGCATGATAACGGTCGCTGACGCGCAAACACCCGGCGCGCAACCGCAATCGGGTTCAGCCGCTGCGACAACGACGCCGAGCACGACAGCAACATCGGTGCAGTCCGCACGGGCTGCCGCCGGTGCGAACAAAACCAGCCGCCCTGCGGGGACGGCTAAACACGCTTCGGCAGGGTCATCCCGCAAGTAGTCCAAGCCTGCGTCAGTTATGCGACGGCAAGCTCACCAGAGCTGGTGGGCGCGGGCGCTGGAGCATGGAACCTCTGAGGCAGTTGGCCCAGCCCGGCTCGTCGCATGCTCGTGGGCCGCCGTCTGCAACGTCATCTGCAAGTCAGACTGCTCGAATAGACGCTGCCCATAGTAGCCACCTTCCGCCACGCCACCAGGGCAAGCAAACAGGCCGCCACCAATATGCGTGACAAATTGCTTCAGCGTGTCGAATTTTGCCATCCGGTCGAAAATCTTGATGAACCTGGTGCGCGGATCACGCTGGTAGCAGATGAACAGCAATCCAGCGTCTAGCTCCATCGCATGGCGCCACGGCGGCCAGCGCTCGGCAATCATGCTGATGCCATTATCGTAGGAATAGCCTCGGCGCAGGATGCTGGCGCCGTCGTTGTTTGCCGGGGCCGCCAAGCGCATGTGGGCGGTCGCAGCAATCATCGTGTTGCCGTCCGCATCGGCTGCGTCGAATCCGCAGCATCAAACTCGTGGCGGCCCCCAGCGGACCACCACTGAGCTTCTGGCGCCCGATGGTGTGCTCCTGAAACGCAAGCTTCATCCGGTCCCAATGCTCGAGCGCAATGCGGATCGGGCGCGCTACCATGTAGGACCGCCTTGCATCCAGCCGCCCTCGTCCTGCACCCAGACCGAGTCGTTGATTGATTTGGCACCACCTGGCCGGTGCCCGCACTTTGCATGCGCGTGGCGGCGTTGGGAATTGCGGTAATGACGTTGTCCAATCCATCCGTCACATAAAGCGTTTCGTCGGGCGCCAGCGCCAGGCCAGTCGGGCCGAGCAGGAAGTTGTCGTAGTCGGGCCGATGAGCAAAACCATTCCCCACCGCCGTCTGCTCCTTCAGCATCGGCTGCTTGCCCTTCGGAACCGAGATTTGCAGCCGCACAACGCTCGCCTTGTGCAGCACCACGGGCAGCCCGTTTTCCGGGTCGAGTTGAGGTCGCCCTTCGCGGTCACGGTCGAGGTGAGCGTGGTGTGCCGGTGCACCGATAAAACCCTCTGCCTAATGGCTCGGCTCGGCGGCTTTGGCTTTACTGGTGCGGCGGTCGAACAAAAACGCAAACGGCACCACGCAGAACGCGCCCACCGCGCAATAGGCAAATACGTCGCGATAGGCCAACACCGCCGCCTGTTGCTGCAGCGTTTGCAGCACCATGCCCGTGGCTTGGCCGGTTGCTTGCCCAGCCGCAACGCCCATGTCGCGTAGCGTGTGCGCTGTCTGTGCCAAATAGTCGTTATAAGCCGGATTGAAGCTGTTGAGGTGCTCGGCGAGATAGGACTGCCGCACCTGGCTGCGCTGGGTGATCGACGCCGTGGCAAGCGAAATCCCAATCGACCCGGCCACGTTGCGCAGCATTACATAAAGCGAACTGGCATCGCCGTTCAGCGCCCGCGGCAAGGTGGAATAGGTGATGCTGCTGATCGGCACGAACAGGAAGGCCAAGCCGAACGTCTGCGTCGCGCGCAGCAGGGCCAATTGCAGGAATGTTGCCTGTGGCGTCACCCCATGCGCGTAGCCAAAGGCGCAACCAAGGAGCGCAAAACCGAAGGCGATGATGTAGCGGGTTTGAATGACCGGCAGCAGCCGGCCCACCAGGGGAATGAGGCATAATACCACAAGGCCACCAGGTGAAAGCACGAGTCCGGCCAGCAATGCCGTGTAGCCGAACCGCTGTTGTGCGAGCTGCGGGATCAGAACCGACCCTGAATAGAGGATGGCGCCCATGCCAAAAATCATGAGAGCGCCGACTGCGAAGTTCCGGTTGGCAAACACACGCAGGTTCACGATCGGCTTCCTGGCCGTGAGCAGCCAGGCCACCGCACCAAGGATGCCCGCGACAGCCAGGATGGCGGCGACCACGATCAGCGGGGAACCAAACCAGTCGTCGTCCTCGCCCCGGTCCAGCATGATTTGCAGGCTACCCAGCCCCAGCGCGATCAAGCCAAGGCCGATATAGTCGAAATCCCGCAGCTTGGCCCGGTTGCGCAACACCCAAGGCGGATCCTCCACCAGCGCCGTCACGGCAAAGAAGGCGAAGATGCCGACCGGCACGTTGATGAAGAAAATCCAGCGCCAGCTATATGTGTCGGTGATCCAGCCGCCGAGGGTCGGGCCGATCAGCGGCGCGAAGATGACGGCGATTGCCACGACGCCGAACGCCTTCCCACGCTGCGCCGGCTCAAACGTGTCGAGAATGATCGATTGCTGATTGGGCTGCAGCCCGCCGCCGAAAAACCCTTGAATCAGCCGGAACAACACGAGCTCGCCCAGGCTCGTGCTGGTGCCGCACAGGAACGACGACACGGTGAACATCACGATGCAGATCAGGAAGTAGCGCTTGCGTCCGATCAAGCGCCCCAGAAAGCCGGAAATCGGCAGCACGATGCCATTGGCCACCAGGTAGCCGGTCAGCGCCCAAGTCGCGTCATCATACGAGGCCGACACCGAGCCCGCGATGTGCGGCAGGCTCACGTTCACAATCGTGGTGTCCAAAATCTCCATGAAGGCCGCAGTCGTCACGGCAACGGCGATCAGCCATGGATTGGCCTTGGGCTTCCACGTCGCGTCGGACGCGGGCGCCACCGCAGTCGACGCGCTCACTTCAGGGTGACG
>CAXTRX010000036.1:4656-7732 GCA_964246785.1 uncultured Acetobacteraceae bacterium | reverse complement strand
ACGGAAATCCCAAGCGGCAACGGCACGGCTGGATCCATGCCGCGGTCGATGATGAGCTTCACCGGCACGCGCTGGACGATCTTGACGAAGTTGCCGGTCGCGTTCTCGGGCGGGAAGGCGGTGAAGCGCGAGCCAGAGCCAAGCTGGATGCTGTCGACATGGCCTTCGAGCTTCAGGTGCGGATAGGCGTCCACCGTGAAGTTCACCTTCTGGCCAGGCCGCATCTGGTTGAGCTGGCTCTCCTTGAAGTTCGCCGTCACCCAAACCTGCGGCGTCACAATGGAGAAGATCGAGGCGCCCACCTGGAGGTAATTGCCAACCTCAATGTTGCGCTTGGTGATCCAGCCATCCTGCGGCGCCGTGATGATCGTATAGGTCAGGTTGAGTTCCGCCTGGTTCAGTTGCGCTTGCGCCTGCGCCAACTGGCCCTCGATTTGCGAAACCTGCTGTTCGGCCTGTCCGATGTTCTGCTTCACCGGCTCGGCTTGCTGCACCTGGGCCTGAGCCGCTGCCACCTGGCCCTCAGCCAATTGCAGTTGCGCGGTCGATTGGTCAACGCTCTGCTGCGTCGTGGCCTCACGAGTGACCGCATGCTGGCGCTTGTAGTCGGTCTGCGCCTGGAACAACTGGCCTTGCGCCTGCTCAAGCTGGCCTTGCGCCTGCAGCAACCGGGCCGGGAAGTTTTTCTTGGCCACGTCGGCCGCGAACTCCGCGGACGCTTTCTGCGCTTGGACAATCACCAGGTTGGCCTTCGCCTGGTCGACCGCGACGAGGTAGTCACGCGGTTCAATGCGGGCCAGGATATCGCCGGCCTTCACCCGCTGGTTATCATCGACCAGCAACTCGACCACATACCCCGACACCTTGGGCGAAATCGTTATGGAGCGGCCGTCGGTATAGGCGTCGTCGGTGCTTTCCGTGCCAGCCGTCGATAGATAATAGTAAACTCCTCCAGCCACGGCGAGGATAAGGACGAGGGCGCCGATAATCCTCACCCAAGGCGTGGCGCGGCGGGCGCTGTCCTCCTGCTGCTTGTCCTGGTCGCTGGTCTGGCCGGAGTCCTTCTCGCCCGACGGCTTGCTCTCGTTGTCCGTGCGCGGCGGCGGGTTGCGGCGCTCAGGGGACTGCTCCTCCGAACGGGGCTCCATCACTCCGGATTGCGATCCGGCATCTTGCTCATCAAGGCTCACCCGCCGAACTCCTTGCGCCGGCCGCTCCGGTATTGTTGCAGCCGATGACCAACCGGGTGGCCGCAACCCGATGACCGATCGTGTGCTACCACCTAATGACCGATCGGTCATCGCACATTTTGGCTCATCCCGCCAAGGCTTGCGATCGAACCAGCCTGGCATAAAGCTCGTCGCGAGCCATCAGTTCCGCGTGCGTGCCCTGCTCTGCCACCCTGCCATCGGCCACCGCGACCACCAGGTCGGCATCCCGGACGGTCGAAAGCCGGTGCGCCACGACAATGGTGGTGCGGCCGCCGCGCAGCCGGGCAAGCGCCTGCTGCACGGCTGCCTCGCTTTCGGCATCCAGCGCCGACGTCGCTTCGTCGAGCAGCAGGATGCGCGGGTCGCGCAGCAACGCCCGGGCCAAGGCCACCCGCTGCCGCTGCCCGCCCGACAGCCTGATCCCGCCAGGGCCCACTGGCATGTCATAGGTGCCGGGCAGGGCCTCGATGAACCCGGCCGCAGCCGCAGCGCCGGCCGCCGCAGCAATGGCTTGCTGGCTCGCTCCCGGCCGTCCCAAGGCAATGTTGGCGCCCACCGTCACGTCGAACAGCGAGGTGTCCTGCCCGACATAGGCGATCGCATCCCGCAAGCTGTCGAGCGTGACGTCGCGTAGATCTGCCCCATCGAGCGTGATGCGCCCGGCGGCCGGGTCGTGCAGGCGGGGGATCAGCGCCAGGGCGGTGGACTTACCCGCCCCCGACGCGCCCACCAGCGCCACCGTCAGGCCTGGCTCGGCGGTGAAGCTGCGCCCGCGCAAGCCTGGCCGCCCATCCGGGTAGTTGAAACTCACCCCCTCGAACACCAGCCGGCCGCGACCCGGCGGCAACTGCATGGCGCCGGGCCGCTCGGCGATGCCACGCGGCTCGTCCACCACGGCAAACACCCGCGACAAGCCCGCCAGCCCTTCCTGCAGCGCCGCGTTCAGCGAGCCAAGCGCGCGCAGCGGTTGCGACGCGATCAGCAGGGCGGCCACAAAGCCAGTGAAATTGCCCACCGAGCTGTTGCCCATCGCCGCCCGCCAGCCGGCAAAGCCCATCACCAGCGCCACCGCGGCACCCCCCAGCACCTCAAGCATCGGGTCCACCCCCGAGCGGGTGCGCGTCATCCGCATCAGCGCACGGTTCAGCTCGCGGAACATGCCGTTCGCCCGCGCCGCCTCAACCGCCTCCAGCCGATAGGCCCGCACCGTGCGGGCCTGGCTGAAGCTCTCGGTGAGCAGGCTGGCGGTCTCGCCCATGCGTTCCTGCATGCCGCCCGACGCGCGCCGGACCCGCTTGCCCATGCGCTGGATCGGCAGTGCTGCCAGCGGGTAGAGCATGGCCGCAATCAGGCTCAGCGCCCAATCCAGCCACAGCATGGAGATAATCAGCCCCGCCACGGTAATCGCATTGGCCACCCCGCCGATCGCCCGGGTCAGCGCCTCGCGGATGATGGCGGCGTCGGTGGTGAAGCGTGCGGCAAGCTGCGCCGGCGCCTCCCGCTCGACGCGCGCCAGATCGGCCACGGTCAGATGAGCGAACATGCGAACCTGCAGCTCGCGGATCACTCGCAGCACCAGGCTTTGGGTGAGCACGGTCTGGCCATAGGTGGCGCCTGCCTTGAGCCCGGTGATCAGCACCACCAAGGCCGGTACCTGGTAGAGAATGCGGCGGTCGCGTGCGGCAAACATGGAGAAGGCGCGGTCGATCACGACGGGGTAGAGTGCCGTCAGCCCCGCCATCGCGGCCGTCAGCAGCAGCACGACGACCACCCGGCCGCGATGCCGCCGAAGGTGTTGGCGCCACAACCGGTCGAGCAACGCGCGCGTGCCGTCCGCTCGCGCCGCCGACAGCAGGGGGGTGGGT
>CAXTRX010000036.1:3586-4646 GCA_964246785.1 uncultured Acetobacteraceae bacterium | reverse complement strand
CGGCCGAGCAGCGCCTCACTCGCAGTGTCGGCCAACTGCCGCCGCAGGTCGTCGGCGTCACCCGCGGGCGGCGGGCCGCGCAAACCCTCCAGCCGCGCCGCCTCGGCCAACGACGCGCGCAGCCGCATTGCCACGGCGGCCGGGTTGGCCGGGAGCAGCGCGGCCAGGCGCAGCAACGGGTCGGGAGGCAGCCACGCGACGCACGCTGGCGCCGCCTCTGGCAGCACGGCGGCCAACACCCCAGTGTGCGCCATCAACGCAACTGCGGCATCAGGGTCCGGTGCGGCCAGGATGCGCTTGAGTTCGCCCCAAATCCGTTCGGGCGAGAGCCGCGCCAGTCCCGGCACGCCCGCTGCAATCGCCGCCACCGCCGCTGGATCCGCCGGGCCGTCGCCGTAGCGCGCGTGGAAGCGGAAGAAGCGCAGGCTGCGAAGATAGTCCTCGGCCACACGCTGCCCGGCGTCACCCACAAAGCGCACCCGCCCGGCCTGCAAATCCGCCTGCCCGCCGAAGTAGTCGTGCAAGCTGCCATCCGGCGAGAGCGACATGGCGTTGATGGTGAAGTCCCGCCGGGCTGCATCTTCCTGCCAGTCGTCGGTCCAGGCCACTTCGGCATGCCGCCCATCGGTGCGAAGGTCGCGGCGCAAGGTGGTGATCTCGAACGGGCGGCCGTCCAGAATAGCGGTGAGCGTGCCATGCGCCAGGCCGGTCGGCACGGTCTTGATGCCCGCCTTGGCGAGCACGGCCGCCACGTCCCCGGGGGGCATGGGGGTTGCCAGGTCGATATCGCTGCCTGCCCGCCCCAGCAGGCTGTCGCGCACTGCGCCGCCCACCAGCCGCGCCCCGGGCAGCGCTGCCAGCAGGCGCCGGGTCGCTGGGTCCGTCAGCAGAGGGTTAGGCGCCATGCCCCTCGGCAACCGATCCGCCCTGTAAATGCGCGGGAACGTAGGGCTGATGCGGCGCCAGGCCATCGCTGACACCCTGCCAAATCACCGTGCCAGCCACGGCAATCTCCACGGCCACGATGAGCGCCACCGCCCGGCGGCTCGGCATCCGGCGA
>CAXTRX010000036.1:0-3576 GCA_964246785.1 uncultured Acetobacteraceae bacterium | reverse complement strand
CCGGCGCCAGCGCAGTGATGGCCTCGCCAAAGCGCAGCATCAGCCGTGGGCTTCGCCCAGCGGCGGCAGATGCGCGAGGGCCGCATCGTCCGCCCGCAACCGATGCGCGAGTTCCACCAAAATTGCTGCCGTCGCACCCCAGATGTAATGCTGCGGATGCGGCCACACCCAGAACTCGCGGCTGCGGCCTCTCCATTGCGCTCGTTGCCGCTGCGGGGCTGCCGGGTCGAGCACGATAGCGAGCGGCAGGACGAACACCTCCTCCACCTCCGCTGCGGCCAGCACCGGAGTGAAGCCTTGCGCCACCAGCCCGACCACTGGGGCAATGCGAAACCCTGTGCCGGTCAAGCGATCCGGCAGGCAGCCGATCAATTCGACGCTCTCGGCTGGCAGCCCGACCTCCTCCATGGCCTCCCGCAGGGCGGCCTGCTCCGGCGTCTCGCCCGGATCAACCCGGCCGCCAGGGAATGCCACCTGGCCAGCATGGGACGAGAGCGTGCTGGTACGTTTGGTCAGCAGGATGCCAGGGGTGTCGCCGTGCATAATGGCCACCAGCACGGCTGCAGGTATGGCCGGCCCCACCGCAAACTCAGCCGCCTCCGCGCTCTCCGCCCGCGGTGCCAGCGCGTCGCCGCCGGTCTGCGGGACCGTGCCATCCCGTAATTGAACACGCAGGCGGGCACGCAACTCGCCTATGTCCAAGTCTAGCCCTCGCAGGAAGGCAGGTCGCCTAACGAGAAGAAGCTCCCGCGGCTCCAAACCCCCAGAACCCTGCGTCCGCGGACGGTGCCCGGCACCGCTAACGCCACCAACTCGTAATACACTGCTCGGGCAATCCGGGCCTCGACTGGCGCCGCTCCGACTCCGTCGCGCACATGCAGGTACGGCGTTGGTTCGCAGGTCAGGACATCATGCGCGACCCGGATGGCATGATCCGGTCCAGCGGTAACCATCTGGTCGACGTTGGTGCGAAAACTCAGCACCTGCTCCCGCGCATCACCACCCCAGTGCAGCTCCACGGCGACGAACGGGGCATCTTCCACGTCGATCTTGCCGCGTTCAGCCGGTGTTTCCAGCCAATAACTGCCGTCTGACTCACGCTTCAGCACCCCTGAAAAGAGGCACACCAACTCTTTGCGGTTGATCGGGCTGCCACGGTACAGCCAAGTCCCATCACGCTTGATCAAGAACGGCAGTTCGCCGCATTCGACGCGGTGCCGCCCTCGCGCCGGCTCCGGCAGGCACGCCGCCCGCCGGTTTGACGACCTACTCACGGCACCCACAGACGTGAACGAGCCATAATCAACGGACTGGGTATTTTCCACTTGTAGGTAGGTATCAGGCGGCATGGCTTTGTTCACAACCTGCTCTCCGCCCCACCAAGATGTGTAACTAAGACCGGATATAGGTAGCATCCCCCTCGTGATGAAACCCCTCCTCGCCATATCGCCACGAAGCAGGAGGTTGTATTCGGCATGTCGATGATTGCTGGTGACGCCATGATCGCAGAGATGGAGGCGCTCGCGGCCCGCGCCGCGCAGGCAAGGTCCGAGGTCGGCCGCGTCATATTCGGCCAAAACGAGGTGGTCGACGAGGTGTTCATCTGCCTGCTTTCCGGCGGCCATGTGCTGTTGGTCGGCGCCCCCGGCCTTGGCAAGACGCTGCTGGTGGAAACCCTCGGCACGGTGCTCGGCCTGCAGCCAAAGCGGATCCAGTTCACGCCCGACTTGATGCCGGCCGACATCACCGGGTCTGAGGTGCTGGACGAGGACAGCGCTGGCCGCCGCTCCTTCCGCTTCTTGCCTGGCCCGGTGTTTTGCCAGTTGCTGATGGCCGACGAAATCAACCGCGCCAGCCCGCGCACCCAGTCCGCCCTGCTGCAGGCGATGGCCGAGCGCAAGGTGGCGGTGGCGGGTGTGGACCATCCGCTGCCACTGCCCTTCCACGTCTTGGCGACGCAGAATCCTATCGAGCAGGAAGGCACCTACCCACTGCCGGAAGCGCAACTCGATCGCTTCTTGCTGCAGGTGGACGTGGCCTATCCAGACGAAGCCAACGAGCGCGCCATGCTGCTGGCAACCACGGGGGCGCAGGTCGCGCGGGCCCGTCCGGTGCTGACCGGCGAGGAACTGATGGCCGCACAGGCGCTGGTCCGCCGCATGCCGGTCGGCGAAAGCGTGGTCGACGCCATCCTGGGGCTGGTGCGTGGCGCCCGCCCGGATACCGCGGCCAGCGACTTCATCCGCCAGCACGTTGCCTGGGGCCCTGGCCCGCGTGCCGCCCAGGCGCTCATGCTCGCCACCCGCGCCCGCGCCTTGCTCGATGGCCGTGCCGCGCCCTCGCTCGACGACGTGGCGGGGCTGGCCCATCCGGTTCTGCGTCACCGCATGGCGCTGAACTTCTCCGCTCGGGCGGAAGGGGTTGCGATCCGCGACGTGATCGACGGCCTTGTGAAGCGTCTTTGAGGGCGAGCCCACTGGCAGACTCCCTCCATCCAGGGCTTCGCGCCGAGGCACTGGGGGCAAAGCTTCCGCCGCTGCTGGTCGCCGCGGACCGCGTGGCCGCGACCGTGGCGCAAGGCGTGCACGGACGCCGCCGGGTCGGCCAAGGCGACAGCTTCTGGCAGTTCCGCCCCTACCAGCACGGCGACGCACCAAGCCGGATCGACTGGCGGCAATCGGCCAAATCCGCCCGCACCTTTGTCCGCGAAACCGAGTGGGAAGCGGCGCAGACGGTGCATCTATGGCGCGACGGCTCGCCCTCCATGCGTTGGCGCTCGATCGCCGCAGTGCCGCAAAAGGTCGAACGGGCGGACTTGCTGTTGCTGGCGCTGGCCTCGCTGCTGCTGCGCGGCGGCGAGCGTGTCCGCTTGCTTGGCGAGCGCACCCGCGGCTCGCTGCCCGCCATGGCCGAGGCACTGGGCGGGCTTTCAGCAGGCGGCATACCGGCAAACGTTGCCGTTCCAGCCTATGGCCGCATCGTGCTGATCGGCGACTTCCTCCAGCCGCTTGAGGAAATCCGTGCCAGCCTGGACTATTTGGCCGCCATCCCGGTGCGCGGCCATCTGCTCCAGGTGCTGGACCCGGCGGAGGCGCTGCTGCCCTATAGCGGCCGGGTCCGCTTCCGCGGCGTGGAAGCCGAGGGCGACACCCTGATCCCGCAGGTGGAAGGCATCCGCGACGCCTATGCCGCCGCCTTGGCAGCCCAGCAGAGCGGTTTGTCCGCGCTGTGCCGCGCTGCAGGCTGGGGCTTCAGCACCCACCGCACCGACGGGCCACCGGAACGCGCCTTGCTTGGTCTCTACACCTCCCTCAGCGGAGTCACATGAAGAGCGCGCGGACTGGCGGGCGGAGGGATGTCTGGTGATCTTTGCTGCCCCTTGGGTACTTGGCGCGCTGGTGATCCTGCCGGCGCTCTGGGGGTGGCTGCGCGTCACCCCACCCTCCCCGCGGGTGCAGGATTTCCCCGCCATCCGCCTGCTTGCGGGCCTGCGCGCGCGGGAAGAGACCGCCGCCCGCACCCCGCTATGGCTGCTCCTCTTGCGCACGGTTGCTGCAGCCCTGCTGATCATAGGCT
>CAXTRX010000035.1:18348-24903 GCA_964246785.1 uncultured Acetobacteraceae bacterium | reverse complement strand
CCGCTGGCCAACGGTAGGCGGTTCGCCATGACCGCCTGTTGTTTGGCAGGCTGATCCACGCGCCAGGTTGGTCCAAGCTGATGCGATCAGGCCTCGAACTCCGTTCCGGGGCATGAAGCTGACGCCGCCAATGAAGCCGATGCCGCAGACCACCTGCGCCGCCACCCGCGACGGGGCGAGCACAATCAGCAGGTTGCAACCAACCTTGTCTCGACATTGGCGGGCCCAGACCATCCGCTCGACCGCGGTATGCATGCACCCCCAGCCGGCCAGGCTTTGGCTCCCTGCGCGTGCCATGCGCAGGCAGTGTCTGGGGCTGGATGAAACGGGGTCATGCTGCGGACCGTTTGCGTGTCAGCCGGTGCAGGTGAGGACCTCCTGGGTGGCGAGGCTAGGTTCGCCAAACAGGGTGGTTCGCACCTCGGCGGGCCATAGGTCCGGATTGAAGCCATGGTGCCGGAACAGTGCCAGTGTGGTCCGCTCCAGGCCCACGCCCATGCAACCACTGAACGCCTTGGAGCCGTCTTGCATAACGATGCCCCAGGCTTCGGTGAAATGGTCCTCTGCGTAGTTGAAACTGGCGCAGGCGGTGGGTTTGGCTTCGCTGTCGACGGGGATGAGCAATTCTATCTTCAAGTTGCGCTCGCGCTGGCTGCTGGCCATCATCATACCGGCACGGCCAAAGAACGCATCGTTGGCGACGTCCAGCGCAAATGGCAGCTGCAACGAACCGAAGATCACCTTGGCCTCTTCCACCCAGCCATCGCGGAAGGCAAGCACATCGTCCGCGGTGCCGAGCTTGACGTATTCGTGCTGGCGGAAGCTTTGTAGGCGGGTGGACTCCTTTGACGGCTCGCGGCGGAAACACCACGACTGGATGTTATACAGCTTGCCGGCGGGAGGCAGTGGGCCACGCGATCCAGCCATGGGATAGATCGGGTAGCAGGCGGAGGGTATCATCATCAGGCCGGTTGGCAGGTCCTCGTCGCAAATGGCGCCGTGAGCATTGCAGCTAAAACCGTGCAGCGCCGAAGCCAATTGCGGGAAGCTTTTTACATAGCCATTCCGCTCCAGATAGGACCGGTTCATGACTGGTGGGAAATGCACTGTCTCAGCACCGTGGCGGACGCCCCACCGGAGCAGCAACGCGTCCAGCCGCATCAGCACGTCTTCAAAGATTGCGCCGCGGCCGAGGATACCATCAACGTCAGTCGCGATCAGGTGCCCGGCGTCAACCAGGTCGCAGCGCAGGTTGCTCATGGGGTTTCTCCGGGGAGCAGGTCGGCGTTGGCGTTGAGCACCAGCAGCATCTTGCCCATGCCGGCCGTGATGCGGTCGTTGGACACCATCAGCGCTGCCGACCAGGCGTCGCGCAGGTGCCGGCCTAAGCTGAATGGCGAGTCGTTGCGGTAGCCGGAAATACCGCAAATCAGCAGCGCCCGTTGGATGATGTCGATGACACCCATGGACACCGATAGCTTGAGATTGTTCATCGTCATGAGGAGCGACATCGAGGCCGCCTGGCCGTTTGACGCCAGCAGCGACTCGTATTGCTGTAACGCTGCGGCGACACTTGCCTTCAACTGCTGAAGCACTGCGTTGGCGTCGACCAGCCGTGCTTGGGATATCGCCGCGTCCGGTTTGCTCCGGAGGTAGCGCCGCGCTCGCGACAGCGCGTCGGCCGCGATCCCAAGCCATACGGCCGCCCATGTCAGATGGGCGTATGGCGTCATCGTGTCGTTTTGCACATCGCCATAGGGCACCGGCAATATCTGGTCGACATGACCCTCAGCATCGAAGACATAGGTGTTACTGCCCGTGCCCCGCATGCCGAGAGTGTCCCATGTCCCGGTTTGCGTCAGTTCAAAGTGCTGCCGGGGGATGACCGCGAGGACCTGATCGGACCCTGGCGCGTCTGGCGACCGGCGCGCGGTGGCAAGGATCACGTCGGCTTGGTTTGCGTAGGAAATGACCGTCCCAAGCTTTCGCAGGCTGAAATGGGTTCCGTTCGTCGTCACGGCGCACTCGCTGCGGCCCAGGTCGCCACCGGTTGCCGCTTCCGTCGTTGCCGATGCCAGCAGCAACTGGTCTGAGGTGATGTGGCGTAGCATATCGCGATGCCACGCGCTGATCAGGCCGTGCCGGACGATGCAGGCGATCTGGATCTGGTGCATCGCGTAGATCAGTCCGGCCGAGCTGCAGTTCCGTCCCAGAAGGTGGCAGATCGAGGCGATTTCGGATATTGAAGCGCCTTCACCGCCGAATGCACGCGGCACAAACGCGCCGAGAAGTTGTGCATCCCTTAAGGCGGCAAAGGTCTCGGCCGGAAAGCGTCCTTGGGCGTCCACCGCCATGGCGTTTTCCGCTGCCACGCCGCTGGCGACGGCTCGCGCCCGCTCGACGAGGGGGCTCATAGCACGGCGCCGGATGTGAGCCGCTCGACCAGAATCGTGATCGACCCGATTGATGCGAACGTCCGCCTGTTCAACGCGCTATCGGGCAACTGCAAGCCGAACGCCTGCTCAAGCGCCAGCATCAGATTGACCGACGCAAGCGAGGTGAGACCTGCAGCATAAAGGTCCGCCTCGGGGGACAGGCGATCGATATCGCCGGGCACCGAGCCTTGCTCACGCAAGAGCTGCCGTACGCGGTCTTGGATGGAAAGAGTTGACGTTGTCATGGTGCTACCGAGGTCACGCGGTTGATGGGCGGGTTGGCGCCGCTGGGTGTGGTTTTGGCGCCTGGCTGGAAATTTGCCGCGGGCACCATCGATGCCAGCAGGTGTTCGACCTGGGAGAACAGATGCCGGCGGTGGTAGTCCCAGGAAAATATGTGATCGCCCTCGTTGATGATCGTGATCGAAACATTCGAAACTGCGCGCAGGGTTGCGGCGCCGCGGCCGAAGATCACCTCTATTTCGTCGAGGCCGGGATCTTCTTCAACATAGACGAAAGCCGTCTTGACGCCTCGCGCAGCCAAGCCGTGGAACTGCTTCAAGGTCGCACCTCGTGTGCCGTCGCGTTGCCGCAGCTTGCCCCAGGCTTCGGTGACGGTGTGGGCAACCGACTCGGCGTAGCGGACGGCAAAAGCCTTGGCGATGCCGCGTATGTCGATCTCGCCGCGAACCGCCCGGCTCCAGGTTGAGCCGCGGCGGGCAAGCCGGAAATAGGCCCGGCGCGACACGTACTGGGCTATCGCGTCCACCGGCTTCCAGAACCCCTGGAGGTTGAGCAGAACCTGCCCGACGACACGCTCATCCCGCAGGGCGGTTTCCAGCGCGAGCTTTGCACCCGAGCACAGGCCGATAAGAATGACCTCGGCAAAACCCCGGTCGTTGAGCCAGTCGATCGCCCGCGATACGTCTGCGACGACGGCGGGATTATTGGGATGGTTGGCGGACCGGCCGGCCGGGGCGTCGCTGTCGCCGATGCCGCCGATATCCAGCCGCAGCGAGGCAAACCCCATGTTCGCCAGTTGCCTGGCCATGGTCACGGTCATCCGGCTTGTGCCGATGCGGTGGTTGGACCCCGTGTTGAGGAAGACCAGCGCCGGCAGGCGTGACGAACCCTTGGGTTCGCAGATGATGCCGAATAGATCCGGTGAACGATTGAAGAACACCGGGCGCTCGTCGGCGCCGCTCAGCCGGACGATGGCCGGGCCAATGGTCGCGGGTGCTAGGGCATCATCCGGGCCGCGGCGGTCAGCCATCGGGTAAAGGCGCTCGCCAAAGGCATGCGTCCGGGCTTCGTTCGGCTCCAGTTCGACCCGATGAGGCTCCGGCGCGGCGCCCGCCAGCCCGGTCAGCCAGTTGACCACGCGGTTGAAGCCTTCGGTGGGATACTCTGACGAGTCGGCGTTGCGGATGAGCCGCGGATAGTCCTGGAACACATCCGCCTCGACAGCGGCGCCACACTGCAGCAGCCGGTCATGAAACGCCTTGTCCGGCGCGGCGTTCGGCCGGTCAAGCAGCAGGACGTGCCGCGCGGGGGCGCTGCCCTACTGCAGCAGGGGCAGCGCGGCGAGGTCGGCAAGCGTCTGGCGAGTGTAGACGAAACCAGCGGCTTCAAGGTTACCTTGCTGGCCGGTGTCGGCGGCATCGCGATGGCGCGCCGGCGCCCGCATCATTGCCAGCGCGCGCAACTCGCGGATACAGCTTGCGCCAGAGCCGTGCGGGGCTAGCAGCACCAAGGCGGCCAACCCGTCCTCTTGCTCAGCCGCGGCCATAGCGAGCATTGCGCCGATGCGCAGGCCCACCAGAGCCACACGCTCGACCCCCGAGATGCGCTGCAAGGTTTGGATCGCGCCACGGACACCGGCCACCCAAGCCTGAACCCGGCCCGGCATCTCGTCATCGCCGGCTGAGTCGCCAGTCCCCGGGTAGTCGAACCGCAAGGTAGGCAAGCCATGCGCCGACAGATCGCGGGCCAAGTCGCGCCAATGCCGATGCGCGCACAACTCCTCGTAGCCGTGCGGGCCGCATAGCACCACGCCAAGATCGGCCGAACCGGGGTGATACCAGCCGAAGCAGCCGTCGAACACGATCGGCTCGCACAGGCCAACGGGCTGAGCTTCGGCTTGGGTGATGTTGTGAACCGTTACCGGCATCAGCAGTGGCCCTGACTCAATTGACACCCTTCTCCAGCCCTTTCACGTGTGCGTTCGAGCGGCCGCTGCATACCAAAACATCGGCTGCCGAGCAATACATTTTGATATCGGATATTTTACGATGCCGTATCGATCGCCATCGGCGGCCAGCGTGCTCCGGGAGAGTGGGTGCCATGCCCACCGGTCTGGGCCGCAGACCGGTCAGGCAGCAGTCTCAATCCATTGGCGCCGCCGCGTTTGCTGCCCATATCGCACACGTCGCCGATCAAGCAGGAGTTGGCAAGCCATGACCCAACAGCGGCAGCTTCACCTCGGCGCCTTCATGCGGCCGGTCAGCATCCACACCGCTTGGTGGCGTTACCCAGGCAGTTGGCCCGACGCCAACTTCAACTTCGCCCATCTCAAGCGCTTCGCCCAAACGCTTGAGCGCGGCCGCTTCGACGCCTTCTTCATGGCCGACCACCTCGCCGTATTGAACATGCCGATGGACGCCCTGAAGCGCAGCGCCACCGTCACCTCGTTCGACCCGCTGACCCTGCTGCCGGCACTCGCCGTCGTCACCGAGCGGCTCGGGCTGATCGCGACCGCCTCCACCACCTTCGAGCAGCCCTACATCATTGCCCGCAAATTCGCCTCGCTCGACCACCTGAGCAATGGCCGCGCCGGCTGGAACCTGGTGACCACCTCCAACCCCGACGCCGCGCTTAATTTCGGCCTTGAGGAGCACATGGAGCACGACGAGCGCTACCGCCGCGCCCGCGAGTTCTACGATGTGGTCACCGGGCTGTGGGATAGCTGGGCCGACGACGCCTTCATCCGGGACGTGGACAGCGGCCTATTCTTCGACCCGGCGAAGCTGCATACGCTGAACCACAAGGGCCCATACTTCTCCGTCCGCGGCCCACTCAACGTGGCCCGCTCGCCGCAGGGCTGGCCGGTGGTGGTGCAGGCCGGCGCCTCCGAAGCCGGCCGGCAGATTGCCGCCGAGACGGCCGAGGTGATCTTCGGCAGCAGCCAGGACATCGCCGGGGCGCAGCGCTTCTACGCCGACGTGAAGGGCCGCATGAGCAAGATCGGCCGCAACCCGAGCCACCTGAAGATCCTGCCCGGGGTGCTGGTCATCGTGGCCGATACGGTGGCGCAGGCGCAGGCGATGCACGCCAAGCTCGACAGCCTGGTGCACACAGACAGCGCGCTGCCGAACCTCTCCATGCGCCTGGGCACCGACGCCGCCAAGTTCGACCTGGACGCTCCGCTGCCGCCGATCCCGCCCAGCAACGCCAGCCAAAGCGGCCGGCAATCCGCGGTGGACCTGGCGGCCCGCGAAGGCCTCACCGTCCGCCAATTGGCCCAGCGCGGAGCCGGCTATGGCGGACTGACCATGGTCGGCACCGCCGCCAGCATTGCGGACCAGATGGAGGAGTGGCTGACGACGAATGCCTGCGACGGCTTCAACGTCATGTTCCCGTTCCTGCCGGCGGGGCTCGACGCCGTGGTGGACAAATTGGTCCCGGAGCTGCAGCGCCGCGGCCTGTTCCGCCGCGAATACGAGGGTGTCACGCTGCGGGAAAACCTCGGCCTGCCGCGCCCCGAGAACCGTTTCGCCGAGCGCCGCGCCGCCGAGTAGCTGCCTCATCCAGCGTGGCATACCGTAGCCATAATCCCGGAGCCGAAGCATGCGACGAGCGCCATTGCCGCCCACTGCGATGAGGTCTGATCAGCGCGCGCTGCATGACGCCGGAACTGCGGATGCTGACCGCCTTTAATGCCGGCAGATCCGAGCCACAGATGGGGCAACCATGACAGACACAGCAGCGACGCCGTTCCGCCTGGATGGCAAGGTTGCGGTGGTCACCGGCGCGGCGCGCGGGATTGGCCGGGCGGCCGCGGCGGCACTGGCGCGTGCCGGGGCTGACGTGGCGGGCATCGACATCCCGCACGCCGCCCGCG
>CAXTRX010000035.1:0-18338 GCA_964246785.1 uncultured Acetobacteraceae bacterium | reverse complement strand
GATTTCGCGCCGGCCAGCGAGGACGACTTGGCCGCGACCGGCAGCCTTGTCACGGCTGCGGGACGGCGTTGGATGGCGGCGCTACTCGACCAGCGCGACCTGCCTGCGCTTCGTGCGGCCGCCGGGTCAATCCAGGCTGCGTTCGGCGGGGTCGACATCCTGTTGGCCAATGGCGGCATCCAGGCGTTCAAGCCGATCCTGGAGATGGAGGATGCCGACTGGCACGACCAGATCGACATCAATCTCACAGGAACGATGAACACCATACGCGCCTTCGCACCGCTCATGGTGGCGCGGGGTGGCGGCCGGATCATCGTCACCTCGTCCACCCAGGGCCAGCACGGCACCAAGAACGGCTCAGCCTATGCCGCCTCCAAGTGGGGGATCATCGGCCTGATGAAGTCGGCCGCCATGGAACTGGGCGAGCACGCGATCACGGTCAATGCGCTTATCCCCGGTCTGATCGACACGCCGTTGACCCGGCACGAGGATCGTTATGCTCAGGCGCTGCAGACGGCCGGCAAGCAACCGACGGGCGACGCGGCGCAAGACGAGGCTGCTGCCAGCGCTGCCCTTGCCGCCAAGTCTCCGCTCGGCGTGCCGTGGATCGACCCGGACGACGTGGCGCCGATGGTCGTGTTCCTCGCATCCAACGAGGCCCGCATGGTGAGCGGCGGCAGCTTCCCGGTGACCGCAGGCGATAGCGCCAACGTCACTGCGTGAAGGGGTCGTCCGGCAAGGCGGCGGGCTTTGCCGCAGCCTCGGGCTGCTGCCGGACATAGGGCGGCGCTGGTTCGCGTGGCGCGGGCTCGCGATGACGATGGGGCGAGGCAGCCCAGACCTGGTGCCATTGATTTAGCATGAGCGCCGGCGCCGCTGCTTGCTGACGCTGCAATCGGCCTGATTATGGCAGCGCGACTGACCGGTTGCCTTGCAGGGCAGCTATCGCCAGGGCGTCGCATTTCCATGCAGCACAAGAGTAGCGATCCGTCGCGATAGCCCCAGATGAGCGGTGCGACGTCGGGTTGATACCAGGACTTCGCCACACTGATCACACAATAGACCGAGTTCTGAAATGGTGGAAAATTCGCTTCCGATCCTGATGTCGCGCTTGGATTTCGGATGGATTACCACGCTGCACATCCTATATCCGCCGCTGACGATCGGGCTTGCCGCGATGATGTTCATCGGCGAGGCGCTATGGCTTTGGACGTCGGACAATCATTGGTATCGGCTGTGCCGCTTTTTCGAGCGGCTGCTCATCATCAATTTCGCTGCCGGGGTGGCAACCGGCATTACCATGGAACTTGCCTTCGGCATTCTGTACGGCCCGTTCTCCCAGGCCGCCGGTCCGTTCTTCGGGCAAATCCTCGGCTACGAAACCATCACGGCCTTCATGTATGAGGCGGGCTTCATCGGGCTGATGATTTTCGGCTGGGGCAAGATCAGCCGCAGAATGCACCTTTTTGCGACGTTCAACGTCGCCCTCTCCTCGGCCTTGTCCGCGCTGTGGATCCTGGTTGCGAACTCCTGGATGCAGACGCCCACAGGTGTCACCTTCAATCATGGGGTGTTCGCCGTTAAGAGCTGGTGGGAGGCCATCCTCAACCCCGACGTCATCTACGGCTTCCCGCACATGCTGGTGGGCTCGTTCGAGGTGGCGCTCGGCTTCGTTGCCGGAGTGTCGGCCTGGTATCTGCTGAAGCAACGCCATGTGCCGATGTTCCAGCGCTCGCTGAAGGGCGCCATCCTGGCGCTGCTGGTGGTCGCTCCGTTGCAGGTTTGGCTCGGCGATGGGATGGGCCTCACGGTCTCCCATGACCAGCCGACCGTGCTCGCGGCGATGGAGGGGCATTGGCATGCCAACAATCCGGACGGCAGCCCCAACACGGCCTGGAACCTGGTCGCGTGGCCGAATGCGGCGGGTGATGGCAACGCCTGGGCGATCAAAATTCCGCATGTTCTGAGCCTATTGGAGACCCACACCTGGAGCGGCACGGTCCACGGCATGGACGAGTACCCGCCGCAGAACCGGCCGCCGATGGTGATCCCGTTCTACGGCTTCCGCGTCATGGTTGCGTGCGGCATGTTCATGGTCTTGATGGCGGGCTGGGGCACGTGGCTGGTGGCGCGCAACCGCTTGGCCGTGAGGATGGCGGGTGCCAACAAGTGGTTTCTTCGCGCAACCGTATTTGCCGCCTTCGTGCCGTTCATCTCGATCTGGGTTGGCTGGTGGACCCGCGAAGTTGGGCGCCAGCCATGGGTGGTGTTTGGCCTGATGCGCACGTCGGAGGGCGTCAGCAAGCTGTCGGTCCTCCAGGAACTGCTCTGGCTGGCTGGCTACGCCGGGTTCGAGCTGATGGTATGGGGCGCGACGTGGTGGTTCCTCGGCAAGGTCATCCATGCCGGCCCAGACCTGAGCAATCCGATACCCCGGGACGGCGACGAAGCCCTCGGCACCCCTGCCAGACGCGGGCTGCCTGCGGATGGCGTCGTCGAATCACCCAAGGCGCAAACGGCGGTCAGGCCGGGCCATTCGAGCCCGCTGCCGGCCTGATGCCGGCGTTGATGCCTCGATCACGGATGCAATCCCGGAGCTAACTCGCCATGGACGCTCTCACCCATACCCAGCACGTGCTGGCCGTCGGCTGGTGGCTGACGGTCAGCTTCTCGATCTTGCTTTACATCGTCCTCGACGGTGCCGATCTCGGTGCCGGCATTTTCTCCCTGGCCGTCACCGACGAGGACGAGCGCGGCGCCATCATGCAGGCGATGGCCGGGACCTGGGACGCGAACGAGACCTGGCTCATTGTCGCTGGCGGCGTGTTGTTCGGCTCGTTTCCTTTCGCCTACGGCTCGGCGCTCAGCTTCCTGATGATCCCGCTTGCCCTGGTGCTATGGGGCATCCTCACCCGCGCGGTGGCACTCGAGTTCCGCCATCTTGCCTCCCGCCGCACCCGGCGCTTCACCGATTGGGCGTTTGGCCTATCGAGCCTGACCGTGACCTTCTTCGGCGGCATTTGCGTCGGCGCCGTGCTGCAAGGCTTCCCCCTGACGCATGAGCCGGACCAAATCCCGACCTATGTCGGCGGCGCTTTCCGCTTCCTCAGCCCGTTCAGCGTTTGGATCGGCATCGCGGCCGTCATCGCGGTGTCGCTCTCGGGCGGTCTGTTCGTGCGGGCGCGGTTCGAGCGGGGAGAGCCGGTCCGCAAGCACGCGGCGACGTGGACCAGCGCGGTGTTCTACCTGGCCGTGGCCGCGGTCCCGATCTCCACGCTTTGGATCGCGATTGCCTTTCCTTGGGCGCACCGCACCTGGTTCGGCCCGTATTTCTGGGCCTGGTGGCTGATCCCAGCCGCGGCGGTCGTCTCGTCGTTCCGGATGCGCCGCGCCTGGGTCCGCGATCGCGACGTCGCCGCCTTGCTCTGGCTTGACCTTACCGTTGTCATCATGGCGGCGGGCCTGCTCGCGACGATCTACCCCTACATGGTCCCGGACACCTGGACGGTCGATGCCGCCGCAAGCCGGGAGATCAACCCGGTCACCTTCTTCTTCACCGTAGCCGGCCTGTTCCCGGTCATGCTGATGTACAATTGGTATCAGATCTGGGTGTTCCGTGCCCGCGTCGCCAAGCTTGCTTCGTATCACGCATGAGCCCGTCGGGCCGGCGGCGGCTGGCGCTCCAGGTGGTTTGGAACTTGCGCGCCCTAGGCTTGTTCCTGATCGGCCCGGTGGTCGGCGTCTGGCTCGTCGGCGCCGTGTTCGGCATGCCGCGCAGCCTGGTGATCGCGGCCGGAATTATGTTCCTGTTCTCGCTTGGGATGTGCGCCACGCTTGCGCGGGGCGAGTGGCGGCGGCTCTCCAATGGGCGCTGAACCCGATCGCTTTGTCATAGCCGCATCGAGATGACCACTCATTCAGCACCGATGCCGGCTGCCGAGCGCAAGAAGCTGGAGGGCTACCTGCGCGGCAAGTCCTCCCTCGCCCGCGTGCCGCTAGCCGCCGCCATCGGTTTTGGTGCGGCTGGCGGTTTGGCGCTGATTGCGCAGGCGTGGCTGATTGCGCGCGCGGTGAATGCCGTAATGATTGGCGGCCAGGGCTTGGACGCGGTTTGGCCCTGGCTCTGGATGCTGCTTGCCGTCATCGTTCTACGAACCGTCGTCACCGCAATCGGCGACGCCGTAGCGTTCGAGGCAGGCGCCCGCGTCGTGCTCGCCGTTCGTGGCGCGCTGCAGGCTCACATCGTCGCACTCGGGCCGGCCTGGACGCGGCGGCAGCGCACGGGCGACGTCACCAGCACCGTGTTCGACGCAGCGGAAAGCATCGGCCGATACTACACCGGATACCTGCCGCAGCGCGCCCTGGTCGCCTTCATTCCGCTTGCCATCCTCGCCTTCGTCGTCCCGACCGACTGGGTTTCGGCGATCATCCTGTTCGTCTCGGCGCCATTGATCCCGTTGTTCATGGTGCTGATCGGCCGTGGCACCGAGGCGTTGAACCAGGCGCAATGGCGTAAGCTCGCCCAACTCGCCGCGCATTTGTTCGACGCGATCGAGGGCCTCACCACCCTCAAGCTGTTCAACGCCAGCCGCGCCGAAACCAAGGCCATTGCGCGCACCTCCGACGCCTACCGCGTCAGCACGATGGAGGTGCTTCGCGTCGCCTTCCTGTCCTCGCTGGCGCTGGAGTTCCTGGCCACCATCAGCATCGCCATGGTTGCCGTCTATATCGGGTTCCGGCTGTATTACCGCGAGCTGCACTTCCTGCCGGGCTTTGCCGTGTTGCTGCTGGCTCCGGAGTTCTTTCGGCCACTGCGCGCAATGGGCACACAATACCACGCGCGGATGGAGGCAATTGGCGCGGCCGATGCGATTGTCGCCCTTCTGGACACGCCGGTGCCGCCTGCCTCGGAGCGACGCGGCATGCTTGCCGACACTCCGATCCGCCAGATCCGTTTCGAGCAAGTCGGCTTCTCCTACGACGTGACGCCGGTGCTTGGCGGGATCAACTTCACGCTCGCGCGGGGCCGCCGGGTCGCGCTGGTTGGTCCCTCCGGCGCGGGCAAGACCACTGTGAGCCAGCTCTTGCTCGGGTTCCTTACCCCCACGCATGGCCGCATCACCGTTGACGGCATTGACCTCGCCACCTTGCCGGACGCCGCCTGGCGGGCGCGCATTGCCTGGCTGCCGCAACGCCCGACGCTGTTCCATGGCACCGTTCTGGACAATATCTGCCTTGGCCGCCCCGACGCCGACCCACGCCGCGTGCGATACGCAATCGAGCAAGCCGAAGCCGGCCGCCTGATCGACGGATTGCCGCACGGCCTCAACACCGTGCTTGGCGACCGTGGTCAGGGTCTCTCCGGCGGCGAAATCCAGCGGATCGCGCTGGCCCGCGTCTTCCTGGCGGACGCCGACCTGGTTGTGCTGGACGAGCCCAGTGCCGCCCTTGATCGCGAGACGGCTGCTGTCGTCGCACGGTCGATCGATGCCCTGTCGGCGCGCTGCGCCCTGCTGATCATCGCCCACCGGCTGGAGACTGTCCGGGACGCCGACGAGATCCTTGTCCTGCAGCGCGGCACCATCGTCGAACGTGGCCAGCACCGCGACCTGGCCGAAAGCGGCGCCACCTATGCCGGCGTGATGGGCATTGCCGCCGGGTTGGTCGCATGAAGGACTTGCTTCGCCTGCTCTCGCTCTGCCGCCCTTATGCGCGCTGGATGGCCGCGGGCATCGCACTCAATATCATCGTCATCCTCGCCAATGTCGGCCTGCTCGCTTTGTCCGGCTGGTTCATTGCAGCCATGGCGCTGGCGGGGTTGGGCGCCATCCCGATCGAGTATTTCGCCCCGGCTGCCGCCATCCGCGGCCTGGCCGTGCTGCGGGCGGTGGGCCGCTACCTCGAGCGGCTGGTCACGCACGAGGCGACCTTCCGCCTGCTAACCGAATTGCGTGTCTGGTTCTACCAGCACCTTGAGCCGCTTGCGCCGGCCCGGCTGCAGCTCCATCGCGGCGGCGACCTGCTGAGCCGAATCCGTTCCGACATCGACAGCCTCGACACCCTGTATCTTCGCGTCCTCGCACCCACTGTTGCTGCGGCCATCTGCGTCGCGGTTCTGATCGGCTTCCTCACGCTGTACAGCGTGTCGGCCGCATGGATCCTGGCTGGCGGCCTGCTCGCGTCCGGCATCGCCTTGCCGCTGCTCGCCCAGCGTCTCGGCCGCAATCCGGGGCGGCATGCCGTTGCGATCCGCGCTGAGCTGCGTGTTGTGGTGTCTGAGACGGTGCAGGGGCGTGGCGAGCTGCTGATCGCCCAAGCGGCCCGGCGGCAGACCGAAGCCGTTGCGCAATTCGGCGCGGCCCTGGTCCGCCAGCAGCGCCGCCAGGCCTGGATCGGCAGCACAACATCAGCCCTGTCCGGCCTCGCGGCGCAGCTTGTCCTGTGGGGCGCGCTCATTGTCGTGGTCCCGTTGGTCCATGCGGGCAGCCTGCCCGGGCCGGATCTTGCCCTTGTCATTTTGTACGTGCTGGCAAGCTTCGAAGCGGTGGCTCCGTTGCCGGCCGCCTTCCTTGCACTCGGCGAGACGCTTGCCGCCGCACGCCGGATCTTCAACCTCGTCGACGCGGCCCCAGCCGTCGCGGATCCCTCGCGCGACACGCCCCACCCGCAGCATTTCAACATCCACATCCGTGGCCTGCGGATGCGCTACGCCGATCACGCGCCGTGGGCGCTTGACGGGCTTGACCTTGATGTCGCCGACGGCGAAGCGGTTGGCATTGTTGGCCCGAGTGGATCAGGCAAGACCAGCATCCTGAATGTGTTGCTGCGCTTTTGGGACTATGAGGGCCGCGTCACGATCGGCGGCGTTCCGCTGCGCGAGTTTAAGGGCGAGACAGTGCGGGAGCTGTTCGGCGTGGTGTCTCAGCAGACCCATCTGTTCAACGCCAGCGTGCGCGACAACCTCAAGCTGGCGCGCCCCGGCGCGACCGATGCCGAGCTGATGGATGCGCTTCGGGCCACGCATCTCGATGCCGACATAGCGGACCTGCCCGAGGGCCTGGACACGCTTGCTGGCGAAAACGGCGCCCGGTTTTCAGGCGGCCAGGCGCGCCGCCTGTCGATTGCACGTGCGCTTCTCAAAGACGCGCCAATCCTTCTTCTCGACGAGCCGACCGAAGGGTTGGATGCTGCATCCGAACGTGCCGTGCTCGATGCTTTGGCAGTACTTATGCGCGGCCGGACCACGCTGTTGATTACGCACCGTGCGCCGGCTTTACGGGTGGTCGGCAGGGTGGCTACGCTGGAAGCCGGTCGCATTCGCATCTGCGAGCCCGAACCAGTTGCCTGATCGCACTTTCATTGCGCCTGCCTTTCTCGCGCGGAAAGGAATCTCAGGCCTTCCTCATGGAGGTGGACGGCCACGAACTCAGCCTCATCTTCTGTGTCCTGCCCGTGAGCCGCCAACCTAGGTAGCCAAGCAGAACCCCGTACAAGACCACGATCAAGGCATAAAGGGGATGGATGACAGTCGCGATATACTCGAACATAGACATATTCCTTTTCTATCCGCAGCGGCCTCGTGACCGGTCAGGCCAGGCCGACGGTACGGAGCGCGAGCCGCAATGTGTTCAATCTTGGCAGCGGCGGCCGACGCACAAGTGCTCGGGCTAGCAGTGCCGGAGCAACAAACAGTGGTGACGTGGCAAGCATCTGCAGGCCGATGCCGCCAATCAACAAAAGGCCAGCCGCGACGGCATCGCCCTGCCGACTGGTGTAGATATCGCGCCGGTTGTTTGCCTCCGCATCGAAGCGGCCGCGCGCGGCTTGGCTGCCGCCTGGAGCCGGCTCGAACAGGTTGCCGTCGCTTGCGGGGACCGGCTGGTTGCTGAGCTGGGACGAGTAGCCTCGCGTTGCCAGCATGCCATCCACCAGGCTCGGCGCCAGGCGGGCCACCACGATGCTGGGTGCGGTCGCCGCGCCGACGAACACGTCCCGCCGCTTGTGCGTGGCAGCGTAGACAATCGCGTCGGCGGCCACTTCCGGCTGGTAGGGGCTCGGCGCCTTGGCTTGCCGCCCCGTCTTGTTGCGGGCCCAATCGAACTGCGGCGTGTTGATCGCGGGTAGATGCACCATGGTCAGGTGGATCGGGCTGCGGTCGTGGATTAGCTCGGACCGAAGCGCCTCGGTGAACCCGCGCAAGGCGAACTTGGCGCCGCAATACGCGCCCTGGATTGGCATTGCCCGCCAAGCCAATACCGAACTCACCTGAACGATGGTGCCGCCGCGCATGCGCTTGAGCGCTGCCAAGGTGCCGTTCACGGAACCGAGATAGGTCACCTCGGTCACCCGGCGCAATTCGGCCGCCTCCATGCCCTGGATGGGGCTGTAAACCGTCGCCATGGCGTTGTTGACCCAGACGGTGATCGGCCCCAGTGCCGTCTCGATAGAAGTCGCCGCCTGCTCTACCGCGGCCGGGTCGGCGACGTCGGCCACGACAGTGTGGACGCGGGCGCCTTGGGCTTCCAATTCGGCGCGAGCCGCGTCCAACCGCTCGGGGCCGCGAGCGATGAGCCCGACCGCATAGCCCTTGACGGCAAACGCACGGGCGGCGGCGCGACCGATACCGGCGCTGCCTCCTGTTATCACGGCGACGTGTTGCATTGCTCTTTCCTCGTTGAGGCGGTTCGTTGCCGGCGGCCGCCTGGCATCGACTATTTGGTTCAGCTACGTCGCAACGCATCGGTCACCGATGGGAAACTTGACCTTCAATCGCGTTCTAGACTGATCGTGAAAGACCCTGCACGTCATAAGACAGGATTGGGCGATGCAGAAGCTTGGGCGACCCTGCTGCCATGCGGTTGCGCCGGGGAAGTCAGGCTGCATCGTGCGCGCTGGCCTGAGCCTGCTACTCCTGACTGGCGGTGTAGCAAATCTCGATCTTGTCGAAACCTTTGTAGCGATAGATGACCAAGGACGCAGCCCAAGCGAAAATAAACAGCCCAATAATGCCAAAGCCCAGCGCATTGAAGTTGTCGTTCAGTGAGCCGACCCCATCCCAAAAGCGGCCCTGTAGCTTGAGCGCGTTGCCGGCTAAACCAAGCGCCTCGACGCCACCGATCAGGACGGCGACCACAACCGACACGCTGGTGATCGTAAGGTTGTAGTACAGCTTGCGCATCGGCTTCACGTAGGCCCAGTCGTAAGCGCTTAGCATCAGGATGCCATCGGACGTGTCGATCAAGGACATGCCGGCGGCGAACAGCGCCGGGAACACCATGATCGACCAGATCGACATGCCTTGGGACGCCTGCGTCGCTGAGATGCCGAGCAGGGCCACCTCGGTCGCCGTGTCGAACCCAAGCCCGAACAGGAAACCAAGCGGAAGCATGTGCCAACTCGACCGCACCATGCGGAACAGCGGACGGAACAGCCGGGCGAGGAGCCCGCGGCTGTTAAGCAGCACGTCAACCTCCTCTTCCACGTAGCTGTCACCCCGGCGCAGGTGCTGAAACGTCCGCCACACGCCGCGCAGAACGACGATGTTGGCCGCAGCGATGGCAAACAGGAACAAGGCCGAGACGCTGGTGCTGATGATCGCGCCGATTGCCTTGAATTGATCGAATGAGCCAGCCAAAGCCGTCGTCGTACCGGCAATGGCTGCGGTGGCAAGGACGACCACCGCCGAGTGGCCAAGTGCGAAGTAAAAGCCGACGGTGACCGGGCGCTTGCCATCCTGCATCAGCTTGCGGGTGACGTTGTCGATGGCGGCAATGTGGTCGGCGTCCACCGCATGGCGCAGGCCGAAGCCATAGGCCAACAACGCCGTGCCGAGCAGGATGGGATGGTTCTGAAACAGGTAAAACGCGCAACCCCAGACGGCCAAGTTTGCCGTGATAAGCACGCTGTAAATCCCGGCGATCGAACGGCGGAGTTTGCCAGCCACGCGGGACTGCCGCCTACCTTTGACCAACGATTGCACAGGCGGTTCCTTCCAGGCTTGAAGTGCGTCGCGCCCTTTGGCGTTTGGTCCGGCTCAGCCGGTCCGAAGCTTTGCACATCCGCCAAGGCTCTGGCTGATTGTTTGGGACGCTAGGAACCCTAAAACGGGCAGTCAATCGGTGTTTTCCTGACATCGGCTCATCATGGCCTGCTGTCAGGTGGCATGCACGACTGAAAACTTGCAGCCGAGAGGATCGCCCCTGTGCTTGCCGCCAAGGGCTGCCCCTGCTCGTTCGTGTTCACGCGCAACGCCGGGCGCGAGGAGGCACGGGGTGCGGGTAGACCTGAGGATAGGCGTGCTGGGACTGGCATCGATGGCAAGCAGCAGCGGCCTGAATTGGATGGCGCCTCGAAGCGCCAGAGCGAAGTGAGATCAGGCAGATTTTAGGACGAGGCTAAGCGGCCCGCGGTGCGCACGGCCATTCCTGTGGCGGCCGCGCGATTCTCGACGCCCAATTTGGCATAGATAACCTCGAGATGCTTGTTGACCGTCCGCGGGCTGAGCCCCAGGATCTCAGCGATGTCGCGGTTGGACTTGCCACGGGCGAGCCATAACAACACCTCTGCCTCACGCGTGGTGAGGTTCAGCCGCCGCTTCAACAGCAATTGCTCGCTCGACGTATCGACCGCGACCAGGCGCAGCAGCAGTTCTGCAGGCCCGATGCGGCCGACCAGCGAAATCTCCACCTGCGCTTCTGGCGTGCCGATGCTTGTGGTGATGGTTTGCGCTATGGCCAGAGCGGCTTGCGCCACGATGTCGCTGCACTGAGTAACCCAACTGCAAACGTCGGGTGGCAGGACCGGTTTGCCGCCCGTACCGGACGCCAGCATGACGCTGGCCTGGGGCGTGGCCCAGAGCACGTGGCCCGCCGGGTCGCAGGCCAGCAGGAAACGGCCAGCCACGTCCAACGCGGCATGCGCGCTGCGGGTCAGGCGGGCGTTGGCCAGGTGCACGCCGATGCGCGCCACCACCTCGTCAGGCGCTACCGGCTTGATGACGTAATCCACGCCGCCTGCCTCCAGGCCGCGCACCACATCCTGGCTTTCCGCAAGGCCGGTCATGAAAATGATCGGGACGCTGGCAAGCGCCTTGAGCTGTTTCATCCTGCGGCAGGCTTCAAACCCGTCCATCCCCGGCATCACGGCATCCATCAGGATGACGTCGGGGGTGATGCGCTCCACCAACTGCATTGCCGCCGCGGCATTTTGCGCAACCAGCACGGTGAAGCCGGCAGCCTCCAGCGTATCGTTCAGCATTCCGAGTGTCGGTGGGGAGTCGTCGACCACGAGCACCATGGTCTTGGGCGGGTTCACACACCTTGGAGGCGCTGCGGCACCACCTCCCCAATTTGTGGCTCCCCAATCTGTCGCTCCCCACTGTCGAGAGCAGCCATGAAGGCGTCCAGCCGGAATTCGGCCACCAACTGCCGGAGCGACCGGATGTAGGCCGCCGCTTCGGGCACCTCCTGTTCAAGCGCGTCCAGATGGTCGCGTAGGCCGCGCACGTAGCCGATCAGGCCCAGTTGGCGTAGCCCATCGATCTGTTGTGAGTTCAGCGGGGAGGGCTTTGCCACCTGTGGCGCCGGCAGCAGCGCATAGGACTGTCCTTCGCCCACGGACGCGGGCCGGACCCAATGGAGGCCAAGCAGGCGGCCGATTTTCTCCAACAGCACTGCGAGGCTGATAGGCTTGGCCAGCACGTCGTCGTGGCTCTCATTCCCGACCAGTGCCTGGCTGAGTTCGTTTGCGTTGGCCGACACCATGATGATGGGTGTGCGGCTCACTCCCTGGGTGCGAAGTTGCCGGGCCAGTTCCCAGCCATTCATCCCGGGCATCGCCACGTCGAGCAAGAAAAGGTCGGGCGGCGTACGGGCGGCCGCGAGCAAACACTCAGGCCCGGCGGCGGTGCTGACCACGATGAAGCCCAGCGGCAGCAGCAAGTCCTCGATCAGGCCTCGGTGCAACGGGTCGTCATCGCACACCATCACGCGCCGGGGTGCGCCGGCGTAGCCCTGGACCTGCGGCTCCGCAGCAAGCCCGCTGTCGGGGTGGACGGCCCCATGCAGCGCCTCGGACAGCATGAGGCGAACGCGGAACCGGCTACCCCGGCCGAGCTCGCTGTTGATGAGGATCTCGCCGCCCATGATTTGCGTGAGCAACCGGGTGATGGTGAGCCCGAGCCCCACGCCCGCCTCATACGGCGCGCGCGAGTTCTCCACCCGCTGGAACGGCTCGAACACGCGCTCGAGGTCTTGCGGCGCGATGCCGATGCCCGTGTCTTCCACCTCGAACTCGGCGATTTCGTCGCGCCAGCGGACGCGAAGTTGTACGCCGCCGCGCTGGGTGAACTTGATTGCGTTGGACAGCAGGTTGATCAGGATTTGCCTAAGCCGGCGCTCGTCGGTGCGGACCACGGCCGGCAACCGGCCCTCGTGGGTGAAGCTGAAATCGACCGCCTTGGCCCTGGCCTGGAGCTGGAACATGTCAACCACCTGGTCGAGGAATTCAGGCAGGCGGACCCGGTCGCAATGCAGCTCGATCCGGCCGGCCTCAATCTTGGAAATGTCGAGCAGCCCCTCGATCAGGGCGGCGAGGTGCTCGCCACTGCGCCGGATGATGCGCACACCGTCGCGGCGGCGCGCCGGGATGGCGGTGTCGCGTTCGAGCAGCTGGGCATAGCCGAGGATAGCGTTGAGCGGCGTGCGCAACTCATGGCTGATCCCTGTGACGTAGCGGCTTTTGGCCAGGTTCGCCGCCTCGGCCACCTCGCGCGCCTTTTGCAATGCGGCGTCGGTGCGGCGATGGGCTTCAATCTCGCTCATCAGCAATCCGGTTTGGCGCAGTGTCTCCTCCTGCGCCGCATGCCGGCTTTCCCGACCCAAGACCAGCAGCCAGGCAACCACGGCGCAGACAGCGAGCAGCAGGAAGAACGCCTTGAGGAAGGCCGCCAGGACGTGGCTTTGGTCCGGCAGCGTGGCCGAGATTTGCAGGTAGATCACCTGCAGGGTAGCGCCCGTAATCAGCGTCAACGCGGCCAAGACGGCGCCATAGCGGCCAAGCCGGGTCGTCAGCCGCGCCATGACGGCTTGCGGAAGCATGGCGCGGAGCGGTGCCATGAGTTGGCTTGAGTATCGCGCGTGAGGCTTGCAGCCGTCATGGCAGCGTGCATCAAGCGAGCAGCAGAGCGAGCAGATGGCTCCCTGATACACCGGGCAGTAGGCGCTGTCTTCCGGGTCGAACGCATTCTCGCACACCACGCATTGGATGGGCCCGGCGGCGGCCCACGCGGCGCGCGGCTTGCGGGCGAGATAATAGCGCCCCTTGGTGGCCCAGGCGATCAACGGCGCGGCGGTGAAGGCCACGGCAAGCGCCACGAATGGGGAAAACGCCTGTGCAAGCGAGCCAAACACGCCGAAGTAGCTGCACAACGAGGCGATCAAGGCCAGCAGCATAGCGCCTACGCCAACGGGATTGATGTCGTAGAGATGGGCCCGCTTGAATTCGATGCCGGGCGGGCTCAGACCCAAGGTCTTGTTGATGACGAGATCGGCTACGAGGGCGCCAACCCAAGCGGCGGCGACATCGGAAAAAACCACCAACGTGTGCTCAATCGCCTCGTAGACACCCAGCTCCATTAACAGGAGCGCAATGGCGATGTTGAACGCCACCCAGACAACCCGGCCCGGATGGCTATGCGTCAACCGGGAGAAGAAATTAGACCATGCGATCGACCCGGCATAGGCGTTGGTGACGTTGATCTTGATTTGCGATAGCGCCACGAACACGCTCGCGAGCACGAGCGCCGCGGTGGGCGAGGCAAGTACATAGCCGAATGCGATTCGGTACATGTGTGTCGGTTGCACTGCGTCCGTGGCAAGCAGGCCGCTGCGCACGGCGAGGTAGGCGAGGAACGACCCGGCGAGCAGCTTGGGCGCGCCAAACACGATCCAGCCTGGGCCGGCCGCCAGTAGCGCAAGCCACCAATTGCGACGGCTGACGGTAAGCGAGGGTCGCGGCAAAAATCGCAGGAAATCCACCTGCTCGCCGATCTGCACCACAAGCGAGAACACGACGGACGCGGCCGACCCAAACAACAATAGGTCGAGGCCAGTGCCGCCGGCGCCCTGATAGCTGGACCAGCCGTGCAAGGGGGCGCCGCCTGCGAGAATGAAGGCGAACGGCAGCAGGTTGAGTGCCAGCCACACTGGCTGCGTCCAGAGCTGGAGCCGGCTGATGAAGGTGATGCCGTGCATGACGAGCGGGATGATGACGGTGGCGCAGACCACGTAGCCCAGCCAAAGCGGCATGCCGAGCGACGCCTTGAGCATGGAGGCAAGGATCGCCGACTCGATGGCAAAGAAGATGAAGGTGAACGAGGCGTAGATCAAAGACGTGATGGTTGAGCCGATATAGCCAAAGCCCGCGCCGCGGGTGAGCAGATCGATATCGACGCCGTAGCGGGCGGCGAAGAAGGCGATCGGCAGGCCCGTTGCGAAAATCAGCACGGCTGTGCAACCGATCGCCCAGGCAGCATTGGCAAACCCGTAATCGACAGTGATGGTGCCGCCAATCGCCTCCAGCGCCAGGAAGGAAATTGCACCCAGCGCCGTGTTCGCCACGCGCCAAGCCGACCAGCGCCGGGCACCCCGGGCGGTGAAGCGAAGCGCGTAATCCTCCATTGTCTCGTTTGCAACCCACTGGTTGTAGTCCCGGCGGATGCGTACGATGCGCTGGCGTTTCGCCATACGGATGTATCGTCCTTCGTTTTGGTGTTTGCGAGCGTGGCGGACAGTCCATCGCGCCGGGGCGATACGGTCAAGCGCCCGGGAAACGCGGGCAGTACGTCATTCAACGTATTCCCGTATCGCAACATAAGCCGGGATGCTGCGCCAATCGATCGTGATCTGCCCTGTAACGCTTGGAGGCCATGAATGGCTGACGTCCCGGACCACGCCGCCTTCAATCTTCGCCGCCGGGCTCTGCTCGCCGGCATTGCCGCAGCGCCCTTGGCCGGTGTGCTGCCACGCGGCGCGCGGGCGGCCAACAAGCCAACGACCGAAGTCAACACATCGGGGCTGGCAGTGACCGATGATACGGTCACCTGCGGCATTCTGCATTCGTTGAGCGGCACCATGGCGCTGAGCGAGACCGGTGCGACGGAAGCCGAGAAGCTGGCGATCGAGCAGATCAACGAATCGGGCGGCGTGCTGGGCCGGCAAATCAAGATCGTGCAGGAGGACGGCGCCAGCGATTGGCCCACGTTCGCCGAGAAAGCCCGCAAGCTGCTGGCGAGCGACCACTGCGCCGCGGTATTCGGCTGCTGGACGTCGGCCTCCCGCAAGGCGGTGCTGCCAGTGTTCGAGCAGCTCAATGGCATGCTGTACTACCCGACCTTCTACGAAGGACTCGAGCAGTCGAAGAACGTCATCTACACCGGGCAAGAGGCGACGCAGCAGATCTTGGCCGGGTTGAACTGGGTCAACCGCGAGAAGAAGGCCAAGACCTTCTACCTCATCGGCTCTGACTATATCTGGCCGCGCACCTCCAACAAGATCGCGCGCAAGCACATCGAGGGGCACCTGGAGGGCTGCAAGGTGGTGGGCGAGGACTACTTCCCGCTCGGCAGCACGCAGTTCAACTCGGTGATCAACAAGATCAAGCTGAGCAAGCCGGACGTGATCTATGCCGACGTGGTGGGCGGCTCGAACGTGGCCTTCTACAAGCAGCTTAAGGCCGCGGGCGTCGACCTGAAGAAGCAGACCCTGATGACGATCTCGGTGACCGAGGACGAGATCGTGGGGATCGGCGGCGAGAACATCGCCGGCGCGTATGCTTGCATGAAGTATTTCCAGTCGCTCGACAACCCGAACAACAAGGCGTTCGTGGCCGCGTTCAAGGCGAAATACGGCGAGAAGGCCGTGATTGGGGACGTGACCCAGGCGGCTTATCTCGGGCCGTGGCTGTGGAAGCTGACCTGCGAGAAGGCTGGCAGCTTCGACGTGGACAAGATCGCAGTGGCATCGAGCGGGGTCGTGTTTGACAAGGCGCCAGAGGGTTACGTTCGCATCCACGACACCAATCACCATCTGTGGAGCCGCACCCGGGTGGGCCGGGCCTTGGTGGATGGCCAGTTCGAGGTGGTCTACGAGACACCGGAGCTGATCGAGCCGAACCCGTTCCCGGCGGGCTACCAGTAACGCCAGCGCCGACTTGCTAACGTAGGAGCGCCCTATGCTCTTTGGCTATTCCTTCGGCGATCTTGGCTCGATCATGGCCATGCAGGGCTTTGCCGGGCTGACGTTGTTTTCGGTGTTCCTGTTGATGGCGCTCGGCCTGGCGGTGATCTTTGGCCAGATGGGCGTCATCAACATGGCGCATGGCGAGTTCATGATCCTGGGCGCCTACGTCACTTACCTCTGCTCGACCGCGTTCACCACCTGGGCGCCCAGCTTGTTTGCCGCCAGTTTCGTGGTGGGCATCGTGCTTGCATTCATCGCCAGCGGCTTGGCGGGCATGTTCGTGGAATGGGCGCTGATCCGGCACTTGTACAAACGTCCGCTTGACACGCTGCTGGCGACCTGGGGCCTGAGCCTAATTATGCAGCAAATCTTCCGCTCGGTGTTTGGCGCCCGCGAAGTGGGCGTGGACCTGCCCGACTGGATGATCGGCTCGTTCAGCGTCTCGGACTCGATCGACATCCCGATCAACGGCGTCATTGTGATGGGACTGTCGATTATCATCACGATCGGCGTGTACCTGCTCATTTTCCGCGCCGGATGGGGCAAGCAGGTCCGCTCGGTGATGCAGAACCGGGCCATGGCAAGCGCGGTCGGCATCGATACCGAGAGGGTGGACCGCTACACCTTCGGGCTTGGCTGCGCCATTGCCGGGGTGGCAGGCAGCGCATTCACCATGATCGGCTCCACCAGCCCGACGGCGGGGCAGCTCTACATCGTGGACACATTCCTGGTGGTGGTGTTCGGCGGTGCGGCAAGCCTGGCGGGCACCATCGCATCGGCGTTCACCATCTCGCAGGCGCGCTCCACGCTGGAGTTCTTTCTCAGCGGCTCGATGGCGCAGGTGCTGGTTTTGCTCTCGGTCGTGGTGATCCTGATGATCCGGCCGCAGGGTCTGTTCGTGTTGAAGGTGCGGCGATGAACAGCAACGCCTTCATCACCCGCAAGGACGTGCTGTGTTTTGCCATCCTCGCGGTGCTGCTGCTGGCGGTCTTTCCCGCCATCCTGGATCCGTTCCGGCTCAACCTGTTCGGCAAGTATCTCACCTACGCTTTCGTGGCCGTCGGCCTCGTGATGTGCTGGGGCGACGCCGGCATCCTGAGCCTGGGCCAGGGCGTGTTCTTCGGCCTCGGTGGCTATTGCATGGCGATGTACCTGAAGCTTGAGGCATCGACGCCGGAGGCCACCAAAATCCAGTCGACGCCGGGCATCCCCGACTTCATGGATTGGAACCAGATCACCGCACTGCCGTTTTTTTGGACGCCGTTCCATCATCTGAGCTTCGCGCTCATCGCCATACCGATGGTGCCGTTGCTGCTGGCGGCCGTGATTGGGTTTGCGATGTTCAAGCGCCGGGTCGGCGGAACCTACTTCGCCATCATCACCCAGGCCTTGGCCTCGATCCTCACCATCCTGATTATCGGGCAGCAGGGTTACACCGGGGGCGTCAACGGCATCACCGATCTGCGCACACTCAATGGATGGGACATCCGCACCGACAGCGCGAAATACATTTTGTATGTCGGCTGCGTGGTGCTGCTGCTCACAACCCTCGTGGTGGCGCAGTTCATCCGGCGCAGCAAGTTGGGCCGCATCCTGGTGGCGATTCGCGACCGGGAGGACCGTGTGCGGTTCTCAGGCTATGAAGTGGCCAGCTTCAAGATCTTCGTGTTCTGCCTCGCCGCAGGGCTGGCTGGGATCGGCGGCGCGTTGTTTACCCTGCAGGTGGGCTTCATGTCGCCTTCGCTGGTAGGCATCGTGCCGTCGATTGAGATGGTGATCTACTGCGCCGTGGGCGGACGGACGTCGATTTTTGGCGCCGTGTATGGCACGTTGCTGGTGAACTACGCGCGGACGACGTTCTCTGAAGATCTGCCACAGGTCTGGCTGTTCGCGATGGGCGCCTTGTTCATTGCTGTCGTCGTCGTGTTTCCTGACGGGTTCGCCGGGCTCTACCGCCGCTACGTCGATCCGTGGGTGGACCGGTTGCTTGGCACGCGGCGGCCGCCACGCGCGGTGGTGGCATCCGAGCCCGCACCCGGCTTCGTGGCTGAGTAATGCGGCTGTCAAGCGGCGCGATGGTTGGGATTGTAGGGTTTGTCA
>CAXTRX010000034.1:16648-25021 GCA_964246785.1 uncultured Acetobacteraceae bacterium | reverse complement strand
GTACGGTGGCGCCGGGCCACACAACGGCGGAGGTGGGGGACGAAGCGCTGTTGCTCGCGGCCGTTGCGCCGACCTATGTGGCGGCGGACCGGGCGGAAGCCGCGCGGGCGGCAGTGGCGGCCGGCGCCACCGTACTGGTGATGGATGACGGGCTGCAGCATCCCAGCCTGGTGAAGGATGCCTCGTTGCTGGTGGTGGATGGCGGCGCCGGGTTCGGCAACCAGCGTGTGCTGCCGGCCGGGCCGTTGCGTGAGACGGTGGCGGCTGCGGCGGCGCGCTGCCGGGCCGCCGTGCTGATCGGGCCCGACGAATACGGCGCGTTGGCGGCATTGCCCGCGGCCCTGCCAGTGCTGCGGGCGCAGTTGGAGCCGTGCGGGCCTCGCCTGGACGGGGTGCGGGCGCTGGCGTTTGCCGGGATCGGGCGGCCGGAAAAGTTCTTCGCCACAGCAGCCCAGGCCGGCGCAAGCGTGGCCGCCACGCAAGCGTTTGCGGACCATCACCGGTTCGGCGATGCCGAGCTGGAGCGATTGCGCAAGCGTGCCGAGCAGCTCGGCGCCACCTTGGTCACCACGGCGAAGGACGCCGCTCGCCTGCCGCCAGCCTGGCGTGGCGCAGTGACGGTGCTGGGGGTTCGGCTGCGCTGGGATGACCAAGCGTTGGTGGCGGCGTTGCTGGCTGAGTTGGCGTGAGGGGGTTGGCGTGACACGCTGGCTGTTTCGGCTGGAGGCGGCGGCGGCCCGGCTGGCATTGGGCTTGTTCCGCAGCCTGGGCCCACGGCGGGCCTCCAACTTCGGCGGCTGGTTGGCGCGCACGTTGGGGCCAGCCCTGCCGGTATCGCGCGTGGCTGACGTCAACCTGCGCCTGGCGCTGCCCGAGCTGGACGCGGCGGGGCGGCGGCGCGTGGTCCGCGGCGCGTGGGACAATCTCGGGCGCACGCTGGGCGAGTTTCCTCATTTGGCGGCGTTGCGCCAGGGAACACCGAGCGGCCCTGGCTGGGAGGCGGCAGGCACCGAGCATTTGGCGCCGTTGGCAGCCCAAGGTGGACCCGGGATTTTCTTCTCCGGCCATCTTGGCAACTGGGAGCTGCTGCCGCTGGCCTGCGCCGCTTATGGCGTGCCGTTCGCCTCGATGTTCCGGGCCGCTGCCAACCCGGAGGTGGACGTGCTGATCCGGTCCTTGCGGCAGCAGGGATTGCACGACGAGATGCCGATGTTTGCCAAGGGTGCGGCGGGTGCGCGGCAAGCGGTGTCGCATCTGCGGGCGGGCGGGTTCCTGGGCCTGCTGATGGACCAGAAGATGAATGACGGGGTGGAGGCACGGCTATTCGGACGTCCTGCGATGACGGCGCCGGCGCTTGCCCTGCTGGCGCTTCGCTTCCGCTGCCCAGTGATCCCCGGCTACGTCGTCCGCATCGGCCCGGCGCGCTTTCGCCTGGTGTGCGAGCCGCCACTGACGCTGCCGGACACAGGCGACAGCCGGGCGGACCTGATGGCGGTGACGCAGGCGATGAACGATACGCTGGAACGATGGATACGGGCGCGCCCGGGAAGCTGGCTTTGGATGCATCGGCGATGGCCCAAGGAGCTGTATCAGGCCCGGCTGTGAGCGTGGCGGTGGTGTGCCGCAGGTAGCCGACAGGATCGTCATCCGTTGTTAACCTTGATGCCCGACACTGGGGACATCCTGAAATGAGCGAGGCCGTTGCATGCGCTGGCTGCGCAACCTTCCCATCAGCCTAAGGTTGGCGGCGTCGTGCGCGCTCATGCTCCTGTTGCTGGGCAGTCTGGTCTGGCTGGTGGCGAGCAGTCTTGGGCGCCAGGATCGGCTTGCCGACCGGCGAGACGCTGCGGCAATCGCCCAAGCGGGCCTGAACTCGGCTATGCTCGCAACTCAGCGCATGCAACTGCAAGGTCAGCAGCTTCAATTGCAGCAGAGCCGTTTGGACGTTGCTGCAACAGTGACGCTGATTCGGCAGGAACAGCGGTGCGCGCATGATCTGATTGCGCCTTTTCTCGAGCAGGCGGATGCCGGGGTGATGCCATGGCTGCAGGAATCGCTTGCCGACCTGGTTCGTTTTGAAGCTGCTCTGACGTCGGCCGCATCCAAGCGGGAGGACATGATAACCACGCGGGACGGCAGCTTTAGCGCAGCCCAGGCCGACTTTGCATCCCGCCTGCTCGAGCTTGAACACAGCATAGTCGAAATCCGCATCAAGACCGACGGAGGCGATCTGCCAGCGGTGGCTCTGCAAGGCACGACGGAAGCGGCCCGCAGCTTACGCCTCTATGAAGTTTCGATGCAGCAATTACAGGCCGATGTGCTGCGCTTCTTGGCCACAGGTGAGGCCTCGTTGCCAGCGGCCGTGCAGCGCGAAATGGTGACGTCGTCCACGTTGCTGAGCGATTTGACGAGCATGTTGCCTGAAGAGGCGCCGCAGGAGAAGTTGGACGCGCTGGCGGACGCTGGGGGCAATTTGGTCCGAGCAAGTAACGCCTTGATCGACGCGGCCGCTGCCGCCGAGGCGGAAATCAAATCGGATGTTGTCCCCGCAAACGACAGCCTGGCCGCAGCGGTGCTGCAGAGCATCAGGCTTTTCAGGGTCCAAGCCGAACAGGCCGCGAGGGAGGCATGGCATGATCGCCTGCGTGACCGGCAGCAGATGTTCACGCTTGGTGCTGTGCTTGTCGCCTTAATCGTGTTTTCAAGTCTGCTCACAGTTCAGGCGATGGCAAGTCCGCTTCGGGCGATGACTCTCGCCGTTCGAGCAATGGCCGATGGCGACACCCATTTTGGCATCAAGTATGCCGATAGACGCGATGAAATCGGCCAAATGGCCGATGCGCTGAGACGACTCCGGGAGGTCGTTCGCCACGCATTCTTGCAAGGCCAGATCATTGAGCAACTTCCTATCGGTGTGATGACCGTGGGTGCTACTGCGCAACTACCGGTCACTTACATCAATCCTCAAGCATCGGCACTGCTGTCCATGGTTGGCGAGCATCCGGGCCTGTCGCTCGACAACCTTGGAGGCATGGCACATCGCCTGTTTCACAATCCCGCCGAGATGCTCAGCACGTTGTCTGACCCGGCGCGGCTGCCGTACAGCAAGCGCATCTTGCTTGGCCACGAAACGCTGGAACTGACCGCGATTTCTCTCACCGATCGGCTTGGAGCCTTCGCAGGTTCAATGCTGATATGGCAGAGGCTGACGGAGCAGGTGCAGCTTGCAGCGCAGTTCGAGGCGTTGGTCGGTGGCGTCGCGATGACGCTCGGCGACTCGGCCGAGGCGATGAAGCATACGGCGTTCGCGATGGACGCCACGGCCGCCAGCAATGGCGAGAGCGCGCAGGCCGCCGCACGTGCGATTGCGGCAGCCAGCGCCAACGTGCAAGCGGTTGCGACCACGACGGAGCAGCTTTCGACGTCCGTTCAAGCGATCAGCGGCCGGGTCAAGGAAGCGGCCGACTTCGCAACCCGGGCGGTGCGGGAGGCAGCAAAAACCGATGACTGCGTCACGGGCCTAAACGCGATGGCAGATCGAATTGGGGGCATCGTTTCCCTGATTGCTGGCATTGCCGCGCAAACAAACTTACTGGCGCTCAATGCCACCATAGAGGCTGCCCGCGCGGGTGAAGCCGGCCGGGGGTTTGCGGTCGTGGCGCAAGAGGTCAAGGCACTGGCCAGTCAGACGGTCAAGGCAACGGAGGCCATCTCCGATCAGGTTGGTTCCATGCAGCTCGAGACTGGAGCCGCAGTCGCGACCCTCGGCTCCATAGGCGAGACACTGGACCACATCGACAAGGTCACCCGCACCATCGCTTCGGCGGTGGCCGAGCAAGGCGCTGCGACCTGGGAGATTGCGCAATCGGTGCAGCAAGCGGCGGCCGACACTGCCATTGTCGCTGTGAACATTTCAGCCCTGACCGAGCAGGCTCAGCATACACGGACGCAGTCGCGGGAGGTGTTGACGTCAGCCGAGACGGCGAGTGGCCAAAGCGCCATGCTCAGGACGCAAGTCAACGGTTTCCTCGCCGACCTACGCACCGCGCATAGCCGTTCCCAGCAGAGCCGCGCAAAGCCCTGACTGGCGAGGGCCGGCATTTTGACAACGGCGCCCGTTTCGGACGAAGGTCGCGTGATTGGGCACGTGGCGGCAGCCGCCTGGCCGCTACATCAGCGAGGCTGCAGTGTCGAAGAACGTGGATGCTGAGTTCTGGCGCCGGGCCGAGCGCCATCTGATCCGCTACGGGGGCAAGTTTGAGCGGCTCATCATCGAGCGCGCTGCGGGTAGTTTCGTCTACGATGCCGATGGGCGCGCGATACTGGATTTTACCTCGGGGCAGATGAGCGCCATCCTGGGGCACGCTCATCCGGAAATTCACGCCGTGATCGCCGCCGCCGCGGGACATCTGGATCATCTGTTTAGCGGCATGCTATCGCGCCCGGTGGTCGACTTGGCGACCCGTCTGGCCGACCTGGCACCAGGCGGGCTTGAACGGTCGATGCTGCTCAGCACCGGCGGCGAGGCCAATGAGGCGGCGATCAAAATGGCCAAGCTGGCAACCGGCAGATACGAGGTGGTGAGCTTCGCCCAGTCCTGGCACGGCATGACCGGGGGAGCCGCTTCCGCGACCTACAGCGCTGGCCGCCGCGGCTATGGCCCTGCGGCCGTCGGTTCGCTGGCGATCCCGGCGCCATACCCGTACCGTCCGCGGTTCGAGCGGGATGGCAGGATGGATTGGCAGGCGGAACTCGATTACGGGTTCGATCTCATCGACCGCCAGTCGGTTGGCAGCCTTGCAGCCTTCATCGCCGAACCGATCCTGAGTTCAGGCGGGGTGATCGACCTGCCGCACGGGTACCTTGCCGCGTTGCACGAGAAGTGCCGCGAGCGTGGCATGAAGCTGATCGTTGACGAGGCGCAGACTGGGATCGGCCGCACCGGGCTGATGTTCGCCTGCGAGCGCGACGGCGTGGTGCCGGACATCCTGACCCTATCGAAGACCTTGGGCGCAGGCTTGCCGTTGTCGGCGGTGGTGACGACGGCCGAGATCGAGGAAGTCTGCCACGAGCGAGGTTTTCTGTTCTACACGACGCATGTGTCGGACCCGCTGCCTGCCGCGGTGGGTTTGAAGGTGCTCGAGATCGTGATGCGGGACGGGCTGGTGGAGCGCGCCAACACGTCTGGCGCGCGGCTGGAAAATGGCTTGCGCGCATTGCAGCAGCGGTTTGGCTGCATTGGCGACGTGCGCGGGCGTGGTCTTCTGCTCGGCATGGAGATCGTGGTTGACCGGCAAAGCAAGCAGCCGGCGGCCGAGCTGGGCGCCGCGATCACCCGGCGCTGCATGGAGTTTGGGCTCAGCATGAACGTCGTCCAATTGCCCGGCATGGGCGGCGTGTTTCGCATCGCGCCCCCGCTTACGGTGAGCGACGAGGAGATCGATCTTGGGCTTGATTTGCTCGGCCGGGCGATCGAGGCGTCGCTGTAAGCGTTCCCTTCAATACCAGTCAGGGTGGTCATGCCTCTCGTGAAATGCCGCTTCGTTGTCGTTGCGAGCCACCTGCTTGGCGGCGCGGCAAGCCAGGGCCGCCGCACTCTGCATGCCGCCCTGGATCGCCACGTCGCAAGCGCTCCTGGCAATGACAAGGGGGTAAGTGCCTTCTAGGGTGACGAAGGCCAGTGTCAACGCCGACCGGTGTAAATCAGGAGCAAGCTGATGCTGATTGTCGCGGGCGATCAGGTGTTGTCTGATCCGGTGCGGGGTGATGTGGTTGCGGGCGGCGGCGTGGCGGTGGACGCAAACCGCATTGTCGAGGTCGCGCCACTGGCGGCGTTGCAGGACAGGTATCCTGAGGCCGAACTCGTCGGCGGTGCGGGCAAGCTCGTCATGCCGGGTTTGATCGACGCACATAGTCATGGCCGCGGCCTGTCGCCGATCCAGAAGGGCGTTCCTTACGACTATCTTGAGAACGCGTTCCTGGATTGGGCCACGATGGTCTATCTTCCAAACGAGCTTTGTGCCGCGCTGACCGCGGTCCGGCACCTGCGGATGGGCTGCACGGCGCTCCATCATACCGGCTGGAACGACGAGGGGCCGAACGCCACCGCAGAGGCGTTCAAGGCGGTGCAGGCGTATCGCGCGTGCGGCATACGGCTTGCCTATTCGCCGGCGGTGCGCAATCGCAATCGCTTCGTCCCGGACGAGGCGGGATTCCTGGCCAGCTTGCCGGATGATCTGGCTGCGTTCATGCGTCCCGTTTTGACGTATGATGCGGAGAAGATCGAGCACGACTATTTCGACCAGTTCGAGGCCTTGCGCGAAAGCTTCGAAGCTGGACCGGAGGGCATGAGCCGGATGCTGCTTGCGCCATCCTGGGCGCATGGCACGACGGAGCGGTTCCTGGTGCGCGTGCGTGACCGGGCGCGCGCGCTGAATGGTCTGCCGATCCACCTCCACACACTGCAAACGCCGCATCAGCGCGCCTATGGCATCAAAGCCTTTGGCAAATCACTGGTGGCGTTCCTGGGCGACATGGGCTTGCTGGCGCCCAACCTGAGCCTCGGCCATGCCGTATGGCTGAGTGAGGCCGACATCGCGATGCTGGCGGAGACGCAGGCCGGTATCACCCACCATGCGAGCTGCAACTTGCACGTTCGCAACGGCATCGCGCCCGTCTGGCACATGCTTCGCGCGGGCGTGCGGGTTGCAATGGGGATCGACGACAAGAGCCTCAACGATGATGACGACCCGTTCCAGGAACTACGCCTGACATCCGTTCTGCACCGTGTCCCGGGCTTTGATCTTGCGTCTGACAAGGTGCTGCCGGCCACGGCCTGGCTGGCAACGGCGACGGTGAACGCGGCGGCGGCAATCGGCTATGGCGGGGCGGTCGGAACCCTGGCGCCGGGCCAACTCGCGGACCTCGTCGTGTTGGATACCGCCGAAATGTTGTCCGATCCATGGACCACGCCGGACCTGCCAGTGCCGGATCTGGTGCTATCCCGCGCCAAAGGGTCGCACGTGCGCGACGTGGTGGTGAATGGCTGCGTTGTTGTGCGGGATGGCCGTGTCACGACGATTGACGAGGACGCCCTCAACCGCGAGGTGCGTGAGTTCGTGACCCGGCATCGTGGCGGCGCGGCCGATCCGGTGAAGGCGGAGCAGATGCGAGCCTTGCGGCCTTACGTGCATCGTTGGCAGGCGGAGATCTTGCGCCACTTGGACGTGTCGGAGCCGTTCTACATGCTCAATGGCCGTCGCTAGTGCGGCAGGGTGGCCAGGCGCTGATTGCCCGCCGCGCCGTTCTGGCCACCAGCTTGCTGGCGCTCCGGCCTGCGCGCGCAGAGTCGTCCACGCTGGATGGCGTCAAGGCACGCGGCAGTTTGCGCGTTGCCACCACGGGAGCCAACAAGCCTTACACCTTTGCCGGGGAAGACGGTGCGCTGCAAGGCTACGATATCGACTGGGCCGGCTTGATCTCGGCTGGCTTGGGGGTTCGCGCGGCCTTCATCCGGCTCGATTGGCGCGGCATCCTGCCCGGCTTGATTGCGCACCAGTTCGACTGTGCGATGTCGGCGGTTCGTGTCACGCCTGAACGGGCTGCCGCGTTCGATTTCTCGACGCCGTATGGGACGGACTCCATTACCGTTGCCGCGCCCCTGACCAATCACGAGATCAACGACATTGGCGATTTACGCGGCAAGACCGTGGCGGCGGCCGCCGGGTCGGTTCAGGACCAGTTCGCCCGCGACCACGCCTTTGCCGGCGACCTGCGCCGCCTGCCCGGCTTGCCCGAGGTGCTGCTCGCGGTGCAGTTGGGCCAAGTCGATGCCGCCGTGGTGGGCCGCGGCGGGGCCGCAGCGTTCATCCGCGAAACCCGTGCGCCGCTTCGCCTGGTGGGAGATTACGACGGCGGGGACTTGGCTGCCGTGCTTCCCAAGCACAGCACCGAGCTGGTTGCGGCCATCGATGCGACCATCGCGGCGCGGCGGGCCGATGGGAGTTACGACGCCATCAAGCAACGCTGGTTCGGCGTGGCATGAGCCGCATCGAGGCCGTCGACGCATTCTTTCTGGAGCGCCCGGCCGATGCATTGAGCCCGCGGCCCGAGCACTGCTTCCTGCTGCGCCTGGTCACGGAAGACGGCCATGTCGGGTGGGGCGAGGGCCATGGCAGCCCTTTCGTCATGCAGGCAGCCGTTTATGCGCCGGTGACCCATGTCAGTGCGCAGGGGTTGATCCATCTCCTGCGCGGCAGCGATGCGGCAGACGTGGCCGGGCTGCGGCGCAGGCTGGACCGGGGGACGCAGTGGATCGGCCGCGATGGCGCCGTCACGCAGGCGATTGCCGCGGCCGAATTGGCGCTGTGGGAT
>CAXTRX010000034.1:0-16638 GCA_964246785.1 uncultured Acetobacteraceae bacterium | reverse complement strand
TGGGATCTTGCGGGCAAGCGCGCTGACCTGCCAGTGGCCCGGCTGCTGTCGCCGCGGCCGGCAAGCCGGGTCCGCGCCTATGCCAGCGGTAAAGTTGCTGCAACGCCAGAGGCGACCCATGCCAGGTTGGCTTCGGAGCGCAGCACCGGGTTCGATGCCTTCAAGATCGGCTGGCCGCCTTTCGGCATCGACGAGGCCCGCGATATCGCGTTCTTGGAGGCGGCGCGCGATACGGTTGGATCCTTGGACTTGATGGTCGATGCGGCACAGTCGTGGTCGCTTGACACCGCGGCGAGCCGGCTACAACGGTTTGCCCGCTTTGGGCTGGGGTGGATTGAGGAACCGCTGGACCGCGATGATCTCGCCGGCCAAGCGAAGTTGCGTGGTCTCGGCATGGTGCCAGTCGCCGCCGGGGAGGGGGAATGCAGCCTGCGTGGTTTGCATGCGTTGGTCAGCGGCGGTTGCGTCGATGTGCTGCAGCCCGATGCGACCCGGTGCGGGTTGCTGGTTGCGGCCGAGATGCTGCAGCGTGCCAGTGATGCCGGGCTGCGCGTGGCCAGCCATTCGTTCACGACGGCGCTGAACGTGACGATGCACCTGCACCTGCTCGCCCAGCTTGCCGATCTTGATCCGCATGCCGCGCTGCTGGAATGGCCTGTGTCTCAGCTCCGGCTGTGGGGCGATCTGTTCCCGCAGGCGCCGCGCTGTGTCGCGGGATGGGTTGCACTGCCGCCCGGCGCTGGCTGGGGGCTTAGTCCAGACCTAACCGTGCTCCAACGGCTGACGGTGCCTGCGCCGTTCGCGACGCGACCATGATGGGCTGCTCGGGCAAAATTTGATCAAAAAGTTTCATTCTCCCCATTGATGCGATACAGCGTCACCGGTCGCCAGCAGCTTCATCGCCGCGCGCGAGGGGGACGTCCGCTTTGGTCGAGAAATTAACCGTGCCGGCTGGCCACAGGACAAGCGGGCGGCCCTCGGGTCAGGCAAGCCAACGGCTGCATGGGGATGTGTTCAGCCACATCGCGGCCCTCGAGCCTGGGCTGTCGCGGGCGCACCGTGCCATTGCCGCGGCCATCCTGACCTCGCCAGGAGAGTTCGTCGAAAAGCCGATCGAAGAGCTGGCAACTTGGATCGGCGTCTCCGCGCCCACGATCACGCGGTTTGCCCGCGTGGCGGGATGCGAAGGCTTGCGCAACCTCAAGCTGAAGGTCATGAGCGGTCTGCGTGTCGGCCTGCGCTACCTAGAACCGCCGGTGCCGCCGGGCGATACGGCGGACGTGGTCTCCCGCACCGTCCGCCGGGCGCAACACGCCATCGCGATGGCTGCGCATATGCTGGATACCGACACTCTTGAGCGGGCGGCCGACCGCATCGGCGCCACTCGGACGCTGTATATTTTCGGCAGCGGCGGCGTCTCCAGCTGGTTGATTGACGAAATCCAGAACCGACTGTTCCGCCTCGGCGTTGCGGCCGTCCCGTCGCGTGATCACGTCATGCAGATGATGCTGGCAGCCACCGTGACACGGCATGACACGGTGCTGTGCTGCTCGTTGACCGGGCGCAATGCCGAACTGCTGCGAGCGGTGGGCATCGCGCGCGAATATGGCGCGGTGACCTTGGCGCTCACGGCGGAAGCCAGCGCCTTGGCAGCGGCGGTTGACTTGGCAGTGACCATCCCGGGCAATGACCACAGCGACGTTTTCGGCGCGACCTCGTTGCGCTACAGCAGCTTGCTGATGATCGATGCGCTCGCCTACCTGGTTGCACTGCGCAACAGCCGCTCCGCTCAGCAGACCCTGCGGCGCATCAAGCAGCAATTTGTCAGTTTCCGCGATTCGGACGACAGCAGCCCGCTTTGCGATTGAGCACGAATTGATCGAGAAAAGCAACTTTGTGTTGCAGGCGCCTGACGGGTTCGGCATGGTCGGGCCAGGCGAATGAGGAGTACGCAGATGAGCTCTTGGGGCGTCTTGCGTTGAGCCGGGCATTGGTGTTGCGGGGCGGCAGGGTCATTGACCCCTCGCAAGGGCTAGACGTTGTGATGGATGTGGCCTTCGCCGATGGCAAAGTGGTGGGCGTGGGCGAGACCGGCCGGCTTGGCGACTGCGATGTGCGCGATGTGTCGGGCAAAATCGTGACACCGGGGCTGATTGACCTTCACACGCATGTCTATTGGGGCGGAACTTCGCTCGGCGTGGATGCGGAGGCCTATGCGCGGTCAAGCGCGGTCACGACCTGCGTCGACACCGGTTCGGCCGGACCGGGCAACTTCGCCGGTTTCCGCAAGCACGTGATCGAGCCGTGTGCCGTGCGCATCCTGGCCTACCTGCACGTGTCCTTTGCCGGCATTTATGCCTTCTCGAACCGGGTCATGGTGGGGGAAAGCCATGACATAAGGCTGATGGCGCCACGCGATGCGATGGAGGTGGCGAACGCCAACAAGGACTTGATCGTCGGCATCAAAGTGCGCATCGGGCGGATCGCAAGCGGCACGTCGGGCATCGCGCCGTTGGACGTGGCGCTGCTGGTGGCGGACGAGTGCAACCTGCCGATGATGGTGCATATCGATGAGCCGCCGCCCTCTTACTCGGCGGTGGTGGAGCGGTTGCGGCCCGGTGATGTTCTCACCCATTGTTATCGCCCGTTCCCCAACGCCCCGGTGGATGGGCGCGGCGAGGTGCGCCCGGCGGTGCTGGCCGCGCGCGAACGCGGGGTGATTTTCGACATCGCCCATGGCAAGGGAAGCTTTTCTTGGCAGACGGCGCGAGCCATGATGCAAGCCGGGTTTCCGCCCGACGTGATTTCGTCCGACGTGCACACGCTTTGCATCAATGGCCCGGCCTATGACCAGGTCACCACGATGTCGAAGTTCCTCTATCTGGGCATGCCGCTCACGGACATCATAGCAGCGTCCACAGTCAACGCAGCGCGTGCCTTGCAGCGGCCGGAATTGGGCAGCTTAAGGCCTGGCAGCGTCGGCGATGCCAGTATCCTCGACATCAAAGAGGGTGAGTTCCAGTACGAGGACGTGCTCGGCCAGTTCGTCACCGGCACGCAGCGCATCACCGCGGAAGGCCTCGTGGTCGGCGGCCAGTGGTGGCATTCAGCGTGATGGCCGGGCTTGCGTCGCGGCAACATCTTGCCTGCCTATGTATCAGCAATAATCACGGGGAAGACGACAGCGCGGCTTGTCACTGATTACGGGAGAACTTTGCCATGCGACATGACGACATGAGAGAGACGGCGCTCGCGGCCTATTTGATGCGGCGGCGCTCGGTGTTTCGTCTCGGCGCCGCGGCTGCTGCCGCTGCTGCTCTGCCGCCCGTAAGCGCGCCCGCTCAGGCCAAGCCCGCCACGGCGATGCATTTCGTTGGCTGGCAGTACCACCCAGACATCGCGGCGGAGAATGTCGCAACCTTCTCCAAATTGTACGACGAGAACGTGGACTACCAGCTTGTGGCCGGCGAGTATCAGGCGCTGGTTGAAACCATGCTGATCGCGGGCAAAGATTTCGACATGCTCTACAGCGAGGAGGCGACGCTGGCGCGTTGGATTGCTGGCGGCTGGGCGCGCGATGTTGAGGGCCTGCCGGACGTTGCCGCAATCAAGGACAGCATCGTGCCGGTTGGCGTGCGCAACTTGTCGATGCCGGACGGCAAGCTGGGCGGCCTGCCCTACTATTCCGGGCATATCGCGTTCGTCGTCAACGAGGCGCATCTCGACCAAGCCAAGCTTGAGCCGCCCACCACATGGGAACAGATGTTGGACCAATCGCGCAAGCTCAAGCGCGATAAGATTGCCGAGTTCCCCTATGTCAGCGCGTGGCAGCATACCTGGGCCAGCCTGTCTTGGAGCATATTCGCGATCTGGTATTCCGAGGGCGCCCGCGTGTTCGACGACAAATACGAACCGGTGTTCGACGACAAGTTCAAGAGCGTGCTTGAGCTACACCGGACGCTGTACAAGGAAGGCCTGGTGCAGCCGGACATCTTCACTCTGCCGGAAGAAAGCGTGCCGAGTTTTGCCACCGGCCAACACAGCTTCATGCCGCTGCACGACTACGATCAGAAGGTGCTGAACGACCCGAAGCTGTCGCAATGCGCCGGCAAGGTGAAGACCGTGCTGATGCCGGGCGCCACGCATTCCACCTTCTCCTGGGCCTCGCTGTACCTGATGGGTGGCAAGCCGGTGGACGCCGGGCGCGTGTGGAACCTGATGCGCTTCTTCGGCGGCAAGGCCAAGGATGGCCAGTATCACGTCATCAAGCGATGGGCGCTCGAGTTTGGTCTCGGCACGCCGTATAAGGAAATGCTCGACGATCCGGAGATCATCAACTCCTACAGGCAATGGAAAGACGTCGACCTGTCTCGCCATCAGCTTGAAATCTCGACGCCGCGCGACGTCGCCAAGACACTGTGGTTCTCGGATTGGGACTGGTACATGATGGGCGCGCTGCAAGACTACATCCGCGGCGACCAGGCCACCGAGGCGCTAGTGGACGATTTGCGCAAGCAAGTCGGCGTGATGAAAGCGCGGTATCCCGGTTAGGCGCCGGCGTGTCGAGCTTTTCCTCGGCTCTCACGCGTCCCGCTGCGGCCCTGCGGCCATGGCACGTGCCGGCCCGCTGGGTGCCGTTGCTGCTGACCGCCCCCACCCTGCTGGCAGTGTTCGCGGTCATCGGCATCCCACTGGTGTATTCGTTGTTGCTGAGCCTGCACGAAATCAACGTGCTCACCCATCGATGGGTGTTCGTGGGCCTGGGCAACTACGCCAGCGCGTTCTCCGACCCGGCGTTTCTTGCCGCGTTCATCCGCACCGCGGTGTTCACGGCGGCGACGGTGCTGGCCGGGCTGGCGGTTGGGCTCGGCATGGCGGTGGTGTTGAACGCCCGCTTCGCTGGACGGGGCCTATTGCGCGCCCTCGTGTTGGTCCCGTGGGCGATGTCGCCGGTGGCGGTTGGCATCCTGTGGGGTTGGATTTTCAACGGCGATTACGGCCCGCTCAGCGGCTTGTTGCTCGACCTTGGCCTGATTGGTTCCTCCGTGCATTGGCTTGGCAATGGGACCGTGGCGTTTGGCTTGGTGGCGCTGGTCTATGTCTGGAACCAGGCGCCGCTCACCTGCCTGCTCCTGCTTGGCGGGCTGCAATCCATGCCCGACTCGCTGCACAAGGCGGCCCGGGTGGATGGCGCCGGGCCCTGGCGCCGCTTCCGCCGGGTCACGTTGCCTTGGCTGCGGCCCATGATGTTGCTCGTCCTGATCCTCACCAGCATCAACGCGATCATGGCGTTCGACTTGTTCTGGACCATCACCAAGGGCGGCCCCGGGAGCGCCACCACCGTGTTCTCGTGGCTGGGCTACGTTCAGGCGTTCCAATATTTCCGCTTCGGCCAAGGCGCGGCCCTGCTGTACTTGCTCTCCATTGTTTGCCTGCTGCTCGCCGTGGCCTATTTCGTGTTGTTGCTGGCGCCGGGCAGCGGGCGGACGGGCGCAGAATCGGCGGTGCCGCTGGCGCAACTGGTGCGCACCCGCACGCCGACCGCAGCGATTACCCCGGCCGTCACCCGCCCGCGCCTGCGCCGCGTTTTGCCGCACCGGGAACGGATCGCCGATGTTGCGGTGCGCCTAGCCGCGGTCATCATTCTGATCTGGTCGGTGGCGCCGTTTGCCTGGCTGTTGGTGATGAGCGTGTCGCCTTCGGCCGAGCTGGTGCGCAGTCCGCCGCAATTGCTGCCGCATCACCTGACGCTCGACAACTACCGCCAAGTCATCGCGCCGCAAGCCACCGGAGCTGCCAGCGTCGCCGCCCGCAAGGTGCCGTTCGGGATTTGGAACAGCATCGTGGTGGCTGCCTTCAGCACTGCCATCAACGTGGCGCTCGGCGCGCTTGCCGGGTATGGCTTCACCATCGCCGGGCGCAACCGCGGCTTACGCGGCGCTCTGTGGGCACTGATGCTCACCCGCATGACGCCAAGCCTGGTGCTCATCCTGCCATTCTTCATCATCTTCCGTGCGGCCGGCCTGCTCGATACCCGCACCGGGCTGGTGATCGCCTATTGCAGCCTGATCCTGCCGCTATCGACCTGGATCATGAAGGGCTATTTTGAAGGCATCCCGCCGACCTTGGAGCATGCTGCCCGCGTCGATGGTTGCACCCGGCTCGGCGCTATATGGCGCATCGTGCTGCCGATCGCGCGGCCTGGGCTGGTCGCCACCGCCATCTTCTGCTTCCTGGTGTCGTGGAATGAGTTCGTTATCGCGCTTATCCTGACCAGCACGCAGGCGTCGCAGACGATCCCGGTTACGATCGCCGGCTTTCTGGCGCAAATGCAATTCTCCGACTATGGCCCGCTGTTCGCTGCCAGCGTGTTGGCGATTGTGCCGCCGGTGCTGGTAACGCTGCTGTTCCAACGCTCGCTGGTGACCGGCATGTTGTCCGGCGCGGTGAAGGGCTAGCCTCGTGGCCAGCGTCGCGCTTGAGCAGATGAGCAAGGCCTACGGGCCGGTTGCCGCGCTGCAGTCGTTTGACATCCAGATCGACGATGGCGAGTTCCTGACCCTGCTAGGCCCGTCGGGCTGCGGCAAAAGCACGGCGCTGGCGTGCATCGCCGGGCTGGAACGGCCGAGCGGAGGCCGCATCATGTTCGGCGGCCGCGACGTGACCCGGTTGGAGCCGCATGAGCGAGACATCGCCATGGTGTTCCAAGACTACGCGTTGTATCCGCACATGACGGTGCGCGAGAACATGGCGTTTGGCTTGTCGCAGCAGCGCATGGGCCGGGCCGACATCGACCGCCAAGTGAACAGCGCCGCCGCCGTGCTCGACCTGGGTCCGTTGCTCGACCGCCGCCCGGCCGAGTTGTCCGGCGGGCAACGCCAGCGTGTGGCGGTGGGCCGGGCGGTGGTGCGCAACCCGGCTGTGTTCCTGATGGACGAGCCGCTTTCAAACCTGGACGCCGCGTTGCGGGTCAAGACCCGGACCGAAATCCGCCGGCTGCAACGCGAGCTGCGCGTCACCTCCATTTTCGTCACCCACGATCAGGAGGAGGCAATGGTGCTCTCCGACCGGATCGCGGTGATGCGGCGCGGGGTGCTGCAGCAACTGGGCGCACCGATGTCGGTGTATCGCGACCCGGCGAATTTGTTCGTGGCCAGCTTCATCGGTTCGCCCGCCATGAACATGCTGGAGGCCGTGGCGCAGTTTGCCCCGGACGGCATCCGGGCGCAGGTGGGCGACCAATCGCTATGGCTGCCGCACGGGGCGGCTCGGACGCAATGGAGCGGTGAAAAGCGCGCCTTGCTCGGCTTACGGCCGAACGACCTTGGCATCGTGGCGCCCGGCGGGCCTGGCCTGCGCGGCCGCGTGTTCCTCGTCGAGCCGGTTGGCCCGTTCGCCTATATCGACGTCGACATCGACGGTTGGGCGGTGAAAGCAACCGCCGATCCCGATCATGCGCCTGCGATCGGCGAAGTGATCGGGCTGTCTTTTGCCGCTGGTCGAGCTTGCCTGTTCGACCCCGAGACGGAGGCGCGATTGTGATGGGGCAACCATGAACGAGGACGAGGCGATCGTGGGATTGATGGCAACGCTGCTTCCCGGCGGCGCCGGCTTTCCGCCCGCGCGGGAGACTGGCATGGCGACCTTGCTGGCGGAGCGCCTGCGCCGGGCCAAACCGGACTATCCGGGCCAGGTCCTGGCCGCGCTGACCGCGCATGATAGGGCGCCCCTAAGCCCCGGCGAGTGGCGGCAGGCAGCGTCGCGGATGGAAGCGCTGGAGCCAAAGCTATTCGCTGAGTTCCGCAAGTTTTGCTATCTCACCTACTACGAGCAGCCGGAGGTGATTGCGGCCATCCGTGCGCTCGGCTTCCGCTACAACGCCTCCCCGTTGCCGGAGGGCTACCCGGACGAGCCGTTCGACCCCGCGCGCGACGCCCCGCCGCAGCCACGCGGCCGTTGGCTGCGGACGGAGGATGTGCAACGCGTCGACCTTGCTGCCCTCGACACAGCCGGGAGCGTGAAATGAGCAAGCCAGACCATGCCGATGTTCTCGTCATCGGCGCAGGCGCCAGCGGCGTCATCAACAGCCTTGTGCTGGCGCAGGCCGGACACCGGGTGGTTTGCCTCGACCAAGGCGGCTGGACCGAGCCGGCGCGGCACCCGCATTTTGGCGCGGACTATGTGTATCGCCGGGAAAATGACTGGAGCCCTGAGCCTGCCGTCCGCAGGGGTGCCGATGACTATCCGGTCGAGGGCGGCCAGTCCCACGCGCTGATGTGGAACGGCGTTGGCGGCTCGACCAATGTTTTCGCCGCGCTATGGCCGCGGTTCCGCCCGTCGGATTTCCGCAAGGGTGTGGAGCATGGGCTGGCTCCGGACTGGCCCATCACGTATGAAGATCTCGCGCCGTTCTATGACGAGGCGGACCGGCTGGTGGGCGTGTCTGGGCTGACCGGCGACCCGGGCATGCCGCCGCGTGCGCCTTACCCATGCCGCCCGCTGCCGATGCGCGAAAGCGGCCGCACCATCGGCGCCGGGTTTGAGCGGCTGGGCTGGCATTGGTGGCCGATGCCAGCGGGGATCATCTCGGAGACCTATCACGGGCGCGCGGCTTGCAACGGTTGCGGCAACTGCGCCTCGGGTTGTCCGCGAGGGTCCATGGCCAAGATGTCGCTGTCGCTATGGCCGCACGCTCTGGCTGCTGGCGTGGAGTTGCGCACCGGCGCCCGCGTAGAGCGCATTGAGACCGGGCCAGACGGGCGTGCCACGGGTGCGGTCTATATCGACCGCAGCAGCGGCAACCGGGTTGAGCAAACTGCTGATGTCGTCATTCTCGCCGGCAATGGCGTTGGCTCGCCGCGGCTGCTGCTGCTCTCCGCCAGCGGCCGCCATCCGAACGGGCTGGCCAATGCGAACGATGTGGTCGGGCGTTATTTGCTGCATCACACCTTGGTCGCGGCGGAGATCTGGGTCGATGATCCGATCAACTCGCATATGGGCAATTCCGGCGCCGTCATCAGCAGCCAATTTGCCGAGACCGATGTTGGCCGCGGCTTCGTCAACGGCTTCAACTTCAATGTCGCCCGCACTGGAACGGCCGGGGCGTTGGCGATCGGGGCGTTCGGCCATAAATCAGCGCCCTGGGGTGCGGACCACCATGACTGGTTTGCCCGCCATTTTGGCCATAGCTTCGGCGCCTATGCCATCGGCGACGACCTGCCGCAGGCGGACAACCGGATCACCTTGTCGGCGACCGAACGCGATAGCGATGGCTTGCCCGCGGCCAAGCTGGACTACCAGCCGCACGACAACGACCGCCGCATGATGCAATACGGCATCGAGCGCCTGCGCGATCTTGCCCGCAGCGTGGACGCGTTCGATGTTGCCGTGACCGACTACTACGAGGATGGCGTGTATCGCACCCCGGCCTGGCACATGCTTGGCACCTGCCGCATGGGGTCGGACCCGGCGACCAGCGTCGTCGACCAATGGCATCAAAGCTGGGAGGTGCCGAACCTCTATATCTGTGACGGCAGCAGCTTCGCCACTGGCGGCGTGGTCAATCCGACCAGCACCGTCACCGCGTTGGCGATCCGGTGCGCGCGCCATATCGCGGCGTCGAGGCAACCCTGATCCAGCAGCATAGTTTAGCCGGGCATAGGAGACATGCTGTGCCCCACGAGAAGACGAAGTCGGACAACGATACCACCACCGCCCGGTCGGCCAAGGCCCAGAAGGCCGATGAGGTCCAGCAGACGGGCAGCGCCAAAGCCGGCGCCGGCCACCCGGATGTTCCTGAAGGCGGCAAGGCCGAGGCTCCCGTCCACTCCAAAGGGCATCCCATGCCGGCGGCCTCGACGGCCGCGGCGGACGGCACGCCGGTTGCTGGCACCAGCTCTGCCACCGCTGGAAAAGCGGAGAAAGAGGCGGCGGCCAAAAAAGCGGAGTTGACCAAGGAGCAGCACGGACGCGGCCATCGTAAGTCGGAGTGAGCGGCATCGAGCATTGTGGCGTAGATGGCCGGTGCACGCGGCAGATGCCCATCGCCTTTGCCGTTGGCTGGCTAAACGCGGGGACTGGCGGGCGGGGGATAGCCCTATCCTGCTGATGGCCGGGTCGCTGGTGAGCTGATACGCTAACTGGCGTTTCAGCCGGCTGACGCGATAACGCCCCCTTGAGCGTGAGGTAGGTGGTTGCCAGCAGGGCTTCTCTCTCTATCTCGCTCTTCGCGGGAGAGGGTTGGGGTGAGGGCCTGTTCAGCACCGTGACGCCGCGATCTACCAGCTTTCGCACCCTCATCCCGACCTTCTCCCGCCCGCGGGAGAAGGAGCCATGTGCGATTGCCCTGCCCAAAGGGAGCGGGCTTCTGTGGGGCGCGTGGGTCATAGCATCAAGTGGCGGCGGATTTCCTCGGCGGTGACGCCAGCCTTTGGCACACTGGCGACAATCCGGCCCTTTTCCATGACATAGCAGCGGTCGCTGAGGGCAAGGATGGTGTCGAGGTTTTGCTCGACAAAGAAAATCGTGGTGCCGAGTTCCTGGCAGAACGAGCGGAGCGCTCTGCAGATGAGCTGCACGATCGAGGGCTGAATGCCCTCGGACGGTTCATCCAGCAGCATGAGCGATGGGTTGCCGATGAGCGCCCGGCCGATGGCGAGCTGCTGTTGCTCGCCGCCCGACATGGTGCCGGCTTGCTGATTGCGCCGCTCCTTCAAACGCGGGAAGCTCTCGAACACCAGCTCAGGCAGCTTCTTGCCGCGCGAGCCGCCGATCAGCCGACCGACATCGAGGTTTTCTTGCACGGTCATGCGTGGGAACACGTGGCGGCCCTGCGGAATGTAGCCGATGCCGCTCCTGGCACGGCCGTCGGCCGACAGCCCGGTGATGTCGCGGCCGAGCAGCCGCACGGTTCCCGCTGCGGCCGCCAGCAGGCCGATCAGGCAGCGCATTGTCGTGGTCTTGCCGACGCCGTTGCGGCCAATCAGCGAGACGATTTCGCCACGGCCGACTTGCAGGTCGACGCCTTGCAGAATGGGCGTCGCACCGTAGCGTGCCCATAAGCCTTGCACCTCGAGCAGGGCGTCAGTGCCCATGGGTTTGGCCGAGGTAGATGTCGGCGACGCGAGGGTCGGCGATGATCTGCTCGACCGTGCCCTGGGCGAAGATCTTGCCGAAATGCAGCACCGTCACCGCCCTGGCGATTTGCCGCACGAAGGCCATGTCGTGCTCGACCACCAACATGGTGGTGCCGGCGGCGTTGAGCCGGAGGATAAGCTCGCCGGTGTGGTAGGTTTCCTCCGGCGACATGCCGGCGGTCGGCTCGTCCAGCAGCAGCAGCTTCGGCTTCAACGCCAGCGCCATGCCGATCTCCAGCCATTGCTGCTGGCCGTGCGACAACTCGCCCGCGAGCTTGGCGTGGTCGGCGGACAGGTTGAGCAACGCAAGCAAGCGGTCTGCCTCGGCGCCGAGTGCTGCACGCTTCACGTGGTGCTGCAGCGCGATGTGGATGTTCTGGCGGACTGGCAGCTCCTTGAACACCGATGGCGTCTGCATCTTGATGCTCATGCCGCGCTTGACGCGTTGGTATGGCAGTTCGGTCGTCACATCGCGGCCGTCGAAGGTGATGTGCCCGGCGGTGGGCGGGTAGCTGCCGACGATCAGGCGGAACAGCGTGCTTTTGCCCGCGCCATTGGGGCCGATCAGGCAATGGATGTCGCCCGTTTCCACCGTGAGCGACACGTCGGACACGGCGGCGAGGCCGCCGAAGGATTTGGCGGCGTGCTCCGTGGTGAGCAGCGCGGACACGGCGCTAATCCCCTGCCGGCGTGGCGAGCAGGGCGGGCTGGCCCTGGCGACGCCGGGTCAAACTGCTGGCGAGGCGAACCAGGCCGATGACGAAGCCTTCGGGGACGAACATTATGGTCAGCAACAGCAGTGCTCCGGTGAGCACCAACGCCGCCTGCTCGCTATAGACGGTGATGAGCTGGTAGCCGAACAGGAACACGAAGGTGCCGACCAATGTCGCCGTTAGGTCCCGCCGGCCGGAGAAGGAGACCCAGACGATCGGCATCGCGGCGGACGGCAAGCCGACGCTGGCGGGCGTGATGAATTGCCCCCAGGCGGTGTAGAGCGCGCCGCTGAGCCCGGCGAGCGCGCTGCCGATGCAAAAGATCGCCAGGCGGTATTTGCGGACGTCGTAGCCCAGCAGCTCGGCACGCTGCTCATCCTCGCGGATTGCCACGATGACGTTGCCGAAGCGGGAGTTCACCAGCATGCGCAGCCCAAGATAGGTCAGCACCAACAAAGCGACGAGCAGGTAGTAGAGACTGGGCCCATCGAAGATGAACTGATGGCCATGCCAGGGTATGCCCAGCGGCTTCATGCCCTTCATGCCGTTGAAGCCGTTGAGCCGGGCGCGGCCGATGCGCCACTCCGGGCCGGCCGTTTGGCCGAGGAAGAAGGCCAGCACGAGGGTCGCGGCCAGCGTCACGATGCCGAAGAACACGCCGCCGACACGGCCCCAGATCATGAAGTAGCCAAGCAGCGCAGCAACCGCGGCCGCGACGAGCACGGCCGCGATCAAGGCCTCAAAGGTGGTGAAGCCGCGGCCGCCGAGATTGATGGCGATGACGCCGTAGCCGTATCCGGACAGGCCGAAGAACAAGGTCTGGCCGAACGACATGATGCCGCCAAAGCCCCACATGAGGCACAGGCCGAGCGCCATGAAGATCCAGATGAAGAAATAGGCAAAGTTGCCGACGTCGTATGCGTCGGCAAACACGGGGTAGATCAGGATCAACGCGACCACGATGGTGAACGTGGTCCAGAACTTGGCGCCGTTGCCGAGGGTTTGCGGTCCGTTGAGAAGGCCCAGCATGGGGGTGCGCACTCCGTTCTATCGCAGGCGCCGGTCGACCCAGCCGGTGATGCCGTCGGGCAGCACCCGGATTACCAGGATCACCGCGACCAGCATGCCGATTTGCCCGACGATCTGGCCGTGCCAGGCGTTCAGCCCGGTCCGGATGATGGAGAGAAAGACGCCGGCCGGGGCGGTGCCGAGCAGCAGGTTGGCGCCGCCGATCACCACGGTGACAAAGCTCTCCACCACGAAGGTGGCCCCCATGGTGGGGATGAGGCTCATGGTGGGCGCATACAGCCCGCCGCATAGGCCCGCCAGACCCGTCCCGAGGCCGAAGCTCAGCGCATACACCCAGTTGATCGGCACACCGAGCGCCCGCGCCATGGTCGCGTTCTGCATCGTCGCCCGGGCCAGGACGCCGAACCGGGTGCGCATGAACACGACGTAGACGAACGCCAGCACGGCGAGTGAGGCGGCAAACAGGATGAGCCGATAGGTCGAGAACGAGTAGTCGCCGACCGTGAAGCTGCCCGGCGGCGTGCCGATGCCGGCGAGGGTGGAGCCGAGCACCAGCACCGTGCCCTGGGTGACCACGAGGCTCAGCCCCCAGGTGGCAAGCAGCGTATCGACGGGGCGCTGGTAGAAACGGCGGATGATGAGAACTTCGACCAGCACCCCCAGCAGCCCGGCGACCACCGCGCCGCCAAGCTGCGCCAGCACAAGCGGGAGACCGAGATCGACCAGCCCCACCGTGACGTAGGCGCCGCACATGACGAACTCGCCATGCGCCATGTTGATGACGCCCATCATGCCGAACACGATGGCCAATCCCGAGGCCGAAAGGATCAGGAACGCGAACACGTCGGCGAACTGGTAGAAATAGGAGAAAGCATCACCGAGCATGATGGATCGCCGCTATTTCTGCGGCAGGTTGTCCGGGCTGTATTGCTCCTGCGGATTGTCGCGGGTCAGGTCGCAGCCGATCGAACTCAGCCAGTAGGGTTGGATCACGCCGAAGTCCTGCAGCACGTGGACCTGGTGCTCCTCGTCGACCGACAGCAGGTACATGTGGTGGCTCATATGCTGGCTTTTCGGGTCGAGGCAGATATGGCCTTCCGGCGCGTCGACGCAGTTGTCGCCCTTGGCAATAACGGCATGGATGTCGTCGAGCTTGGTCGATTTCGCCCGCTCCACCAGCTCCTTGTAGAGGTAGATGGTCACATAGGCGTTGTAGCCCATGTCGTTGATATAGGGCTCGTTGGGATACATCGCGTGCCAGCGGTGCTTGAAGTCTTCCGCCGCAGGTGTGTTGAGTTCTTCAAACCAATTGGCGGTGGCATGCATGTTGGCGAGCGCCGGCGGCTTGAAGCGCTTGTGCTCGAAGCCGAGCATGATCTTGATCGAGGAGCCCATCGGCAGGTTGAGCTTTGCCGCTGCAGCCTGTTCAAAAAAGCTGTCCTGCGCGTCGCCGACGTTGATCGTGAGCAGCCAATCCGGCTTGGCCTTCTGGATGTTCTGGATCGTTTGGGCGAATTGACTGACGCCGAGCGGGATGAATTCCTCGCCCACCACGCGGCCGTTCACATCCGGCTGCTTGAGGATGGCGCGGTTCCATTCGGCGGAGAGCTGGCCGAAATTGTAGTCAGCGGCAATCACATAGGCTTTGGGCCCGAAGGTTTTGACCATGTAGGGGATCAGCGTTGAGAATTGCTGTTCCGGGATGGCCCCCGTGCTGATCTCGTTGGCGTCGCACACGCCGCCTTCGTATTGGTTGGTGTAGAAATACAGCGCGTTGTCCTTGTCGACGATGGGCCGGACCGCTTCGCGCGAGGCAGACGTGATCCCGCCGATCAGCACATCCACCTTGTCCCGCTCCAGCAGCCGGCGGGCAAATTCCTGATAGCGGGCGTTGTCGCCTTGCGGGTCGAGATGGGTCAGGGCGATCGGGCGGCCCATGATGCCGCCGGCCTTGTTGATTTCGTCGACTGCCAGCAGCGAGCCATGGAGCTTGGGCATGCCGATGGCTGCGAAATCGCCAGAGGTATCCTCGACCAGGCCGATCTTGATAGGGTCGGCGGCACGTGCATCCGTGGTTCCGATGGTGCCCATGGCCGCGGTCATCAAGGCGGCAGCGGCGGCCTTCAGTAGCGTCAGACGTAAGCTCATCCGGCATCTCCCATCCTGCTAAGGCATGTTCCGTTCACTCGCGTTCACTCCCCAAGCTCGAGCTCGTTGTTTTGCGAGCATCTTCACCTGATCAGACGATTCTGTCTGATCGGGATCTGCTCTGACGGCGTTCACGCGTGGCTTTGTTGCAGTGCCTCGATGCAAGGCTTGTACCGGCCGGCGCGCTGGATTTCGCGGCCAAGCGGGCGCATGAAGCCAGGCTAGATAAAGCGGTGGTGCTGCCACCGGCAACGAGCGGCCGAACGAGGCGACGTCCGATGGCGAACCGGTAGCATGGCAACGGACATCCGGCTGAACGCGTTCACCATGAATTCCGTCGGGCATCAATCCCCCGGGCTATGGACCCATCCGCGCGACCGGACTGCCGAATACAACAGCCTGCGATACTGGACGGATCTGGCGCGGGTGCTGGAAGCCGGGCTGTTCGACGGCGTGTTCCTCGCCGATGTGCTCGGGGTGTACGACGTCTATGCCGGCAATGCGGATGCGGCACTGCGCCGGGCGGTGCAGGTCCCGGCCAACGACCCAACCTTGGTCATACCGGCCATGGCGGCGGTGACGGAGCACCTCGGCTTTGGTGTCACGGTCAACCTGTCCTACGAGCCGCCATTCCCCTTCGCACGCCGCATGTCCACGCTTGACCACCTGACGGGCGGACGGGTCGGCTGGAACATCGTGACGGGCTACCTCGACAGCGCCGCGCGGGCCAATGGCCGCTCAGCGCAAACTGGCCACGACGAGCGCTACGACATCGCCGACGACTATATGGCGGCGGTCTATGGGCTGTGGGAGGGAAGCTGGGCGGACGACGCCGTGGTGCGCGACCGGGCGACGGGGGTGTTCGCCCGGCCGGAGCGGGTTCGCGCCGTCCACCATCCCGGCCCGCACCATGCGGTGGACGCGATCCACTTGGCCGAGCCGTCGGCGCAGCGCACGCCGGTACTATATCAGGCGGGCTCGTCGCCGCGCGGCCGGGCCTTTGCGGCCAGGCATGCCGAGTGCGTGTTTGTCTCCGGCCCGTCCGTCCAGGCGGTGGCACCCCGGGTGGCGGCTATCCGCGCGTTGGCGGCCGAGCAGGGGCGGCCGGTCTTGGTGTTCACCATGTTCACGGCGATCCTGGGCGAAACCGAACCGGCCGCTCGCGCCAAGCACGCTGGCTATGTCTCCCATGTCAGCCATGAGGGCGCGCTGGCCTTGATGTCCGGCTGGACGGGCGTGGACCTGTCAGCCTACCGCCTGGATGAGGCAATCCGATATGTCGAAAACGATGCCGGGCGCTCGGCAATGGAAAACATCACCCGCGCCGACCCGTCCCGCCGATGGACGGTGCGCGACGTGGCCGAGCATGTTGGGATTGGCGGCATCGGCCCGGTCTTGACCGGAACGCCGCGCAGCGTGGCCGACGGCATGGAGGCTTGGCTGGAGGCAACCGGGGCGGACGGGTTCAATCTCACATCTGTCGTCGCGCACGAGACCTTCACCGACATAGCGGAGCTGCTGGTACCCGAATTGCAGCGCCGGGGCCGCTATAAGCAGCGCTACGCTACCGGCACGCTGCGGGAAAAGCTGTTTGGCCGCGGCCCGGCCCTTCC
>CAXTRX010000033.1:21486-25258 GCA_964246785.1 uncultured Acetobacteraceae bacterium | reverse complement strand
GCATTCGACGGGCTGAACCTCACCTGGGAGACGCTGGAGGGCCTGGCCAAGCACAACGGGCCGCTGGCCAAGCCCCCGCCCTACATCGCCGACTATGACGCTCGCCATAAGCTCGACCTGCATAGCCAACCCAGCGTCGAGGCGCAGGTCGCTGCCATTGCGGACGATATCGCCTATCACAGCCATGACCTCGATGACGGCATGCGCGCCGGGCTGTTTGGGCCGGAGGAGATCAGCCACCTGCCGCTGGTGCGGGACGCGCTGGCCGAGGCGCGGTTGGCCGGCCTCGACGTTCCGCCGGCTCGGCTGCGGCATGAGACCATCCGCCGGGTGATCAACAGCTTGGCCGAGGACCTGGCGCGCGAGAGCCGCCGCCGCCTGGCCAAGCTCGACCCGGCGGATAGTGCGGCGGTGCGCCGGGCTGGCCAGCCGGTGGTGGCGTTCAGCCCGGCGATGGCGGAGGCGAACAGTGCGATCAAGGAGTTTTTGTTCGCCCGCATGTACCGGCACTGGCGCGTCAACCGGATGACGGCAAAGGCCCGGCGCCTGACTGAGCACCTGTTCACCTTGCTGCAGGACGATGTGGCGCTCCTGCCGGACGAGTGGCGCGGCCGGGCCGGCGATGCGGACCCCAAACGCGCGGCGTTAACGGTGGCGGACTACATCGCCGGCATGACGGACCGCTTTGCGCTCGAGGAGCACCGCCGCCTCACCGACCTTTCAACCCCCGGCTGACGCTTCGCGCCCTTTTCCATGGGAGAGGGCAGGGGTGAGGGGCCCTATCTCAGGTGAGGGCCTTCTCAGGAGTGATTATACAGGTAGTACATCGACATCTGGCTGGTGCAATTGGGAGTCGTCACGGTGGCAACGAGGTGATTGCCGCTGATCTTGCCCTTGATCGTGGCGTTGGCATCGGTGCCCTGGATGGAACCGTCCGAATTGACCGAAGCCGCAAAGAAGGTATCTGGATCATAGGGATACCATAACACCCCGTCTCCAAGCATCAGCACGCGCTCACCATACTCATTCGGGCAAAGCCGGCTGGCGGCGGCGGTTGCGGCAGTGGTGGCAATCGTGCCCTGGTAGCTGCCGTCATAGGTCCGGGAGGCGGAGGCGCTGAGCGGAACGGCGACCCCCACGAGGTCAAACACGGTCGTGCAGGCGCTGAGCAGCAGGCTGGCAGCAGCCAGGACGGCGAGGCGGCAGGGCGTGACCAAGCGGTGATCTCCCAAGTGGCGGCTGCCTTTTGCAGCAAGTCGGCAGCGACGGTAGCTGATGATAGTGGCGTGCGCTATGCATGGCCAGTTGGAAAGCTGCAGTGGCCATCTAAATACCCTGGCTCTGCGATAATTTGTGCTTGGCTGTGGCTCAGGAGTAACCTCGTGGCAGCGGGCAGCAAGAAGGCGAAGGCATCACGTTGATGAGGTCTGCGATGTTGATCCCGAAGCGCCGCGGTTGGGAGATCCCAGAAAGCTGGGCCACTCCGGAGCGCTTCGTGCTGGGCCGCCGGAGCTTGACCAAGGCTGCGCTCGGGCTGGCCACCGCTGCCGCTGCCACCCCCCTCGTGCCGGCCCAGGCAGCGCCAAACCCGAAATATCCTGCCGGCCGCGATCTCACGCCCGAAACTGACGCCACCACCTACAACAACTTCTACGAGTTCGGTGACGAAAAAAGCATCTATCGAGCCGCCCAGCGCCTGCCGGTGACACCCTGGCAAATCCAATTCGCCGGCATGGTCGCCAAGCCGCAAACCCTCGGCTTTGACGACCTGCTCAAGCAAGTGCAGTTGGAGGATCGGGTGTATCGCCACCGCTGCGTCGAGACCTGGGCGATGACGGTGCCTTGGACCGGCTTCCCATTGTCGCAATTGCTCAAACTGGCGCAGCCGGCCGCATCGGCAAAGTATGTCGTGTTCGAATCGGCCAGCCTGCCGCGGGTCATGCCGGGGCTGCGCAACAGCCTCTATCCTTGGCCCTATGTCGAAGGCTGCACGATGCAGGAGGCGGCCAACGATGTCGCATTTGTCGCGACGGGCATGTATGGTCATGAATTGCCGAAGCAGGACGGCGCGCCGCTGCGGCTCCTGCTGCCGTGGAAGTATGGCTTCAAAGGGGGCAAGTCGATCGTGAAGGTGTCGTTCACCGATCAGCAACCGGAAACCTTCTGGCATGCCTTGCAGCCCTCGGAATATGGCTTTTGGGCCAACGTGAACCCGGCGGTGCCGCATCCGCGCTGGAGCCAGGCAAGTGAGCGGCTGCTCGGCTTGGATGAGCGGGTGCCGACCCAGATCTGGAACGGCTATGGTGAATGGGTCGCGTCCATGTATGCCGACAAACAAAACGAGCGTTTGTTCACGTGATGATCGCCAAGACCCTCGCCATCCTGGCGGCCATGCTGCTGGTGGCTGCCGTGGCGCTCGGCACGCTGATGCCCATCGACATGAGTCTTGGCGAAGCGCTTGAGGTTATGGCCAAGACGCAACTCGCAGCCAGCGAGGCCTTCGTGCGCGCCCATATCTCGGGCTGGCTGTGGGACAAGCCGCTGACCGCCCTGCTGGTGCGGCCGACCTGGCTGGTGCCCGCCGGATTCGGCTTGGTCTGCGCCGGGGCGGCGATGACGGCTGCTTCGCGCCGAAAGGCAGCACCCTCGCGTCGTAGGCAGTCGTAGCCGCAGCGACTCTGCTTCTTTCTCCCACTGCTTTTAGAAAGGGCTATTTAGGCAGCATTGAGCTAAATGCCCAGCTTGGCGCGGGCCAGCGCGATAACCCGGTGGGCCTCAGACCAAAGGCCTAAGTCGATCAAGCCGCCAAATGGCACGAAAGCGGCAGCGGTCACGTCCCCGCCCGCCACCGGTGCGCCACCCTGCCAGCGCGCAGCGAAATCCAGTATCGTGTAGTGGAACTGCACGCGCCCGGCATCGTCGCGATGGATGCTGTCGACATGGGCGATCAGGCTCAATGGCCCGGCCTCAATCCCGGTCTCCTCAGCCAGCTCGCGCCGGGCGGCAGCTTCTGCGGTTTCGCCTAGCTTCTGCGCCCCGCCCGGGATGCTCCATTGGCCCAGCGCAGGCGGACGGCCGCGGCGAACCAGCAGCGCGGCGCCGGGCCGCAGCATCACTGTGCCAATGCCCACCAAGGGGCGTTGCGGATACTCGCGCGCGGTCACGGCGTCTCCCTTGGGTTTGTGGCATTCGCATACCGCGCATGAGGCAAACTGGCTATGCACCAGACCGGCTTGGCGCGCTCACCCGTTAGGGCGATGCTGCCGTGATGCCAGTGCACGACATCCTAACCAGCGCGATCAACGCGCAATCCCGCCGCCTCATCCGAAAACGGGCCCGGGCGCGCTACCAGTCCCGGCTCCGCTCCCGCGAGCGGCTGTCGCATGTTTCGGTCCGCACCACGGCGCTGATCGTGGCCTCGGCGCTGTTCATGGAGCAGTTGGACGGCACGGTGCTGGCAACCGCCCTGCCCACAATGGCCCGCAGCTTCGGGGTGGACCCGTTGGCGATGAACGTGGCGCTTACGGCCTATCTGCTGAGCCTGGCCGTGTTCATCCCGGCCAGCGGCAAGGTGGCGGACCGGTTCGGCACCCGCATCGTGTTCCGCGGCGCCATTGCGCTGTTCACCCTCGGCTCGATCTTGTGCGGCGTGTCGCAGGGGCTCTGGGCGCTGGTGGCCGCGCGAATCGTGCAGGGGATCGGTGGCGCCATGATGGTGCCCGTCGGCCGTCTGGTGCTGCTGCGCTCGGTGGAGCGCAGCGAGCTGGTGACG
>CAXTRX010000033.1:5951-21476 GCA_964246785.1 uncultured Acetobacteraceae bacterium | reverse complement strand
GGGGGGCCCCCTGTCGGGGCCCCGGCGGCGGGCGGGGGGGGCGGCGGGGGGGGGCGCCCAGCGAGCTGGTGACGGCGATGACCTGGCTTATGGTGCCCGCCACGATCGGCCCGGTGCTGGGCCCGCCGGTCGGGGGCTTCCTGGTCACGACGCTCTCCTGGCGCTGGATTTTCTACATCAACGTTCCCATCGGCGTGCTCGGGATCGTGCTTTCCACCCTCTATATCCGCGATATCAAGGAGGAGGGCCGGGTCGATTTCGACGGTCTGGGGCTGCTGCTATCCGGCGTCTCGCTGTCCTGCCTGATGTTCGGGCTGGAGATGGCGACTCGGGGCCAAACCTCGGCGCCGGTGTCGGCGGCCATCGTGTCGGCGGGGCTGCTGAGCGGGTGGATGTATTTGCGGCACAGCAAGCTTGTGGCGCAGCCGGTGTTGGATTTCTCGCTGATGAGGGTGCCGACCTTCGGCCTGTCGGTGATCGGCGGCGGCCTCACGCGGATCGCCGCCGGGTCGGTTCCGTTCCTGTTGCCGATGATGCTGCAATTGGGGTTTGGCATGTCCGCGCTGCAAAGCGGGCTGATCACCTTCGCTAGCAGTGCCGGGGCCTTGCTGATGAAGGGCGTCGCGCAACCGGTGCTGCGGCGCTTCGGCTTCCGCCAGGTGATGATGTGGAACGGGCTGACCTCGACGGTGTTCCTGGCGGCCATGGCGAGCTTCCGCCCGTCATGGCCGACCTGGCTGATCTATGCAGTGCTGTTGGTCGGCGGGTTCTTCCAGTCGCTGCAGTTCACCGCCTACAACACCATCGCCTATGCCGATATCGAGCGATCGCGGATGAGTTCGGCCACCAGCTTCTACACCACGTTCCAGCAACTGATGCTGACTTTGGGCATTTGCACGGCGGCAGGGTCCTTGGCCGGGTCGTTGCTGATCACCGGCCATCCGCAGCCATTGCTGACCGATTATAGCGCGGCGTTCCTGGTCGTGGCGGTGGTTTCGCTGGCCGCCTCGCCCACGTGCGCACGGCTGGCGCCCGATGCTGGCAACGAGCTGAGCGGGCGCAGCGCGTCGCTCGCCACCCGCAAGGCACAAGCGACGGCAGCCGTGGCGGCAGTGACGACGCAGACGGCCGACGCCGGGCGGGCGGGATAGCGGCCCGGTTTGCCCACCAAGCCCGCCACCGCCGCAGCCCTGCAGACGGCCGTGCTGCAGCAAAAGGCCGGGCGGCTCGAGGATGCGCTCAAGGTCTACCAGCGCATATTGCGCACCGAGCCGCGCAATGCCGACGCGCTGCAGATGATGGGTTTGATCTATCTCGATCAGGGACTGCCGGAGAAAGGCTTCCAGTTGCTGCGCCGCGCGGCGAGCTACGCGCCCAATTCATCCTCCGCGCTGAACAATCTCGGCGTGGAACTGTGCCGCGCCGGCCGGCAGGCGGAGGCACTGCCCATCTTCGACAAGCTGCTCGCGCTGGACGGTGCCAGCGTGCAGACGCGCTACAACCGGCTGCGCGCGCTGCGGGACATGCAGCGGGACGAAGAGGCGCTGGCGGCGGCGGAGCAGCTCCTGGCGCTCGACCCTGCGCGCGCGCGGGCGCTTGGGGCCAAAGGCGCCCTGTTGGCTGCCATGGGCCGCAGTGAAGACGCGCTTGCGGCCTATGAGGCAGCCTTGGCGGTGGGCCCGGGCTCCTCCGCCCAGCAGGCCGAGCTGCTGTTCGCACGCGGCACCGTGCTGGAGGCGCTTGGCCGCCTGGCTGCGGCCGGGTTGAGCTTCGAGCAGTCGCTCAACCTGCGGCCGGACGACGCGCAATGCCTGTTGCGGCTGGGCAGCGTGCTGTTTGCTCAACACCGGCTCGACGCGGCGCTAGAGGTATACGGCCTGGCAGCCGGGCAGCCGGACGTAGCCGTGGCGGCACTCAACCACAAAGCGGCAGTGTTGCTCGAGCTAGGCCATTTGGCCGAGGCCCGGGATGCGTTCGCCAGCCTGATCGAGCTGGCGCCCGGCTTCGACTACGCTGCGGGGCAACTGCTTTATGCGCAGTTGGGGCTGTGTAATTGGACAGGTTACGAGGCGGCCACGCTCGACATCCGGCGGCGCACCCTGCGTGGCGAGCGCGCGGCGTTGCCACTCTGCGTGCTGGCGCATGAGCCAAGCCCGGCGGTGCAGCTCCGCTGTGCGCAGACCCTGGTTGCGCATCGCTTTGCGCCGGTGCTTGCCGCGCCGGCAGCCACCGCGCGGGGTTCGGGCCGTATTCACATCGCCTATGTTTCGGCCGATTTCCGCAACCATGCCGTGTGCTTCCTGATGGCCGGCGTGTTCGAGCAGCACGACCGCGCCCGATTCGAGGTGACGGCAATCTCGTTCGGCAAACCGGAAGCCAGCGACTATGGCCGTCGCGTCCATGCCGCCTTCGACCATTTCATCGACGCCTCGGACATGAGCGACGCCGAAACTGCCGAGACCGCGCGCAGCATGGGCATCGACATCGCCATCGACCTGATGGGCCACACTGCCGGGTGCCGCCCCGGTCTGCTGGCACGCCGAGTGGCCCCAATTCAGGTGAACTATCTCGGCTACCCAGGCTCGTTCGGCGCCGACTATATCGACGCCATCATCGCCGACCACATCGTTATCCCCCCGGGCTTCGAGGCGTTCTACAGCGAGCGCGTGGTACGCTTGCCTGGTTGCTTCCAGGCCAATGACGACCGCAGGCAGGTTGGCCCAATGCCAGACCGGGAGGAGGCCGGCTTGCCGCCTCAGGGCTTGGTGTTCTGCTGCTTCAGCGGGTTGCACAAGCTGACGCCGGACCTGTTTGCCGCCTTCATGCGGATTATCGCCGCCGTGCCCGGCAGCGTGCTTTGGCTGGCGGCGGGCGGCAACGCAGCGGCGCAAGCCAACCTGCGCTGCGCCGCCGTAGGGCTGGACATCGACCCGGCGCGTCTGCGGTTCGCAAGCGCGCTGCCTTACCCGGATCATCTCGCCCGGTTGCGCCTGGCCGACCTGGCACTCGACACCTATCCCTTCAACGGCGGCGCCACGGCCAGCGACGCATTGTGGTCGGGCGTGCCCCTGGTGAGCCTGATGGGTGAAAGCTTCGCCTCCCGCATGGGTGGCAGCCTACTGAACGCGCTTGGCCTCACCGAGCTGGCCGCGCGTGACATGGCTGAGTTCGAACGCATCGCGGTTGGCCTGGCTTGCGACGCGGCGCGCTTGGCCGCGGTCAAGGCCCGCCTTGCTGCGGCCGCGCGCGCATCGACGCTGTTTCAGACGGGCCCATTCTGCCGGGCGCTGGAGGCGGCACTCGCCAGCTTGCCCGCGCGATTGCGGAGCCACGGATGAGGGAAACCATGCTCGACGACATGCTGCGGGCGACGGTGGCACGGTGGGGCAGCCGGCCCGCGATGGACTTCCTCGGGCGGCGATGGAGCTACGCCCAACTGGGAGACCTGGTGGACCGGGCAGCGCGCGGGCTGCAGGCAATGGGGGTCGGACCCGGCAGCAAAGTGGGGCTCTGCCTTCCGAACACGCCGTATTACGTGATGTTCTACTATGCCGTGTTGCGCGTGGGCGGCACGGTGGTGAACTTCAACCCGCTCTATGTCGAGCGGGAGGTGTCGGCGCAGATCGCCGACTCCGGCACCACGGTCATGGTGACGATGGATCTCGCGGCGATTTACCGCAAGGTCGCGGCCGCATCCGGGCTCACCCGGCTGATCGTCTGTCCCATGGGCGGCATCCTGCGCCCGCTGCAGGCGGCGCTGTTCCGCGCGTTCAAACGGCGCGACCTGGCCGCCATCCCGCGCGACTCGCGGCACGTGCGCTTTGCCGCCGTGATCGCCGCCCCGGGCCCGCCCTCCCCAGTGGCGGTGGCGCCCGCAGACATCGCCGTGCTGCAATACACCGGCGGGACCACAGGCCTGCCCAAAGGGGCGATGCTCACCCACGCCAACCTGGCCGCCAACTGCCGCCAGGTGCGTGCCCATTGGGCCGGCGGACGGGAGGGCGAAGAGCGGTTGCTGGCGGTGCTGCCGTTCTTCCATGTCTTTGCCATGACCAGCGTGCTGAATTACGGCATCGCTATGGGGGCCGAGCTTGTCATGCTGCCGCGCTTCGATTTGGGTGCGACACTCAAGGCCGTCCGCAGGCGCCGGGTCACGGTGATGAACGCCGTGCCCACCATCTACATGGCGGTGAACACGGCGGCGGTGAAACGCAAGCTCGAACTCGGCTCGCTGAAGTTCAGCGTCTCGGGTGGTGCGCCGCTGCCGGGCGAAGTGCGGGAGCGGTTCGTGACGTTGACTGGTTGCAAGCTGGTCGAGGGCTACGGGCTCACGGAGGCGTCGCCCGTGGTGGCCTGCAATCCGCCCGACGGGCCGACCAAGCCGGGGTCGGCCGGCCGGGCGCTGGCGGAGACCACGATCGAGATCCGCGACCCGGCATCTGGCCAGGTGCTGCCGCCGGGGGAGCGCGGCGAGGTGTGCGTGCGTGGCCCGCAGGTGATGGCCGGCTACTACAACCGGCCGGAGGAAACCCGGACCGCGTTCGTGGACGGTGCGTTGCGCACGGGCGACATCGGCTATGTGGACGAGGATGGCTACCTGTTCCTCATCGACCGGATCAAGGACGTGATCCTATGCGGCGGCTACAACGTCTACCCCCGCGTGATTGAGGACGCGCTATACCAGCACCCGGCCGTGTTGGAGGCGACGGTGATCGGCGTGCCGGACGAGTACCGCGGAGAGGCGCCGAAAGCCTTCGTTGTGTTGCGCCCGGACATGGTAGCGACGCCGGAACAGCTCCGCGAGCACTTGGCGGGATACGTGTCCAAGATCGAGCTTCCGCGGCAGGTGGAGCTTCGCGACAGCTTGCCCAAGACGATGGTTGGCAAACTGTCAAAGAAGGAGCTGGTGGCCGAGGAAGCGCTGGCCCGGAGCAGGACGATCGCATAGGGGCCTCTCCCGCTGCCACGGGCGGGAGAGGGCGAGGTGAGGGTGCGCAAGCCGTCAAGCACGACAGTGACGATGGCCAAGAGGCCGCGTTATGCCCCGACCACGTAGGCCCGCAGGTTGTCGACCTCATTGGCCTGCTCGTCCAGCCGGGCCTTCACCACGTCTCCGATGCTGATGATGCCGACCATGCTCGCGCCATCGTAGACGGGAAGGTGGCGGAAGCGTCCGGCGGTCATCGCCGTCATCGCGTCCTCCACCGTGGTGTCGAGCGTGGTGGTTTGCACTGAACGGGTCATCGCATCGGCCGCTCGCAAGTCAAGCGCCGCCGCGCCGTGGCGCGCGAGGCAGTGGACGATGTCGCGCTCGCTCACGATGCCAGCCAAGTGGTCGCCTTCCAGCACTAGGACGGCACCGATCCGCTTGCTGCTCAGTAGGCTGGCGATGTCGGCCAGGGAGGTGTCGGGCGAGACGGTGATGGTTGGGCCGCCCTTGTGGCGCAGGATTGCCGCGATGGCACTCATGTCTTGGTCCTTCCGCTCTTGCTCGGGGTTCTGATCGCCCCTGGTCCGGGAGCTTGCGCCAGTGCTGTTACCGAAAGCAACATCGAGCTGTGCGGTGCGGCAAAGGGCCGCTTGAGTGATGTCCACCGAGGCCTGGCTTCATCGATCGTGCGGATGCATAGTTCTCACATGCCCGACGCAACCATTGCATCGCGTGACGTCCGCTCTTCGGTCTGTCCGCACGATTGCCCATCGGCCTGCGCGCTGGACGTGGAGGTGCTGGACGGCAGCCGGATCGGCGCGGTCCGGGGTGCCGATAACAGCTACACCTCGGGCGTGGTCTGCGCCAAGGTGGCACGCTATGCCGAGCGCGCGCACCACCCCGACCGCTTGACCCATCCCCTCCGCCGGGTTGGGCCGAAGGGTTCCGGCCGGTTCACCCGCGTCTCGTGGGACGAGGCGCTCGACCAGATCGCTGCCGCCTTCCGCCAAACCGCGGCGCAACACGGCAAGCTCGCCGTCTGGCCCTACCACTCCGCCGGCACCATGGGGCTGGTGCATCGCGACGGCATCGAGCGCCTGCGCAACGTGATGGGCTACTCGCGGCAGAAGATGACGATCTGCACGGCCATCGCCGCCGCCGGTTGGCAGGCTGGAGTGGGCGATATCTGGGGTCCCGACACCAGGGAGATCGCCAGTTCCGACCTGATCGTGGTCTGGGGTGGCAATCCAGTCTCAACCCAGGTGAACCTGATGAGCCACATCAGCCGGGCCCGCAAGGAGCGTGGCGCCAAGCTGGTGGTGATCGACCCCTACCGCACTCCAAGCGCGGCCGCAGCCGACATCCACCTCGCTTTGCGGCCCGGCACCGACGCCGCCCTCGCCTGCGCCGTCATGCATGTGGCGTTCCGCGACGGATACGCCGATCGCGCGTTCATGGCGCGCCACGCCGACTGTCCGGCCGAGCTCGAGGCCCATCTTGCCAGCCGTGGGCCAGGCTGGGCCGCCGCCATTACCGGGCTCAGCGTGGCCGAGATCGAAGCGTTTGCCCGGCTTTACGGCACCACGCAGCGGGCCTTCATCCGGGTTGGCTATGGCTTCACCCGCAGCCGCAATGGTGCGGCCAACATGCACGCCGTGACCTGCCTGCCCACCGTCTGCGGCAAGTGGCGGCACGAGGGCGGCGGCGCCACCTGGAGCCAGCGCGGTATCTACGGATGGGACAAGACGCTGATCGAGGGGCTGGAACATCGCGACAAAACCATCCGCGAGCTGGACATGAGCCGTATCGCCAGCGTGCTCACCAACGACCCGGTGGCGCTCTGCGGCGGCCCGCCTGTCCACGCCATCCTGATCCAGAGCAGCAATCCCGCCAGCATCGCTCCGGACAGCCTGCGGGTGCGTGAGGGCCTGCTGCGAGAGGATCTGTTCGTCGCCGTGCACGATCAGTTCATGACCGACACAGCAAAGCTGGCCGATATCGTGCTGCCCGCAACCATGTTCTTCGAGCATGACGACATCTACCAGGCCGGCGGCCACAGCCACATCCAGCTTGGCCCAAAACTGATCGATCCACCCGGCGAGGCCCGGTCAAACCACGATGTGGTCTGCGCTCTGGCGGATCGCCTGGGTGCCGAGCATCGCGGCTTCCGCATGACGGCGTTGGAGCTGGCCGATGAGACGCTACGTGTGTCAGGCTGGGCCGATGTGGAGACCCTGCGGGCCCGTCGCTGGATTGACGCGCAGCCTGATTTTGACCGTAGCCATCACCTGACCGGCTTCGGCCACGCCGACGGCAAGTTCCGCTTTGCCCCCGACTGGGCGGCGCTCGGCCCGCACACCGCAGGCCTCCCCGCGCTGCCCGACCATGCCGAACTCACCGACGACGCCGGGCCGTTCCGCCTTGTCGCCCCGCCGCCGCGCCAGTTCCTCAACTCGACGTTCACGGAAACCGCTGGCTCTCGCAAACGCGAAATCCGCCCAACCGTGCGGCTCTGCCCGGCGGACGCCGCAATACTCGGCATCACGGAGGGCAGCCGGGTGCGGCTAGGCAATTCGCGCGGTGCGCTGGAGCTGCACGCATCCATTACCGAGGGCCAGCAGAGCGGCGTGGTGATTGCGGAAGGGGTGTGGCCGAATGCGTATTGGAATGGCGGGATCGGCATCAATGCGCTGACCTCCGACGAACCAGCCGGCCCCACTGGCGGCGCCGTGTTCCATGACACCTCGGTGTGGGTGGAGGCGGCCTAGCGTCGGGCGCATCGGCGCGCCAACAGCCGCCGGTCATTCCCCTGCGCTACGGCGTCCGCACGTCGATTTTTCCTGTGGATGCGGGCAGATTTGACTTGTCGACCTGTCCATTCCTACACGGCGAGAGGGCAACGATCCTCCAGTCCGAAGAGAGTTGATGCTGTAGCCCTCCTGGAAGGGGCTTGAAGGAGCGACTCAACTCAAGTGCGCCTTTTCCCGTGACGCTCACTGAGCAAGGAGTATGTTTCATGCCCGCCGACGCCGTCGTAGCACCTCCCGACACAAGCGCTGTTATTCCGCCCGGGGCCCGGATCGGCCACGTCCACCTTAAAGTGTCCAACTTGGAGCGATCGCTGGCGTTCTACGTGGGCGTGCTCGGTTTTCAAATCATGGCGCGCTCCGGCATTCAGGCCGCATTCATTTCTGCCGGCGGTTATCACCACCACATCGGCCTTAATACGTGGGAGAGCCTTGGTGGACCGCCGCCCGCGCCGGGGACCACCGGGCTTTATCACGCCGCCATCCTCTATCCGACCCGCGCAGACCTCGCAGACGCGTTCCGTCGTCTGCAAGCAGCCGGCATCCCACTGACTGGCGCCTCCGACCATGGCATGAGCGAGGCGCTTTACCTGTCGGATCCGGATGGCAACGGCTTGGAACTCTATGCCGACCGGCCAGTCGAGCAGTGGCCACGCACTGCGGACGGTATGATCGCGATAGTTACCCGCCGGCTGGACCTTTCGGACCTGTTGCAGGAGCCTTCCACCATAGGGGCTTGAACGAGCGGTAGCTGCGGCGAGAGCGGCTGTAAACGGCCACAGCATTCTAGCGTATTGCTTTGCCCAACATCTTTACCGCATCACTGGTTCCAGTCAGCGCGGATCGGCGCTAAGCAGCGCACCTCGCTCGCTCCGGCTCAAGGGCAAATCGCTGCGTCAGGCGCACCAGCTCGTCTGTTTCGCAGGTGAGCGAGTGGCTTGCCGCGGTCGACTGCTCCACCATGGCGGCGTTTTGCTGGGTGAACTGGTCCATCTGGGTGACGGCGGTGTTAACCTCGGCCAACCCGGTGGCCTGCTCTTGGGCTGAGACGGCTATGGTGGCCACCACCTTGGCGACGTCGGATATCTGAGCGGCAATTTGCTTGAGTGCGTCACCCGTTTTACCAACCAAGGCGACACCGGTGCCGACCTGCTGCGTCGAAGTGGATATCAGACCCTTAATCTCTTTGGCGGCGCCGGCAGAGCGCTGGGCAAGGGCACGAACCTCGCTCGCCACCACAGCAAAGCCGCGGCCAGCATCGCCGGCACGCGCCGCTTCCACGCCGGCATTGAGCGCGAGCAGGTTGGTCTGGAACGCAATTTCATCGATCACGCCGATGATTTGGCTGATCTCCTGTGCCGAACGTTCGATTTCCGCCATGGCCGAAATCGCTTGCTGCATCACAACCTGGGACTGCGTCGCGACCGTTTTTGTGCTTGAAACGATTGCGCTGGCCTGTTGTGCGCCCTCCGCAGTTTTACGGACGGTCACGGTGATCTCGTCGAGCGCCGCTGCCGTTTGTTCGAGGTTGGCCGCCTGCTGCTCTGTGCGGTGGCTCAGGTTGTCAGCGGCCTGCGTGATTTCTTCCGCACCCGAACGCAGCGCCCCGGTCGACCCGGCGATCGCGCCGATCACATCCTGCAGGCTCGAGATCGTGGCATTGAAGTTCGTCCGCAGCGCGTCGTACTCTGCGGGAAAGGCTTCCGTCAGCCGGTAAGCCAGCTCGCCCTGTGCCAAGTGCTCCAGGCCCGCTTTCACGGAGCCGACAACCAGGCTCTGCTCGGCCGCGGCCTTGCCGGCGATCTTCGCCTGGTTTGCCTGCTCATTGACGAGGCTTGCCATCGCGGCCTCATTCTGCAGCCGTTGACGCTCGGTAAGCCGCTGCCGCATGAAACCGAGAGCACGCGCGATGTCGCCAACCTCGTCCTTGCGGCCTTCGCCGGCGATTGGGCCGTCCATGTTGCCGTCCATCATGTCGCGCATGCGTTGCTGCAATTGCCGGAGCGGGCGGCTCAAAGACCGACTCAGGGGGATCGCCAGTCCGGCGCCAAGGCCGATTGAGGCAACGGCGAACGCGATCGCCAGGAACTGTGTCTCGGACATTTTGGCAGTGATGGCAGTATGGGCGGCCGCAGCCCGCGTGACCTCATCGGCGATAAGGCCCTGCAAGGCGGCGCCGATCGACTCGCTTTGCTGATCCATCACGTGCGGGGTTGGGATGGACAACGCGGCCGTGCCGCCCAGCAGCACAAGGGCGTTTGCCTGCCACTCGGCAATCTGTTGCCGTAGCTGGTCCACTTTTTGATGGTCCGCGATCGCATCCGGCGGGAAGGCCCGTGCGAGTTCGGCTTGGATCGGCGCGACGCTGCCAGTAAAATCGGCGACCATTTGTGTCTGGGTCTCGTCCCGGACTCCAGCCAACGTGGCTGCCAGCAGCTCATTTGCCCGCCGGAACGCCTTCGAGGCCCGCCAAGCGCCATTGACTTGCCGCAGCGGCAACACCGTTGCAGCGTCGAGTTCACCCGACAACCTGCTGACCTGCAGCACGGTCGTGACGCTTGCCGCGGCGCCGATTGCGAGCAGCACGCCGAAGGCGAGCAGGCAGCGGTAGAGGATGGACATAATGATCCTCCTAATTCGGCAGGACGGGAAGGGCGATGGCTTGCTTGGACCCGGTCAAGGTCGCCAAAAAAGCCACTAAGTCGCTGATCTCGGCCGGGGACAGATCGATCGGCTGCAGCAACGGCGACCGGGACGGACGCATGATCGTGCCGGAGACGTAATGCTGCACCACCTCCGCGAGGGTGCTGTACTGCCCGTCATGCATATAGGGTGCGCGTAAAGCCGTGTCCCGCAACGAAGGTGTTTTGAAGGCATAGAGCGCCAAGGCATCGTCAGGATCAAACGCCGCGCGGCCGACATCGGTGCTCGAAGTGCCGATGTCGTGGAACTTGTTGTCGGTAAAGGCCCAACCGGCATGGCAATTCGAGCAGTGCGCCTTGCCGGTGAACAGCGCAAAGCCACGCTTGGCATCCTCGCTTACGGCAGTGTCGTCGCCGTCCACCCAAGCATCGAACGGGGCATAACTCGAAACCACCGTTCGCTCGAAAGTGGCGATGGCAGCCAGGATTGTCCCCTCGGTCAAGCCATCGTTTGGAAACGCGCGGGCGAACCGCTGCTTATAGTCCGGGATGGCAGACAGGCGGGCAACCGCCTCGTTCATCGGCAGGTTCATCTCAGCCGGAGCGGTGATCGGCCCCTTGGCTTGCTCCTCCGGGGAGTTGGCCCGGCCATCCCAGAACAGCGACTTCAGCCAAGCCGTATCGAGGATGGTGGGGGCGTGGCGCGGCAAGCGGGTGTTTTGGGAGCCAATGGCGGTTTTCGTGCGCTCCTCCCAGCCAAATGACGGGTTGTGGCACGAGGCGCACATGATGTTCTCACCGCCCGACAGACGCGGCTCGAAGAACAAGGCTTTGCCGAGTGCCGCTTTTTCTGGGCTGTAGGGATTGGAAGCAGGAAACGGGATGCTGGCTGGCCGATGATAGATGCCGCCATCAGGCCGGGTTTGCGCCCAGGCTGTGGTGCCGCCATGTGAACTCAGCATCATGACAATTGATGCGAGCAGTAGCCGTTTCATGGATCGCGCATCCTCGGTTGTCATGCGGGAATACCAGCAGGAGATTAGCAAAGGGTTAGCGCCGCCGAAGCGGCAGGCCGCCAGCACCGACACACGCATGTGGACAAGCGCGCGCCCGCTCGCTACGGGACGGCAATTGTCGGATTTGGCCGGAGCCCGTCATGAACGTGATTTCCCCCGCCTCAGACCTCCTCGCAGGCCAGGCGCCCCTCGCCGGCGAGGTTGTGCCAGTCATTCTGTCCGGCGGCTCCGGCACGCGTCTGTGGCCGGTGTCGCGGGAGAGCTTTCCGAAGCAGTTCTGGGGCCTGCTCAACCATGACCGGTCGATGATCGTGGAAACCGCCCTGCGCGGCCAGCGTCCGGGATTCGCCGACCCGGTGGTGGTCTGCAATGCCGAGCATCGCTTCCTGGTCGCCGAGCAGCTTCGCGCCGCCGGCATCAGCAATCCGCGCATCTTGCTCGAGCCGGTGGGCCGCAACTCTGCCCCCGCCGTGGCTGCGGCGGCCCTGCTGGTGGCGCAGACCAATCCGCAGGCGGTGATCTGGATGATGGCGGCAGACTCGGCGATCGAGGACCTCGACACGCTGCATGCCATCCTTGCCTTGGCGGTGGCCGGGGCGCGGCAGGGCCGCATTGTCACACTCGGCATGCGGCCGACCGGGCCGGAGACCGGTTATGGCTACATGGAGGTGGGCGCCGCCCTGCCGGATGCCCCCGGCGTGCACACGGTCGCGCGCTTCATCGAGAAGCCGAACACCGGGGCGGCGGCGGAACTGGTCGCATCCGGCGCGTTGTGGAACGCCGGCATGTTCGTGTTCACCGCCGAGACCATGCTCGAGGAGCTGCAAACCTTCGCGCCCGAGGTGCTCGCCGCCGTGCGCCAGGCCATTGACGGCGCCACGCGGGACCTCGACTTTGTCCGCCTGCAAACCGCCGCCTTCAGCGCCAGCCCCAACATCAGCCTGGATTACGCCGTCGCCGAGCGCACCAGTCGCATCGCGGTCGTGCCAGCGGCGCTTGGCTGGTCCGACGTCGGCTCCTGGGGCGCGCTGTGGGAGCTGGGCGACAAGGACGGACATGGCAATGTCAGCGTGGGCGACGTGTTGCTCGAAGGCTCGACCCACTGCTATGTCCGCAGCGACGGCATCGTCACCGCCGTGGTCGGCCTGACCGACGCCGTGGTGGTGGTGACGGAGGACGCCGTGCTGGCCATGCACCGCGACCGTGCCCAAGACGTGAAGAAAGTGGTGGACCGGTTGAAAGCGGCGGGCCGGCATGAGGCGGTGGCGCATAACCGGGTGTATCGGCCGTGGGGGTTTTACGAGAGCCTGATCCACGGCGACCGTTTCCAGGTGAAGCGGATCGTGGTCACGCCGGGTCACAAGCTAAGCCTGCAGAAGCATTTCCACCGTGCCGAGCATTGGGTGGTGGTCAACGGCACGGCCCTGGTCACCCGCGGCGGGGAGGAGCTGATCGTGCGCGAGAACGAGAGCATCTACCAGCCGCTCGGAACGGTGCACCGGCTGGAAAACCCTGGCCGCATCCCGCTCACGCTGATAGAGGTGCAGTCCGGCTCTTACCTTGGCGAGGATGATATCGTGCGCTTCGAGGACACCTACGGGCGCGATTGAGCCTGGCTGAACGCATGGATCCGTTCATCTCTTACGCCCAGAACTTCGAGGACGTGATGCTCTGGCGGGCGTTGCGCCATGTCGGGCCGGGCTTCTACGTCGACGCCGGAGCGGCCGCGCCCGACATCGACTCCGTCACCTGCGCTTTCTACCAGCGCGGCTGGCGGGGGCTGAACATCGAGCCGATGGCTGCCACATTCCGCCAGCTCGAGCAGGCACGGCCGCGGGACATCAACCTCAACGTGGCGCTGGGTGCAGCCAATGGCGAGGCCGAAATCCTGCAGGTGGCACATGGCAACGGGCTGTCCACCCTGCAGACCTCGCGCCGGGCCAACATCGAGGCGCAAGGCTGGCCGGTCACCACGGGGACGGTTCTCGTCCGGCGCCTGGCCGAGCTATGCCGCGAGCACGTGCAGGGGCCGGTCCACTTCCTCAAGATCGACGTCGAGGGCAGCGAGCGGGACGTGATCGAGGGGGCGGAGCTGCAGGTGTGGCGCCCCTGGATCATCGTGGTGGAAGCGACCGAGCCGAACACCACCGTCAGCACGCATGAGGCCTGGGAGGGCTTGGTGCTCGCCGCCGCCTACCGGCTGGTCTATCAGGATGGGCTGAACCGCTTCTACCTCGCCCATGAGCATGAGGACCTGGCCGCCGCCTTTGCCGTGCCGCCCAATGTGTTCGACCGGTTCATCCGCCGAGAGGAATGGCTGGCGAAGCGGGATGTCGAAACTGTCAACCTGCAGATCACGGAGCTGGACACCACAATCCGCCAGAAGTCCAAAACCGAACTGGAGCTGCAAGAGACGCTGCAATTGGCACAGGCCGAGCGAGATACGGCCACCCAGGAACTGTGGGAAAGCAATCGCCTGGTTGGTGTCTTGAGCGCCGAGCGGCAAGGTTTGACCGACAAGCTGGTCCAGGCCGACCAGGAGTACCGGCGTCTTGCCGCACGCTTGGCGGAAGCCGGGTGCCTTCCGGCGGTAAGCGGGCAGCCTCAGTCCTTCGCCGAGCAGGTCGCCGCCATCATCGAGGAACGCCGCTCCCTGCTCGACCGGCTTACGGCGGCGCTCGGCCAGCTTGATTCGGTTTCCGAGCAAATGGCGGACGTCACCGCGGAGCAGCGCCGGCTGGCGCAGTCCGAGAGCGAGCTTCGCCTGCTGGTGGCGGCCCTGCACCGCAGTACCTCATGGCGGGTGACGGCGCCGCTACGCCTGCTGAAGCGTAAACGTCCGGCGCTTTGACGGAGGCAGCTCAGGAAGCCGAGGCAGGTCTGGGGCTTTATTTCGGCAATCTCGGCGCCGAAATCTGCGTGGTGGGCCGTTGTGACTTCACGACCGGGCTCGGCGCCATGACCTACGCCGCCTGCGAACTGCTATCCCGCGCCTATCCGACCTGCCTGCGGCCCACCGAACCGCCGCTTTGGCAGGAAGACGTCATCGTCTTGCCAAACGGCCGCCGCATGCCTGTGTGCAAGGACTACGTGCCCATCAAGCTGTTCCTGTACTGTGACGTGCTGTGGAACGGCAGCGGCGACTACAAATACCTGCTCGTGCACGACCCGGCGCCCCCGGGCGTGCTGCGGATCGCCTGGATCGTGTTCGACTCCGATGAGCTGCCGAGGGCTTGGGTCGATATCCTCAACGACAGGTTCGACCTGGTGCTGACGACCAGCCCGCATCTGCTTGAGACCGCCGCCCGCTCAGGGGTGACGACGCCGGCCGGGTCGCTGCCGATTGCGCTCGACCTGGCGGGCGCGTTGGCCAAGCCGGCGCCACGACGCGGCGGCCGCAAAATCCGCTTCGGCTCGGTGGCCGCCTTCCATCCGCGCAAGGGGATCGAAACGTTGACCGAGGCGTTCCTCACCGCCTTTGCCGGACGCGACGACGCCGAACTCGTGCTGCACTCCAACCTGCAATTTGCCGATACGCTCGAGCGCGTCGCCGCACTCGTAGCCGAGTCTGGCGCCCAGAACGTCACATTCACTCGCGAACAGCTCAGTGCGGCTGCGAAGGACCGGCTGATCCGCTCGTTCGACGTGCTGGTCAATTGCTCCCGCGGCGAGGCCTATTCGGTTGGTCCGCGGGAAGCGTTGGCTGCGGGCTGTGGCCTGGTGCTGTCCGACGTTGGCGGCCATCGCGACCTCGCTGGTCTGCCAGGGGTGTTCAGCGTGGCGCCCGCGCTAAGCGTACCGGCGCGCTATCCCGAGATCGACGGTATGGTGTTCGGCCAGCAACAGGCGGTGACAGTCGCGGACGTCACCGCGGCGTTGCTGCAGGCGCATGCGTTTGCCATCTCGCCTGCGTTCGAGCAGACCGTGCCGGCGCGCCGTGCGGCAGCCGGGCGTTGGAGCTTCGACGGGCTGGAACTGGCGTATGCCGCGCTGGTCAACGAGCAGGTGGCGCAATTCCGCCGGCCAAAGTCCACCCTGCCCCAAGTGCTGCTGCCGCCAGCCGCGCGCGAGGTGGTCCGCCGCACGCTGGGGCTGCGCATCCCCCCGCCCCACACCCCGCTGGAGGTGCT
>CAXTRX010000033.1:0-5941 GCA_964246785.1 uncultured Acetobacteraceae bacterium | reverse complement strand
GGTGCGCCGCCCCGCCGCGGGGGTGGGGGCCGGCCGCCGGGGGGGGGGGCGCGCTGGGGGGGTGCACCACGCCCACCACGTCGTGCAGCTCGCGCATGATGGCGGATTTTTCTCCATCTTCAACGTGTTCTTCAGCAACATGGTGTGGGAGCAGCGGGAGGGTCGCTGCCATGCCTTGCTTCCGGATTGGGATGTCGGGCGGATCCTGGCCGGGCATGGGCCACAGCCGATTCGTAGCTTCTGCTATGGTCAGCCGAAAGACGGCAACATCTGGTGCCACTTGTTCGAGCCGTTGTTCGGCTACAGCGATGCCGAGATGAACGACCGCAACGTGCTCTACCACCGCGCCGTGCGGCCGCGGCACCTCTACAACGAGTGGCGTGAGCCATCCATAACGTTCACCCATGCCTATCGCCTCTACACCAGCCGCAGCTTCGCGGCGTGGCGGCGGCAATACAGTGCCGTGTTCAAGGACCACATCCGGCTACGCCCCGACCTGCAGGCCGATATCGACGGCTTCAGCCAGCGCTACCTGGACGGACGTTTCGTCATCGCCGCCCATGTGCGCCATCCGAGCCACACCATCGAGCAACCGGGGGCGGTGATCGCGCGGGAGGACGCCTACCTGCGCAGGATCGAGGCCGAACTGGCCCGGCGCAGCCTTGGCTCGGATTGCTGGACCGTGTTTCTTGCCACCGACCAAGACCGCGTGGTCGAACGCTTCAAGTCCGCGTTCGGCGACCGGGTGGCGTATCTGAGCGACGTACGGCGCACCCGGGCCGCGGAGGACCAGGCGTTCGAGCGCTTGCCGGCCGCCGAGAAAGGCCGCGATGGCCACCAGTTGCAGCATTTGGTTGCCGCCGACCGGGCCAGTTGGTCGGTCGACATGGCACGGGAGGTTATCCGCGATGCCTGGCTGATGGCGCGGTCCAACGTCCTGCTGCACGTGGTCAGCAACGTCTCCACCGCGGTGGCCTACCTCAATCCGTCTGTTGAAATGCTGTTCTGTTCTCCCGACACCCCTGCATCCCCGCTCCCATGCTGCACGGGAGCGGGCTCCGGCAGTAAGCTCGATTGATTACGCATTAACATCCATTTGCCGCGGGGCTCGTATTTAGCAGGCAACGTTGGCACAAGGTGCTATGGGAAGTGACGAGCCGGCAACCCGCCATCGAGTTCTCATCACCGGCGGCACGGGAATGGTTGGCCACGCGCTTGTGCGCGACTTGCGTGAGGCCGGCTACCCACACGTCGTGAGCATGAGCCGCGCCGACGCCGACCTGCGCGATCCGGCGCAGACCGAGGCTGCGCTGGCTGCCGCTCGGCCGGACATCGTCTTTCACCTGGCCGCGCGGGTCCATGGCATCATGGGCAACCTGCGGGCGCAGGGCGAAATCTACCTCGAGAACATCCGCATCAACACCAATGTGGTCGAGGCGGCGCGGCTGGCGGGCGTGCGCAAGCTGGTCGCCATGGGATCGGCCGCGGTGTATTCCGACCTGGTCGCATTGCCGATGCGCGAGGACGACGTTTGGTATGGCGCGCCACATGGCTCCGAAGCGGCCTACGCCCATGCCAAGCGCGCCATGCTGGCCCATCTGGAAGCCGCGCACAGCCAGTATGGCATGGACTACGCGTTCCTGATTGCGACCAACATGTTCGGCCCGTATGACCGGTTCGACGAGCACACCGGCCATGTCGTGCCTTCTTTGCTATCCAAGTTTGAACGCGCCATCCGCACCGGCGGCGCCGTCGAGGTCTGGGGCAGCGGCACCCCGCGCCGCGACTTCCTGTTTGCCGCCGACGCTGCCCGCGCCATCCGGCTGGTTGGCGAGCAGATGACCGGCGCGATCAACCTGGCCACTGGCGCGACCGTCTCCATCGCCGAACTGGTCGACGTCCTGGTGGAGGTCACCGGCTTCAGCGGCCCCGTGCTATGGGACCGCAGCAAGCCTGACGGCCAGGTGCATCGTGCCTACGACACGGCGCGGCTGCAGGCGGCCGGCTTCACCCCTGCTTTCGGGCTGCACGAGGCATTGCGGCAGAGCTTTGCCTGGTTGCAGGCGCACCCTGCGCAGGCGCGGCGATAGGTGCGGCCCACCAGCCCCTGCCCGGTGTGCGCCTCCCGTTACACGCTCTATGTGCAGGACGCGCGCGGCCGCCGCACCGGTGCGGCGATTGCGCAGTTCGTCTGCCTGGATTGCCGCTCCTTCTTCAATCCGTCGCACTACCAGGAGACGGACCAGCAGCAACAGGACGACTTCGAGTTCCTGCGCTCCTTCAGCGATGCACATTACGCCAATCAGAGCCAGCTCTGCCTGGAATTGATCACCCGCGCGCCGCATGTCCGCACCGTCTGCGAGATCGGCTATGGCTTGGGCTGGTTCCTGCGCGCCTGCAACGACTACGGCCGCAAGCCCTACGGGTTCGAGGTCAACCCGCACTGCCACGCCTTCGCCGCCGGCCATCTTGCGCTGGACTGCGCCTTGGGCCGGTTCGATGCCTGCCACGAGGCCCGCTACGACCTGTTCGTCGCAATCATGGTGTTCGAGCACCTGGAAGCGCCCAGGGACCTGTTCGCGCTGATGCGGGACCGGCTGAACCCGGACGGGCTGATCTATATATGCGTCCCCTTTGTGGAGCGGCGGGACTGGCCCTATCTCTGGACCGCAAGCACCAATCCGGCAGCCGCACCCCCCGATGTGTTCTATGACAACGATGTTCATATCACTCATTTCAGCATCGAAGGCCTGTGCCGGATGGGTCTGTCGCTCGGCGCGCGTTCGGCCGAGCACTTCGTCAGCCAGGATGTGGCGTATAAGTCGCCGGGCTCCTATGGCGGTGTGTTGTTCCGGTTCTAAATCAACTTTCGGAGCCGCTATCCTGGCTTTGTTAACCCGACTCGTCTAACCCGGCGGGCGTTTGCGTGTAAGGATTGCGATGCCGACAGCAATGATCACCGGGGTGACAGGCCAGGACGGCGCCTACCTGTCCCAGTTCCTGCTCGAAAAGGGCTATAAGGTGGTCGGCCTCATGCGCCGTTCCGCCTCGTCGGACGTGATTGGCGAACGGCTGCGCTGGCTCGGTATCCTGCGCGAGGTCGAGCTGGTGGACGGCAACCTCACCGACCTGTCGAGCCTGATCCGGGTGCTGACGACGCACAAACCCGACGAGGTGTACAACCTCGCCGCCCAGTCCTTCGTGGCCGCCTCCTGGCAGCAGCCGTTGCTCACCGGCAACGTCACCGGGATCGGCGCTGCCAACGTGCTCGAGGCGGTGCGGCTGGTGCGGCCGGAAGCGCGGTTCTATCAGGCCAGCTCATCGGAAATGTATGGCCTCATCCAGGAGCCGCGGCAGAGCGAGCGCACCCCGTTCTATCCGCGTTCGCCCTATGCCGCGGCCAAGCTCTACGCCCACTGGATGACGGTGAATTACCGCGAAAGCTTCGGCCTGCACGCCAGCAGCGGCATCCTGTTCAACCACGAGAGCCCGTTGCGGGGCATCGAGTTCGTCACCCGCAAGGTCACCGACGGCGTGGCGCGGATCAAGCTCGGCCTGGAGCAGCACCTGCCGCTCGGCAACCTCAACGCCACCCGGGACTGGGGCCATGCGCGCGATTACGTCCGCGCCATGTGGTTAATGCTGCAGCAGGCCAAGGCGGACGACTACGTGATCGCAAGCGGCCGCACCACCTCGATTCGGGACCTGTGCCGCATCGCGTTCGGCCACGCCGGGCTTGACCCGGACCAGCACGTCACCAGCCGCGCCGACCTGATGCGCCCGGCCGAGGTGGACGTGCTGCTCGGCGACTCTTCCAAGGCGCAGCAGGTGCTCGGCTGGCGGCCGGAGACCTCGCTCGAGGACATGGTGGCCGAGATGGTGGAGGCCGACCTGGCCCGGCATCGCGCGCGCATGGCTGCCTGATCGTGGCGCGCGCGCGCCGGGCTGACTGATGGCGTCGCCGCGTCGCCTTTTGGTTACCGGGATGGCGGGTTTTGTTGGCCGCCATCTCCTGCCGGTGCTGCATGCCGAGTTCCCGGATGCCGCCGTCGAACCCGCCAGCTTCGACCTGCGGGACGAAACGGCCATGGCCGAACAGATCCTTGCCCTGCGGCCCGATGCCTGCATCCATCTCGCCGCCATCTCCGCCGTCCCCGCCGCCCAATCCGACCCGGCCGCCGCCTGGGACGTGAACCTGCACGGTACCCTCCGCCTGGCCCACCACCTGGCGGAGCGGGCGCCCGGATGCACCCTGCTGTTCGCCTCCACCGCCGACGCCTATGGCCGCTCGTTCACCGCTCATGCCGCGCTGGACGAGGCGGCCGCGCTCAACCCGATCAACGTCTATGGCGCCACCAAGGCCGCGGCAGACTTGGCCTTGGGCGCCATGGCGGCAGATGGCCGGCTGCACGTCATCCGCGCCCGGCCGTTCAATCACACCGGGCCGGGCCAGTCCGAGGCCTTCGTGGTGGCCGCCTTCGCCCGCCAGTTGGCACGCATCGCCGCCGGGCTGCAGCCCGGCGTGTTGCAAGTTGGCGCGCTGGACCCGGTGCGCGACTTTCTCGACGTGCGCGATGTTTGCGCCGCCTACGCGCAGTGCTTGCGCCAGGCGGAGCGGCTGCCGTCGGGCACCGTGCTCAACATCGCCTCTGGCGTCGGCCGCCGGATCGAGGACGTACTCGCCGAGATGCGGGCCCTGTCCGGGGTCAGCGCGCGGCTGGAGACGGACGCCAGCCGGCTTCGCCGCTCCGAAATCGCGCGTGCAGTCGGCAATCCTGCGTTGGCGGCCGAGCTGCTGGGCTGGGCGCCCGCAATCCCTTGGGCGCAGACGCTGGCCGACGTGCTGCAGGATTGGCGCGGGCGCGTGGCGGGGGCGACAGCCTGACCCGCAAGCGCCAAATCGGTCTGGCAGCCGGCTTGGCGGTAGCCGGCTGCGCTGCTTGGGCGGCCGTATCGGCCTGGCGCAGCATCGCCCGCATCGGCGCCGAGACCGCCCATGCGCTTTGGCTGCTGCCGATTTTGATGGCGCTGCACCTGTTCCAGCTTTGGCTCTCCGCCCGCGGCTGGCGCAGCCTCCTGCCGCCCGGGCCGCTTTACGATGGGCTGTTCTCGCTGCGGGTGGTGCGCGAGGGCATCGACAGCCTGCTCCCGGTCGCTCAAGTGGGCGGCGAGGCGGTGGGGGCTCAACTACTCGCCCGCCGTGGCCCGTCGCTTGCGACCGCCGCCGCCAGCGTCGTGGTGGATATGACGCTCGAATTCCTGAGCCAACTCGTCTTCCTGCTGATGGGCATCGGCACCTTGGCTGCCGTCTCGACCGGTGACGGCTGGCGTGGCTGGCTTTATGCCGCGGCCACCATTGCCGTGAGCTTGGCCGGGCTGGTCGCCGTGCAACGGTTCGGCCTCCTGCGCATGATTGAACGACTGAGCCGCCGCATCGCCGTCCGCTGGCCGCCGGCCGCCCGGCTAACCGGGCTCGACGGCGCGGCGGCCGCCATCTACCGCCGGCCGAAAGCCTTGCTGCACAGTTCAGCGCTGCATTTGCTGGCTTGGACGCTTGGCACGGCCGAGACTTGGGCGGTGCTGCATGCTTTGGGCTGGCCGGTGGGACTTGGCACCGCCCTGGTGGTGGAAAGCCTCGGCATGGCGGCCCGCAGCGCCGGCTTTGCCATTCCAGGAGCCCTGGTGGTGCAAGAAACCGGCTTCGCGCTGGCCGCCGCCGCCGCCGGGCTGCCGCACGATGCCGGGATCTCGCTCTCACTGGTCAAGCGCGTGCGCGAGGTCGCCGTCGGGCTCATTGGGTTGATGCTGTGGCGGGTTCAAATCACCCGCACCAGGTTACACACGGCAGACGGCGGGAAGTGGTAGCCAGGTAAACAGGGTAAAATGGTGCACGATGGTCTCGGCATTGAAGCGGATGCCGTGGAACAGCACGATGGTGGTG
>CAXTRX010000032.1:16024-25684 GCA_964246785.1 uncultured Acetobacteraceae bacterium | reverse complement strand
TGCTGACCCTGCTCGGCGCCCCCGACCCCCCGTTGCCTGCCGCCCCGGAGCCGAGGGGTTGACGCGCGTGATCCGCCGCCGCTCGCTGTTGCAGGCCGTGGCAATGCTTTCCGCTGCCGCCCTGCCTGGCTGCTCCTGGCTGGATGACGCGTTCGAGACCCACAAGGTGCCGATTCCAGGCAAACGGGAGCAGGTGCTGCCGGGCTCCTCGGGCTTGCTGGCGGACCCGGCGGACCATCGCCCGATCCTGCTGCCCAAGCCGGTGATGAACGCCGACTGGCCGCAATCCGGCTATAGCCCGACCCACGTGATGGGCAATCGCGCGCTCGGCGCGCTGCTGTCGAGTTGGCAGCGCTCCATTGGCGAGGGCGGCGGCTACCGGCAACAGATCACTGCCAGCCCGGTGGCCGCCGGCGGGCGTGTGTTCACCATGGATTCCAACGGCGTGGTGCGGGCTTTCGCCATCGGCACCGGCCAGCAAGCCTGGACGACAGAGACACAGCCCAAGAAGGACCGCAGCACCAATGTCGGCGGCGGTCTTGGCCTGGCTGGGGGCATGCTCTACGCAACCACCGGCCGGGCCGAGGCGCTGGCGATCAATCCGGACTCTGGCAAGATCGTCTGGCGGACGTCGCTGAACTCGCCGGCCCGGTCGGCGCCCACCATCAACGCCGGCAAGTTGTTCATTTCCACCATCGACGAGCGGCTGCTTTGCCTGTCGACCGATGAAGGCAAGTCGTTGTGGTCGTATCAGGCCACCCCCTCGGCCACGATCTTCCTCGGCGAGCCAGCGCCGGCCGTGGCGGATGGGATTGTGATCGCCGGCTTCGGCTCCGGAGACCTGCTGGCGCTGCGAGCCGACAGCGGCACCCTGGCCTGGGGCGATAGCCTCGCCGCCACCCGCGGCCGCACCAGCCTTTCCGATATTTCGGCCATCCGCGCGCTGCCGGTGGTCAGCAACGGCACCATCTACGCCATCGGTCTGGGCGGATTGATGGTGGCGGTGGACCTTCGCTCCGGCCGCCGCATTTGGGAGCGCAACGTGTCCGGGCAGCAAACGCCGTGCCTGGCTGGCGACTGGCTGTTCGTGCTCGCTGACCAGCAGACGCTGGCCTGCCTCAGTGCTGCCGATGGCCGGGTGCGCTGGCTAAGCCAGATGCCGCGCTACCGCAACGAGGAGAAGTTGCGTGGCCCGATCTATTGGACCGGCCCCTTGCTTGGCGGCGACTACCTGTATCTCGCCGGGTCGAGCAAACGGCTGATCGCAGTCAACCCTGTCACCGGCGCCATCACGGGCGAGCGGAAGCTGCCGGACATTCCCGCCGTATCGCTGATGGCGGCCACCGGCAAGCTGTTCGTGGTGACTGACGACGGCACGCTGACGGCGTTCGGGTAGCATGCTGCCAGTGGTGGTCATTGCCGGGCGGCCGAATGTGGGCAAGAGCACCCTGTTCAACCGCCTGGCCGGCCGGCGACACGCCCTGGTGTCGGACACACCCGGCGTCACGCGCGACCGCAAGGACGCCACTGCCCAGCTTCGCGGCCGCACCGTGCGGCTGGTCGACACCGCGGGGCTTGAGGAAAGCGCGCCCGACTCGCTGTTCGGCCGCATGCGCGCCAGTTCGCAAGCGGCGGTGAGCGAGGCGGACCTGGTGGTGTTCGTGGTGGATGCGCGCGCGGGAGTCACTCCCGCCGACAGCCACTTTGCCAACTGGCTGCGCCGGCAGGGCCGCCCCGTGCTGCTGGTGGCCAACAAGGCTGAGGGCAGGGGCGGTGCGGATGCGGCGCTGGACGCGTTCCGGCTCGGCCTCGGCCAACCGCTGCCGGTTTCCGCTGAGCACGGGGAGGGGTTGGCGGACCTGATGGGCGAAATCGCCGACCGGCTGCCCGAAGCCACAGACGAGACGAAGGCGGACCGCCCGCTGCGGCTCGCCGTGGTGGGGCGGCCCAACGCCGGTAAGTCCACCCTGCTAAACCGGCTGCTTGGCGAAGAGCGCATGATCACCGGGCCCGAACCGGGCCTCACCCGTGATGCGGTGGCAGTGCGCTTCGCCGATGACGTGGGACCGGTCGAATTGGTCGACACCGCCGGGCTGCGGCGCAAGGCGCGGGTGGAAGGCGTGCTGGAAAAGATGAGCACCTCGGCCACCATCGAGGCGCTGAAGATGGCGGAGATCATCGTCCTGTGCGTGGATGCCGTGGAGGGGTTGCATGAACAGGACCTGCAGATCGCGCGCCTGATCGAGCGGGAGGGCCGCGGCTGCGTGCTGGCGCTCAACAAGTGGGATGCAGTGGTTGACCGCAACGCAGCCCGGCGCGCGGCTGCCGACCGGCTGGAGACCAGCCTGGCCCAGCTTCGCGGCATCCCCGTCGTCACGCTCTCCGCCGCCACCGGGGCCGGCGTGGACAAGCTGCTGCCCGCGGTCCGCCGGGCGCATGCGGTGTGGAACCTGCGGGTGCCGACTGGCGAACTAAATCGCTGGTTCGAGGCCGCACTGGAACGGCACACTGCGCCGCTGGTCGACGGCCGCCGGCTTAAGCTGCGCTACATCACGCAGCCGAAAGCCCGGCCCCCGACCTTCATCCTGTTCGGCACCCGCGCGGAGCAGACGCCGGAGGATTACCGCCGCTACTTGGTGGGCGGGCTACGCGACACGTTCGGCCTCACTGGCACGCCGATCCGGCTGCAGTTCCGCGGCACGAAAAATCCGTATGCGGAGGCTGGGCAGGGCTAAGTTCACCGTGGTATGCCGATTATGGAAAGTTACTTAAGGTCCCTTTTGCAGCAACTGCCGCCAAGGGTTGGCTGGCGGTCGATGGAGCACACACATGAAACAAAAATTGGCCTTGCTGTTTACCGTGGCCCTGGCGTCCGCCGCGGTCGTTCCCGCAGCGGGCGCTATGCCGCAGTCGGTCGCAGTGACCAAGCCGGCAGACGTTGCCGCGGCCGAGACGCCGGCTCACGTTTGGACGGTGCAATACTATTACCGCCACCATCACCGCTACTATCGCCATCGCCATTACGAGCGTCGTTGACGTTGGCATAGGCCAAGGCTGGTTACGCCACGGCAACAGGTGCAATGATGGTGTGAGCAGCCTCGCGAGTGATGCCGACCAGCCGCCGGCATGGCAATTTGCATCGCAACGGGCTGTCTGCGCGCGCGATCAGCTATGAACCATCGGGCGACGGAGGCGTTTGGCGGCATCAGGAGGGCATCGCAATGGCTAAAACTGCTGAAAAGACGGATCCCAAGCTGTGGGACAAGGTGAAGCAGAAAGTCACGACTGGCGATAAGGGCGGCAAGCCGGGCCAATGGTCCGCGCGCAAGGCGCAGCTTGCCGTCAGCGATTACAAGTCAGAGGGCGGCAGCTACAAAGGCAAGAAGTCTGCCGACAACCACTTGTCGCAATGGACCAAAGAGGACTGGGGCACCAAATCAGGCAAAGAAAGCGGCAAGACTGGCGAGCGCTACCTTCCAAAGCAAGCGCGCGAAAAGCTCAGCGACAGTGAATATGCCCGCACCACCGCCAAGAAGCGTGCTGACTCCGCCAAGGGCAAGCAGTTCTCCGCCCAGCCAAAGGATGTCGCACGCAAGACTGCCAGCGATCACGGCGGCAGCAGCCGTGCGGATTTGCTGGCGCGCGCGGCTCAGCGTGGCATCAAAGGGCGCTCCCGCATGAAAAAAGCCGAGTTGGAGCATGCCCTTGCGGGGGATCACTGATGGCCACCGCGCACGACGACGACCGCGATATCAGCACGGCCTTCCACGAAGTCGTCAACATGACGCCGAGCGAACTCAAGAAGTGGCTCGATACCGAGGAAAGCCAATCCGTGGGCATGACCCATGAGGGCGAGAAGGTCACCCAACCGGGAGAGCATGAGGCGGTTGGGCATGAGATGGGCCGCCGTATCCTGGCGTTGAAAGCCACCAATCAGGGTGATCTGACGCAGGACGACTATGCCGCCATGCGCAAGGTGGTCGGCTACGTGCATCGCCATGGCAAGCAGCGGCCCAGCGGCGACATCAGCGACACGCGCTGGCGTAAGTCATTGATGAACTGGGGCCACGACCCGCTGAAGGTGCCGCCTGGCGGACATGGTTGATGCCAGCTGGCTTGATGCCAGGATATTCGCAAGGCCATATCATGGACGGTGCCGCAACGGAGCTTGATCCGCTCGCTTTGACGTTGCTGGACGCACGCGACCGCTATGCCGCCCGCAACCGCGCGAGTGAAGCGGTATACCGGCGGGCTCAAGCGGTGATGCCCGGCGGTAATACGCGCACGGTCCTGTACTACGAGCCGTTCCCGTTGGTGCTGGCGCGCGGCGAGGGCGCGTTCCTGTGGGACGCAGACGGTCATCGCTATTTGGATCTATTGGGCGAGTTTACCGCCGGGCTCTACGGCCATTCGCACCCCGCCATCCGCGCCGCGATCATGGCGGCGTTGGCGAATGGCATCAGTCTCGGCGGGCACAATCTGCTGGAGCCTGAATTGGCCTGCCTGGTGTGCGCGCGGTTCGCCTCCATAGACCGCGTGCGGTTCACCAATTCGGGCACCGAAGCCAACCTGATGGCGCTGACCGCAGCCAAGGTGTTTACCGGGCGCAACCGGATCATGGTGTTCCGCGGCGGCTATCATGGCGGCGGCCTCACTTTCACCCGCGGTCTGCCCGCCACCAACGTGCCGCATCAATTTGTGCTCGCAGAGTATAACGATCCGGACGCCGCCGTCGCACTCATCCACCAGCATCGCGACCAGCTTGCGGCCGTGCTCGTCGAGCCGATGCAGGGCTCGGCAGGCTGCATTCCGGGCGAGCCCGGCTTCCTGGCCGTCCTGCGCGAGGCGACGGAGAAAGCGGGGGCGTTGCTGATTTTCGATGAAGTAATGACGTCGCGCATGGCGGCGGGGGGCTGCCAGTCGCTGCTGGGGATCACGCCGGACCTGACCACGCTCGGCAAGTATATCGGCGGCGGGATGTCGTTTGGCGCGTTTGGCGGGCGTGCCGAGGTGATGGCGCTGTTCGATCCGCGGCACCCCGCTGCGCTGCCCCATGCCGGGACGTTCAACAACAATGTGTTGACCATGGCGGCGGGGATTGCCGGGCTGAGTCAGGTGTTCACGGCGGAGGCAGCAACGGCGTTGCGGTCGCGCGGGGAGGCCCTGCGTGAGCGCTTGAACGGGCTGTGCCAGACGGCAGGCGCTCCGCTGCAGTTCACCGGCATGGGCTCGCTGATGAACTTGCAGGCAACCGGCGGTCAGGTCCGGTCGGTGTTGGATCTGGCAGGCGACGACCGGCTGAAGGACTTGTTTTTCTTCGACATGGCCGAGGCCGGTTACTACCTCGCGCGGCGCGGTTTCATCGCGCTGATGCTGCCGTTGGGCAATGCGGAGTTGGATGGGTTTGTGGGCGCCGTGCAGCGTTTCCTGACCAGCCGACAGGGTCTGCTGGGCAGCAAGCGTGCTCCGTCACAACCCGAACGACTGCCGCTTGCCGTCACATGATCGTCAGCTCGAACCGAAAGGCTTCGCGTGCGCCATTGGCGTTCGTCTTTTCCAGCACGATCGAGTCGGCTCCGGAGTAGCCCGGGTCGGGCGTGTAGCTGAGCGCGCTACCCGGCACTGCCACCGCATTGCAGCCCGCAAACGGGCTATTTGCCGGGAAAGCAGGATGCCCCTCGCGGCTCGCCATGGTGAGCGTGCCATGCGCTGGCCGCTGGTCTATCGCCAGCTTCGGCAGGTCTCGCAGGCTGCAATCCGGATTTACGTTGAAGAAAGTCGCCAAAGCCGCGCTGACGTCGTGATGCAGCGATCTCGCCACCACCCGGGGCAGCAACGTTGCTTGCTCCTGTTTGGGGCCGTCCCAAACCACGTTGTCGTTCACGGCGTAAGGCCGGCAAGGGCCGCCGGCCCGGATGCACTCGCGCATTGCCCTGCCAAGCGGGTCGTAGCCGCCGTGGCTGGTGACGACCGCGCCGTTGGGGCCGATGACGAAGGCGCGTGGCGAGTCGGCGTCAAGGAACTGCCCGTACATGGTTCGCCCACGTTCGGTGAGGAAAGGCACGGCGGCCAAATCGGCAAGCCCGGCGAAATGGGTGGGGCCGGGCGCAGGAGTGGGCAAGTAGCCTGGGTCGGCGACCGTTGCAGGCAGCCCGACGCTGACCAAGAACGCGTCCACCTCGGGCGTCCATAGCTTCATAGCATCGGGCGAACCCAGCATCTGGTGGGAGTCGGTTTTGAAGCGGCCGATATTGACCAGGCGCGCGCGAGGATTGCCGTGCTTGTAGACCTCGAACACGCTGCGCCAGGTCTCTGTCGGCATAATCGTGTCGTTCTCGCCATAGAACCACAGCGATGGCAGCGTTGTGCGGGTGCCCAGCTTGGCTGCCGCGTTGACCATAGCGGCATCCTGGCTGGAACAGTCGGACGAGCGCAGCGCGGGGCTGAACCCGATCAGCCCGCGCACGCCCGGAGCCGGGTTGGCGCCCTCGCCGAGCGAGTTCCAGCCGCCAAAGCTCTGCCCCGCCACCACAATCCGGCTGCCATCGACATCCGAGCGCAGCGCCAATGCGGCGATCACCGCATTGATGTCCCTGGCGCTGCGATTTGCCACCGCTTCGAGATCACAACCATACCCTCTGATCTCGCCGCCCGAGCCGGCAAAGCCGCGCATCATCGGCAAGGCCACGGCATAGCCGCGCGATAGAAAGTAGTAGGCCGCGATGGTGAAGCGGTCGCGCTCACCCCGGTTGGTGCTGGAGGCGTGGGTTGCGCCGTGGTTCATCACTGCCAGCGGGAATGGACCCGGCCCGCTTGGCTTGTAGAAGGTGACTTCAAGCGTCACCGGCCGGGCTGGATCCCCGGGCAGTTGCAGCACCTCTTCATTCAGTGCCGCAATCGGCATTCGACCATCTGAGGTCGCCTGGTCGGCCTGTGCCACTCCCACCGCCAGCCAGGCGATGGCCAAGCAGAGCATGACAGGCAAAAGGCGCAGGCCCACAGCTTGAATGAATGGTGTACGGCTCAAGCCCAGTCCCGTCCCGTCGATGAACCAACTACAGCGAGTTGCAATCTCTAGAACAAAGACAGTCCAAATGCAACCTGAAGTTGTTCAGATGGGCTACAATTAACCCCGACGTTGCAGCCGCGCCGCAGCCTCGCTCACCGGGAGGCGCTTGCCGCTCGCTTCCTCCACAATGTGGACCCGCCCGGCCGCGATGTCATACACCCAGCCATGCAGATGAAGCCCGCCAGCCGCCAGCTTCGCCGCCACCGAGGGATGCGTGCGCAGATGGCCCAGTTGGGTGCGCAGGTTCTGCTCCACCAACGCCTGCACCGCCGCCTCGCCCTCCAAATGGGGGTGCAGTGTCTGAACCACGCTGCGGGCGGCGGCAGCGTTGCGCAGCCAGGTCGCCACCGTCGGCATCGCGGCCAACGCGTCCCCGTCCGGATTGGCCAGCGCCTTCATCGCGCCGCATCCGGTATGGCCGCAGACCACGATGTGCGAGACGCCGAGCGCCACCACGGCAAATTCGATCACCGCGGACACGCCGCCGAGCATCTCGCCATAGGCAGGGACGATGTTGCCGATGTTGCGGCACACAAACAGCTCGCCGGGCTGGGTTTGGGTGATCAGCTCGGGCACCACGCGGCTGTCCGCGCAGGCGATGAACAGGGTGTGCGGCGCCTGGCCCTGGGCAAGCCGGGCGAAGTCAGCCTGTTGCTCGGGAAACACCTGCTGCTCGAAGCGCAGGACGCCCTGGAGGAGTTTTGCCATCGCGTCGGGTGCATTGCTCATGCGGGTGAGCCTAGCGCAGCAGCGACTGGCCCGTCATCTCCGGCGGCTGGGCAACGCCCAGCCGCGCCAGCCGGGGTGGCGCCCGGTCGGCCCGCCGGCCGTGGGCGAGGTCGGCGCCGGGGCGCCCGGCGAGGAGCACGGGGACCAGGTTGGTGGTGTGCGCGGTGTGCGGCTCGCCGGTCACTGGGTCGCGCATCAGCTCGGCGTTGCCGTGGTCGGCGGTGACGAGCAGGGCGCCGCCCTGGGCTGCAATGGCGTGGGCGATGGCGCCCAGCCCGGCGTCGACCGCCTCGGCCGCGGCGATGGCGGCGGGCAGGCTGCCTGTGTGCCCCACCATGTCGGTGTTGGCGAAGTTCAGCACCAGCAGGTCGTAGTCGCCGCTGCTGATGGCCGCCACTGCGCGCCGGGTGAGTTCAGGGGCGCTCATCTCGGGCTGCAGGTCGTAGGTCGCGACCTTGGGTGATGGCACCATGATGCGCTCCTCGCCGGGGAAGGGCTCTTCCCGGCCGCCGTTGAGGAAATAGGTGACGTGGGGGTATTTCTCGGTCTCCGCCAAGCGCATTTGGCGCAGCCCGGCTTGGCTGGCGACCTCGCCCAGGATGTTGCTCATCGAGTTCGGCGCGAAGATCGCCTGCATGAGCGGGGCCAGGTCGTCGCTGTAGCGCGTCATGCCCAGGGCGGCGGCAAACTGGACCCTGGAGCGCTCGAACCCGGTGAACATGCCGTCGAGCAGCGCCATCAGCAGCTCGCGGATGCGATCGGCGCGGAAGTTGAAGGACAGGATGGCGTCACCGTCGGCCATGCCGGGATAGCCGGCGATGGCGGCAGGAGGGATGAACTCGTCCGTGATGCCGGCCGCATAGGCAGCGGTGACGGCGTCCACGGCGGTGGCGAATGCGTCACCTTTGCCGCCGGCCATCACGGCGTAGGCGCGGGCCACCCGCTCCCAACGATGGTCCCGGTCGAGGGCGAAATAGCGGCCGCAAACGGTGGCGATGGTGGCGCCGGCGGGCAAGTCGGCCTCGAGCGTGGCCAGATACTCGGTGGCGGAGCGGGGCGGTGTGTCCCGCCCGTCGGTGAAGGCGTGTATGCGTACCGGGATGCCCTGGGATGCCACGATGCGGGCGAGTGCCACGGCATGGTCCTGATGCGCGTGCACCCCGCCGGGGGAGACCAGGCCGAGCAGATGGCAAGCGCCGCCGCTGTGCCGCAGCGCGCCGAGCAACGCTTGCAGCGCCGGGTTGGCGGCCAGGCTGCCGTCGGCAATCGCCCGGCCGATGCGTGGCAGCTCCTGCATCACGACCCGGCCCGCGCCGATGTTGAGGTGGCCGACCTCGGAGTTTCCCATCTGGCCCTCAGGCAGGCCGACATCCTCGCCGGATGTGCGCAAGAAGGCATGCGGCCCGGCGGACCACAGCTGGTCGAAGTTCGGCGTATGGGCTTGCCGGATGGCATTGTCGGCGGTTTCTTCCCGCCAGCCCCAACCATCGAGGATGACGAGCATGGTGGGGCGGCGCGGCATGGCAGGCTCCTTGTCTGCGGTCTTCTTGCCGGAGGTGGCGCCAGATCACCAGCCGTCCGGACGGCCTGCGCGGTGATAGGGATGGCCGGCGGCGATGCATTGGGCGCGAAACAACTGCTCTGCCAGCATCACGCGCACCAGCAAATGCGGCCAGGTCAGGCGCCCAAATGCGAGTGCTGCGTCCGCCCGCGCCAGCACGGCTGCGTCCAGGCCCTCCGCGCCGCCAATCAGGAAGCAGACCGGGTGGGAGCCAGCGAGCCAGCGCTCAATCAGCTTCGCCAGGCCGGGGGGGGGGGGGGCCGGCCCGCCCCCCCCCCCCGCGCCCCCCCCGCGCGGGGCG
>CAXTRX010000032.1:7571-16014 GCA_964246785.1 uncultured Acetobacteraceae bacterium | reverse complement strand
TTCGTAGGCTCGCGGGACGAGGTCGAGCACCAGGCCGGTCGATCGCTGCATGAGGTAGGCGTTGCGTCCGTCCCCGACCCCGCCGTAGCCGGCCGGCGGCGGCCGCCGCAGAAAACGCCCGGGGGCGGGGCCCCGCCCGCCCCGCCGCCAATCCGGCACCCCCCCGGGGGGGCCCCAGCGCCCCAGCGCTCAATCAGCTTCGCCAGGCCGGCGCTGTCCGGCGCCGAGCCGCCACCGTCCAGCGCCACAGCGAAGGCGGCCGCGGGCAGGGCGGCCAGAAGCGACTCCGCCTCGCGGCGCTTGCACTCGGCCGGGGCGCCGCGGCCCTCGGGCACCTCGCTGATAGTCATTGGCGGGCGCAGCCTTCCATTGTAGCGGGCGAACAACTCGGCTTCCGGGCCGCGGCCCATCCGTCCTACCGCAATCAGCCGCATACTGCTTGCGCTCGCCACGGAGTTGACGACAGAACGAAGCCGGTGGTTGAAGGAGGGATGGCCCATTGACCGGTCGGCTGTTGACGTTCTGCATAGTCCCCAGTGCGGCGGTTTGGCTCGCTGCGGCGGCACCCATCCCGACCGGCGCGGTGACGCTCACAAGCCAGCCAGGCTCGGAACTGGAGGCGACGGCTTGCCAGGTCGCAGCGGCCGATGTGGCGGATGGCGGGGCGGGCGCCCTGCTGCTGCTCGGCAGCCAGCCGCTCGGTTCTGGCGGAACCGGCCCGGCGTTGTTCGTGCAGGTGCAATCGCAGCGGGCCTGCGGCTCGGCCGGCTGCTCCACCTCGGTGTATCTGCCGACCCGGCGTGGCTGGCATAAGGTGATGGACGCAGTCAGCGGGCAGATTGTGGTGGCGCCGACCGAACACCATGGAATGCACGATCTGCTGGTGAACAAGACCGACCGCTGGGTTTGGAGCGGCGAAGCCTACCTCGACACGCTGCCGGCGCCGCAGGTGGACTTGCGGCCGCGCCACGCGCATGCCGCTACCAGAACTCCGTCCCCGGCGCCCCCTTGAACGGGCCGACCAGGTTGGAGGTAACCCAACCGCCATAAAAGCCGCCGGGTTGCGGGGTGGCGCGCTCCTCGCCGATCAGGCAGGCATCCATGGGTGCGCAATACACCGCCACATGGTCGCGCAGCGCGGCGAAGGCGGGTGTGGGGTCGGGATAGCTCCAGCCGGCGTCCTGCACGGTGCGGCCGCCGCCACAAATCGTCCAGTAACGGGCACGGCCTTTCCATTCGCAGATGGAGCCGCGGGGTGAACCCGGCACCAGCGCGCCGGGCAAGAACGCGCTCGGCGGCAAGTAGTAGGTCGGCGGATGCGTGGTCTCCAGCACTCGGAACCCATGCGCGGTGTCGGCAATGGTCGTATCGCCCAGAACGATGCGGATGCGCTCGGCAACCGGCTCCAGCCGGGGTGGGCGCGGATAATCACCCACCCGTTCGACGGCAAGCGTCATGCTGGTGCAGCGGCGCTGTGCCGGTGAACCGGGGCGGCACTCTCAGCATGGGCCGGGTCCAGCTCCGCAATCACGCTTTCGCCCCCAATCATCGTCTGACCCTCCACCACCAGCGGCTGCACGCCAGAGGGCAAATAGAGGTCGGTGCGGCTGCCGAAACGAATGAGGCCGAAGCGGGCGCCACCCAGTACGGTGTCGCCCTCTTTGACGAAGCATAGGATGCGGCGGGCGATGAGGCCTGCGATTTGCACCACGGCCATCGTCTGTCCGCTTGGCAAAGCCAGCGCCACCGCGTTGCGCTCGTTCTTCTCGCTGGCCTTGTCCAGGCTGGCGCTGACGAAGGCGCCAGGGCGGTAGGCGACGCGCGTGACAATGCCGCTGGCCGGCGCCCGGTTCACGTGCACGTTCAGTATGGAAAGGAAGATCGCCACCCGCCAACGTGGTTCGCCGCCAAGCCCGAGCTCGGGCCGGCGGCTCGGCCCCGCAGGACATGGCCACCAACGCCATGCGGGTCGTGGCGCCCCGCCACCCCGGCGCGGGGGGGGCGGTGCCGCCATGGCGACCGAAACCACCCTGCCATCTGCGGGCGCTATAACCGCGCCCGGGCGGCGGGGCGGCGTGCGCTCGGGATCGCGGAAGAAGTAGAGGCAGAACAGGGTGAGGATGGCAGCCGGCCAAAATAGCCAGCGGCTCAGCAGCAGGCCGGCCACCGTCAGCACCAGGCCGGCGGCGATGAACGGCCAGCCAGCCCGATGCGGCGGCGCAAAGGCCACGCGCAAGGTTTGCGCCAATGTCATGCTTCGGTCCGGACCATCCGACCTTCTATGGGGACGCCGCGAGAGGGCAGCAAGCCTTGGCCCGCGGCCGCTTCAGTGCGCGAGGCTTGGCACGCTAAAGACCTGGCCAGGATAGATGCGCTTGATGTCGCGGATTTGGTCCCGATTGGCTGCATAGATGACGGTGTAGCGCAACCCGGTGCCATAAACCCGTCGCGCCAAGCGCCACAGGTTCTGTCCTGGCTGCACCACCACTTTGCCCGGTGCCACCTGCGACAGCGCCAGCGACTCGCGGGCAAAGGGCACTTCCAGCCGTCCCGCGACCCGGCCGCTGCTGTCAATCTCATCCACCCGCAAGCGGTGCAGGCCGGGAGAGACCGCGCGGTCCGGCGAAAGTCTCCACTCGCCGTGAACGTCTGCGCTCGCATCGCCGACTGCGCTGTTGTCGACATAAACCCGGACCGTGGTGGCCGGCGGTGCGGTGCCGCTGAAGTGGATGGCGCCAGCATCGTCGTAATCGACGGTCGCCAGGCCAAGCTTGCCCGCCGGGGTGCTGCCGGGCGCTTGCAGCAGGCGCGACGGCGCGGCTGGGGTGGTGAGCACGGCCAAGGGCGGCGCGGCACTCGGCTGCGGCGCCCGGCTGGATGCGGTGCCCGGTGGTGACGGCACCACGATGACGGCGGTGGTTTCAGCATTGCGGACCTCACCGGCGCCGTTGCGCGAAGCCAAGGTGAGTTCGCCGCTGCCGGGTTCGAGCCGGCCCGGCGGCACAGCCACCCACGCGCCCCGTGCATCCGCTGTCACCTCGGCGACCACCGCGTCGCCACGCTTGACGGTGATGGTTGATTTCGGCTCCGCCTGGCCCGCCACGACCAATCCGCCATCCGGCGACACGCGGACGATATCAAAGCTCGGCTTGACGGCGTCGCTAGCGGCAGCAGCGCTCGTGTTGCTGAGCTCTGCCGCTGGCGCTGAGGGGGCGGCGGTTTGGACCGGCGGAGCGGAGGTTGGGATGGCCTCCCACGCGAGCCAGCCGATCGCCCCGCCGGCGATGGTCGCCGCCAGGATGGCCAGGGCGCGGAACGACGTATGGCGCGTGGCTGTGACGGGCTGATCCATGGTAAATGTGTAAAGATCCCGCGACGCTGCTGCAATGTTCTCGCGACATTGCCGTCATATTGATGCGGGCTGCAGCGATGGCGCCACTCATCGGTTTACCGGATGCTTGGCCGGGCCCTAGCCGGCCAGGCTAGCGGTAGGCAAACTCGATACTTAATGACCTGAGGCAGCCGATGAGCGGAGCGACAGAGTGAGCGGTGTGAGGCGAAGCCGGTCGCGCAAGACGGCCATACGGCTTTCGATCCGCGTCTGGGACGCACCCACCCGCCTGTTCCACTGGGCGGTCACGCTGCTGGTGATCACCAGCTACATCTCGATCCGGTCCGGCCGCATCGAGCTGCATCTTCTATCCGGCTACACCATGCTGACGCTGCTGCTGTTCCGGCTGGTTTGGGGCTTCGTCGGCAGCGAAACCTCGCGTTTCAGCCAGTTCCTGCGCAGTCCGATCGAGGGATTTCGCCACCTGGCGCAGTTCAGCCGCCGCGAGCCCGACGACCAGATCGGGCATAATGCAGCCGGTGGCTGGATGGTGCTGGTGCTGCTGGCGTTCCTTGCGGTCCAGGTAGGCACCGGGCTGTTCAGCAGGACGCGAGAGGGGACGGAGGGGCCGCTCGCCCACCTTGTCGGCCAGGCGGCAAGTGAGCGCATCAGTGCGGTGCATGCGGTCAACTTCAACCTGGTCCTGGCGGCGATTGCGCTTCATGTGGTGGCCATCCTGGCGTATGCGGTGATCAAGCGCCATGCATTGCTGTGGCCGATGATTAGCGGACGAAAGCGCCTGCCGGGCGCCACTCGGCAGCCTCGCATGGCATCTCCATTGCTGGCGGTGCTTATTGTGGCGCTGGCCGGCTGCGTTGTCTGGGTGTTGGTGACACGGGTTTGAGGGCCAGGAGTGGGCTGCCGCCGCCGGCCTCAGTTCGCCGCTGGAATGGCCGCGGTCGCGCGCTGATAGAGCGTCACCGCAGCCTCAGGCCCTGACAAGATTTCGAGCAAGCGGCACGCCCGGGGCAGGCTCACAGTTCCCGCGGCGAACGCGTGGCGAACCGTGTCGGCGGTATGTAGCAACTGCTGGTCGTAGCAAACCGAGTTGCTGAACTGCCGCGCTGCACCTTCCAAGGCGCGCAAGTCGCGTGCGCTCGCCTCCATTCGCTTCTGCTCCGTTGAGCTTGCCGCTTGCTTCAGCGCAGCCAGGGGCCTGGCGAGCTCCTCCTGGATGCCGGTTTTGAAGCAGGTCTGGCTTGCTCGGTCGATCTGATCCCGCAGCGCCCGTACCCTGCTGCGGTGCAAGGCCGCCAATGGGTCCTTGTCGATGGCGTCCAATACCCGGGCGACCATCCTGATCTCGCTGGTCGCATCATGGATCGAGCCGCCGGCAATCTTGCGGACGCAGTCTGCCTCGCGCTCGACGTAGTTCAAACATTGATCGAGCCCGAGGCTCAAGGCCCGGTGCATGGTGGTGCTGTCGTGGGCGTCTTGCATTGCCGAGACTGACCGCCTGACATGCAACATGGCTTGCGGTGCGTGCAGCAGGACGAGCTGAATGACGAGGGCGGCGCTTTCCGGCGTTTCATCGGCCAGCCCAGCGATAATGCCGTTGGCGAGTTCGATATCGTCGCTGGTGTCGCGATTTTGGGCGTTGCGCGCTAGCTGGACCAGTTGCAAGCCGCGCTGCAGCACAGCGGCGACCGCGCGCGCCACCGGCCAGAACAGCGCCTCCGGTAGACGGGTTTGCTCCCATTCGGCTGGCGGCTTTGCGGTTCGAAGGATTGCGGCCGCGCGTGACCATAGGATGGCGCCGGCCTGCGCAATGGCGGCGTCCGACTGGGTGGTTTGGCCCTCGACCATGTCATGCAGGGTAGCGAGGTCTGCACCGGCCTGCTTGACCACAAGGCTGAACAGCGGCGCCAAGGCAGTACGGGGGATCCGCGGATTGCCAGGGCGCCAGTTCGCTGGGCTGACAATAAGCGGGTCAAGCGGAATGAAGAGCAGGCGGAACAGCCGCAACGGCCGTACGGGGTGCAGCGAAGCAACCCGGCCGCGCAGCGGATCGAGGAGCGTGCGATTGATCTCGGCATCCCCGACCTGGTCGACATAGGCGATGATCTTGCTGATTTTCTCATCGTCGGCATCAACGATCTCGCGCCGCAGAACCGACGCGGAGTTTGGCGCCGCCGCTCCGCTTGGACGGCCGATCAGCATGCTGCGGCTCGTATTTGCTCGTTGCGGGCGATGAGGTCGAACACCGACTCGCCGGTCAACCAGTCCTTGTTGAAGGCCACAATGCGGCGGTGCCGCCTGATTTCACGGTCAATGACCTGGTTTTCAGCTCCCGCCCAGACGGCAACCTCTTTCGGCATGACAGGGATAAGGCCCATGATTTCCGCCAGGGCGCGCTCTTGGCTGAGCGGATCCTGCGCGCTCTGCCAGATGATGCAAATCCGCTCCCACCCGTCGAGCAGCCAGTCCGGCCGGGCAGCCAGATCGCGTATGCGGCCGGGCTCGGACGCCCACTCCCGCAGCAGGTCGACCATGTTCTCGGTCAGGGCGCGAGCCGCCGCAATGGTCTGTTGCGCGATGGAAAGCGTGAGATTGGCCACCGAGGTAAATAGCACCGCATACTCGGTGATGGTGTCGTTCTTGCGGACGTTGGCCCAGCGATGGATGTCGTTTTGGGTGAAATGCAGCCGCTCCATTTGGTGCTGCAAGCGCGCGTTGGCTGCGTTTTCGCCCAGGCCTAAACCGCCCATGGTTTCGGCCATGTCCTCGAACGCTGCTGCCGTCCAATCGGCTGAGCGGCCAATCTTGTGCGCGACCACCTCCACTGCCAGGCGCAGCCGCGCTGCCGGGTCCTCTGCCAGCGATGGCAGGTCCTTGCCCGAAGCGCCGCATTCGTGGCCGACTTGCTCGAACAGCAGCATGAGGAGCTTGTAGTTGGCGAGGATAAGGTCAGCCTTGTCTGCGTCGGCCGCCACCCGTGCCGCCTCCGACGCGTCGTCGCCAGCAAGGCCTTCAGCCGCCACTTCGCGCGCGACCCGGCGGATGATAGTCGGGCTGACATTGGAGCGTGCCGCCATTCGCTCGGCAAACACGCAGTCGTGCATGGTGGGGCGGCAGAATGCGCCGAGGGCGTCCCACGGCAGGATGTAGACGCCGCGGCCGCCCGAAGGATTAAAGATGATCAGCTCTAGCCGATTGCCTTCGGCCGGCCGGGCGCGCGAGCCGGCGAGGATCGGGGTGGTGAGCGGCAATGCCACGCCGCGCTCGAGGAAGGTGGCCGGATGGTACACCTTCGGCGAGAGCTTGGCATTTTCGAACGCGTGGCTGACGGTGCTGTCCATGGCTGCACTTTCTGCTGCGGCCGAGCCGCGATCACAGCGGTAGTTTGCAGGCAAGTTATTAAGAAGTGGTGAAGACCCGGCGCATCGCGGCAAGTCGATTGGTCGGCCGGGCGCCGCTTAGCCGCAGTTGGTGCGTCCGGTGGCCACGCAGTCGTTGTGGGCGATGATGCCTTGCACGGTTGGAAACAGCAGCCAGACCAGCAATCCCAGCAGAACGAGGCCGCCCAGCACCAGCAGTGGCAGCACCCGGGAAGGCGGCGGATCGTCGGACATGCTGCAGCCATAGCATGGCGGCTCTTCCAGCGGCAAAGCTGGGCGGCAAAGCTGGCTTAGGATTAGGCACCCTTGCCGCATGGGGATGGCGGGGCTACCTCCATAAAGAAAATGAGGTAGGAACACGGCCATGGCGCAGGCAGCAGAAAAAACCAAGCGGATTAGCAAGACAGACCTGCCGCCGAACCCTTCAGCCTCAAACATGTCACGCGAGGTGCTGCTCAAGGCCTATGGCGACATGCTGCTGATCCGGCGGTTTGAGGAGAAGGCCGGGCAGCTCTACGGAATGGGGCTGATCGGCGGCTTCTGCCATCTTTATATCGGGCAGGAAGCGGTCGTCGTCGGCATGCAAAGCACGCTCAAGCAGGGCGACGAGGTGATCACCTCCTACCGCGACCACGGCCATATGCTGGCGACCGGGATGGACCCGCGCGGCGTCATGGCGGAGCTGACGGGGCGTTCGGGCGGCTATTCCAGGGGCAAGGGCGGTTCGATGCACATGTTCAGCAAGGAGAAGAACTTCTTCGGCGGGCATGGCATCGTGGGCGCCCAGGTCAGCCTCGGCACCGGGCTGGCGTTCTCCAACTGGTATCGCGAGAATGATGCCGTTTGCGTCACCTACTTCGGCGACGGGGCGGCCAACCAGGGCCAAGTGTTCGAGAGCTTCAACCTTGCCGCGCTGATGAAGCTGCCCTGCATCTATGTCATTGAAAACAACAAGTATGGCATGGGGACCAGCATTGAACGGGCGACTGCGTCACGCGATCTGTCGAAAAATGGCTCGCCCTGGAACATGGCCAGTGCCCAGGTGGACGGGATGGACGTGGTGACGGTGCGGGAGGCGGCGCTGGAGGCGGTGGAGCATTGCCGCGCCGGCCGTGGGCCGTATCTGCTCGAGATGCAGACCTACCGCTACCGCGGCCATTCGATGTCCGATCCGGGGAAGTACCGCACCCGGGATGAGATCCAGAAGATGCGGGAGGAGCATGATTGCATTGACCATGCGCGGCAGATGCTGCTGCGCATGGGCGAGAGCGAGGACGCGCTGAAGCAGATCGACACGTCGGTGAAGGCGCGGATCGCCGACGCGGCGGAATTTGCCCAGGCCAGCCCCGAGCCCGAAGAGCGCGAGCTCTGGACTGACGTGCTGGTGGAGGCCTGATCAGGTGTCAACGCAGGTGCTGATGCCGGCGCTGAGCCCGACCATGACCGAGGGCAAGCTCGCCCGCTGGCTGAAGAAGGTGGGCGAGGATGTCCGCGCCGGGGACGTCCTTGCCGAGATCGAGACCGACAAGGCCACCATGGAGGTGGAGGCGGTCGACGAGGGGACGCTGGCGCAAATTCTGATTGAGGAGGGCACCGAGGGCGTGGCGGTGAACACGCCGATCGCCGTGCTGGGCAACGGCGACGCGTCGGGTGACCAAACGGCCGGCGCGGCGCCCCCCCCCCCCGCCGGCCCCCCCCACCCGGGGGCCGCCCC
>CAXTRX010000032.1:0-7561 GCA_964246785.1 uncultured Acetobacteraceae bacterium | reverse complement strand
TCGCAGCGGCAGCGGCTTCCGCGCCAGAGCGGGACTGGGGCCCGACCGCGCCGACGACCGTGCGCGATGCGTTGCGCGATGCCATGGCGCTGGAGTTGCGGCGGGACCCCAACGTGTTCCTGCTGGGCGAGGAGGTCGCGCAGTATCAGGGCGCCTACAAGGTGAGCCAGGGGCTGCTGGACGAGTTCGGTCCCCGCCGCATCATCGACACCCCGATCACCGAGCACGGCTTTACCGGCATGGCGGTGGGTGCGGCAATGAGCGGGCTGCGGCCGATTGTTGAGTTCATGACGTTCAACTTCGCCATGCAGGCGATTGACCAGATCATCAACTCGGCCGCCAAGACGCTCTATATGTCCGGCGGGCAGATGGGCTGCCCAATCGTGTTCCGTGGGCCGAACGGCGCCGCCAGCCGGGTCGGGGCGCAGCATAGCCAGTGCTACGCCAGTTGGTATGCGCATGTGCCGGGGCTGAAAGTGGTGGCGCCATGGAGCAGCGCGGATGCCAAGGGGTTGCTGCGCTCCGCCATCCGCGACCCGAACCCGGTGATCGTGCTCGAGAACGAGATCCTCTACGGGCAGACCTTCGACTGCCCAACCAATGACGAGTTCACCACGCCGATCGGTGTCGCCAAGGTCGAGCGGCCCGGCCGCGACGTCACCATCGTGGCGTTCTCCATCATGGTCGGCGTGGCGATGAAGGCCGCCGAGGCGCTGGCCGAGCAGGGGGTGGACGCCGAGGTGATCAACCTGCGCTCGCTGCGGCCGCTGGACATCGGCACCGTGGTTGAAAGCGTGAAAAAGACCAACCGCGTGGTGAGCGTGGAGGAGGGCTGGGCATTCGCCGGCATCGGCGCCGAGATTGCCATGCAGGTGGTGGAGCATTGTTTTGACTGGCTGGATGCCCCCCCGGTGCGGGTGACCGGGCTTGATGTGCCGCTGCCCTATGCCGCCAACCTGGAGAAGCTGGCCTTGCCGCAGCCGCAATGGGTGGTGGATGCGGTGAGGAAGATCGTCTGATGGCGACCAACATCCTGATGCCGGCGCTGTCGCCCACCATGACGGAGGGGACGCTGGCGCGCTGGCTGAAAAAAGAGGGCGACACCGTCACCGCCGGCGACGTGATCGCCGAGATCGAGACCGACAAGGCCACCATGGAGGTGGAGGCGGTCGACGAGGGGGTGCTGGGCAAGATTTTGGTGGCGGACGGCACCTCCGGCGTGCAGGTGAACGCGCCGATCGCGATTCTGGTGGAGGAGGGCGAGAGCGTGCCCTCTGCCGCCGCTGCTGCCACTGCCCAACCAGCGGCTGCAGCCGCTGAAACCGCGGACAGCGCGCCCAAGCCGCCCGCGGCGGTTGCGTCTGCGCCGGCGATGCGGAACGGGCATGACGCCGGGTCGCGCGTGTTTGCGTCGCCCTTGGCGCGGCGCATGGCGCAGCAGGCCGGCCTGTCGCTTGAGGGCATCCGCGGGACGGGGCCGAACGGGCGGATTGTGAAGGCCGATATCGCAGCGGCTGGCAGCAGCGCTCCGGCGGCCGCTCAGCCGCCGCCGGATGCCGTTCCGGCGGCTGCCAAAGCGGCACCTGCGCCGATGGCGGTTCCGGGGAGCGCTCCACCGGCGCCGGCGCCGCGGCCGGTGGTGATCGCGGGCGCCCACACGCTCGTGCCGCACACCAACATGCGCAAGGTGATCGCCCGCCGCCTAAGCGAGTCCAAGCAGTTCGTGCCGCATTTCTACGTCACCGCAGACATGGAGATCGATGCGCTGCTGAAGTTGCGGGGTGAGCTCAACGCCAAGTCGGCCAAGGATGGTCCGGGCGCGTTCAAGCTGTCGGTGAACGACCTGGTGATTAAGGCGGCGGCGGCGGCGCTGCGCCGGGTGCCAGCCGCCAATGCGAGTTGGACCGACGACGGCATTGCCATGTACGACGACGTGGACATCAGCGTGGCGGTGGCGACCGACGGCGGGCTGATTACGCCGATCGTGCGCCGGGCGGACCAGAAGGGTGTGGCCACGATCAGCAACGAGATGAAGGACCTGATCGCCCGCGCCCGCGCTGGCAAGCTGAAGCCGGAGGAGTTCCAGGGCGGCGGGTTCTCGATCTCGAACCTGGGGATGTTCGGCGTGAAGTCGTTCTCGGCGATCATCAACCCGCCGCAGGGCGGCATCCTTGCGGTGGGCGCTGGCGAGCCGCGGCCGGTGGTGCGGGATGGCGCGATCGCCGTCGCGACGGTGATGAGCGCCACGTTGTCAGTGGATCACCGGGTGATCGACGGCGCGGTGGCCGCAGAATGGGTGGCCGCGTTCAAGGGCATCGTGCAGGACCCGCTGAGTCTGATGCTGTAGCAACCCGCATGGACGAAGAGCCCTCTCGCTCTGGGAGAGGGTTGGGTGAGGGGCGGTCCACGCGCTTGTTCGTGCCAACGACCCCTCACTCCGGCCCTCTCCCAGGGGGAGGGACAGCAGAATAGGAGAGGTTCTTTGGCTGACGCATTTGACCTGATCATCATCGGCGGTGGGCCCGGCGGCTATGTGGCTGCCATTCGCGCCGCGCAATTGGGCATGAAGACCGCCGTGGTAGAGCGCGAACACCTGGGCGGAATCTGCCTCAATTGGGGCTGCATCCCGACCAAGGCGCTGTTGCGGTCGAGCGAGATCAACCACCTGCTGCACCACCTGCCGGAATTTGGCTTCGCCGCCGACAACATCCGCTTCGACCTGGGAGCGGTGGTCAAGCGCTCGCGGACGGTGTCCAAGCAGCTTGCCTCGGGCGTGGGCCACCTGCTCAAGAAGAACAAGGTGACGGTGGTGGACGGCAGCGGCAAGCTTGCCGGCAAGAATACGGTTGCGGTGGGGGAAAAGACGCTGACGGCGCCGCACATCATCCTCGCCACCGGGGCGCGGGCCCGCCAACTGCCCGGCCTGGAAGGAGACGGCAAGCTGATCTGGACCTACCGGGAGGCCATGGTGCCGCCAATGATGCCGAAGTCGCTGCTGGTGGTCGGTTCGGGCGCAATTGGGATCGAGTTCGCCTCGTTTTACCAGAACATGGGCGCCGAGGTGACGGTGGTGGAGGTGCTCGACCGCGTGTTGCCGTCGGAGGACGGCGAGATCAGCGCCTTCGCCCGCAAGGCGTTCGAGAAGCAGGGCATCAAGATCATCACCGGCGCCAAGGTCATCGCCGCTCGCAAGAGCGCGGACAGCGTGACGGCCACGATCGAAGCCAACGGTCAAACGCAGGAACTGAGCGTCGACCGCATCATTTCCGCCGCCGGCATCGTGGGCAACGTCGAGGGCATCGGGCTTGAGGGCACGGGGGTGGTGGTAGAGCGCACCCACGTGATGATCGACGAATACTGCCGCACCGGTGAACCCGGCGTCTACGCGATCGGCGACATCGCGGGCGCGCCTTGGCTCGCGCACAAGGCGAGCCACGAGGGCGTGGTGTGCGTCGAAAAGATCGCCGGGCTGAACGACGTCCACCCAATCGACTGGAGCAATATCCCGGGCTGCACCTATTGCCGGCCGCAAGTGGCGTCGGTCGGGCTCACGGAGGCGCGGGCAAAGGAAACCGGGCACGAGATCCGCGTCGGCCGCTTTCCCTTCATCGGCAACGGCAAGGCGATTTCGATGGGCGAGCCGGAAGGGATGGTCAAGGTGGTGTTCGACGCCGGGTCGGGCGAGTTGCTTGGCGCCCACATGGTGGGGGCGGAGGTGACCGAGATGATCCAGGGCTATGCCATCGCCAAGACCCTGGAAACCACCGAGACCGACCTGATGCACACCGTCTTCCCGCATCCAACCGTCAGCGAGACGATGCATGAGGCGGTGCTGGATGCGTATGGGCGGGCGATTCACTTCTAATATCACCTCTTTTGCTATGCGCCCTCCCTTCCTTTCTCCCTCTCGCTATGGGAGAGGGTCGGGGTGAGGGGGCCAACGCTTCTTAGGTCTGGCGCAGCATTCCTCACCCAATCCTCTCCCAGAGGGAGAGGGCTCTTATCGGGATTTTGCGGGAGAGCGCATGTCAGGGACGTCAAGCCGGCCAACGCAAACCCAGGTGCATGTGATTGCGGCGGCCTTCCTGGGCTGGACCTTGGATGCGTTCGACTTCTTCATCATGGTTTTCGTGCTGCGCGACATCGCGGCCGAGTTCGCCGTGCCGATCGGCAGCGTTGCCTTTGCCATCACATTGACCTTGGCCTGCCGCGCAGTGGGTGCGGCGCTGTTCGGCCGCCTGGCGGACCGCTACGGCCGCCGCCCGACGCTGATGGTGAACGTGCTGTGCTACTCGCTGCTGGAGTTCTTCTCTGGCCTGGCGCCCACTCTTACGGTGTTCCTCATCTTGCGCGCGCTCTATGGCGTGGCGATGGGCGGCGAGTGGGGCGTGGGCGCATCGCTGACCATGGAAAGCGTGCCGGCAAGATGGCGCGGCCCGGTGTCGGGCATGCTCCAGGCCGGCTATCCAACCGGCTTCCTGCTTGCCTCGCTGCTCTACCTGGCGCTGCCCTGGCTGGGCTGGCGCGGGCTGTTCATGGTGGGCGTGCTGCCGGCGTTGCTGGTGCTCTACATCCGCCGCAACGTGCCGGAGAGCCCGGATTGGCTGGCTCGCACCGTGCAGGAGCGCAAGGTCGGCATCTGGACGGTGCTGAAGCAGCACGCCGGGCTGGTGGTGTTCAGCGCCGCCGTGATGATGGCGTTCAACTTCTTCAGCCATGGCTCGCAGGATCTGTATCCGAGCCAGTTCCTGGGCGCGCAGCACCACCTCGAGCGCGGCACGATCTCGCTGATCACGGTGATCGGCAATGTCGGTGCGATGCTGGGAGGGATATTCTTCGGCTCGCTGTCGCAGCGCATCGGCCGCAAATGGGCCATCGTGCTGGCCGCAGTGCTCGCCTTGCCGGTGTTGCGGCTCTGGGCGTTTTCGACCACGCCGGTGCTGCTCGGGCTCGGTGCGTTCCTGATGCAGGTGTGCGTCCAGGGGGCCTGGGGCGTGATCCCGGTTTACCTGAACGAACTGTCTCCCGCGTCGATCCGCGGCACGTTTCCGGGGCTGGTTTACCAGTTGGGTAATTTCCTCGCCTCCGCCAACGCCAACATCCAGGTGGCGCTGGCGGAGCATTTCAATGGCGACTACGGCCTTGCGCTGGCCATCGTGATCGGCGTGGTCGCGGTCACCATTGCGGTGCTGGTGTCACTCGGGCGCGAGCCCAGGGGCACCCGGATGGGAGCGGACTTCCACGACGAGGCAGAGGCGTTGCGTGCGGCCGAGTAGTGGGCGTCAATACGCTTGGTTCGCGGGCCGGCTCGCTGCCGCCGGCTGAGACTGCACGTTGCCAGCGCTGGTCTGGGCCATAGCTCGAAGCGAGTTGTCGGACGAGTCGTTTGCAGCACGGTTATACCAGAGTGCGGCGGCAGCCGGGTCGGCATGCACGCCCAACCCATGCTCGAAGCAATAGCCCAGATCGTATTCCGCCAGCGCGTTGTGCTTCTCGGCGGCGCGGCGGAACAGGCGCGCGGCGCGGGACGAGTTTGCCGCCCCACGGGTCAGGACTGAGCGCTGGGCGCGTTCGAATTCCCGCGTCGCGGCGTCGTCGGCGCCATGGCTGTCGGGCTTCGGGTCATCATCCTGGGAACTGTCGAGGTTGAGGCTATCGACTTTGGGGCTGTCCGCCCCTTGCACGGGTAGCTTGGGGCGCTCGCGGTGGCCGGGCGCGGCAGGCTCCCGGACAGGCGGTTGCAAGGAGTCGCGAAAGGCAGCCAGGTGCTCGCCGGCCGCGGGAATGCCGTGGGCGAATGCACTGCGGTATAGCGCCTCGGCACGGTTGCGGTCCCGCGGCACGCCGGCCCCCGATTCGTAAAGCATCGCCAGGTTGTACTCGGCTCGGCCGAACCCGGCGGAAGCGGCCTTCTCATACCACGCTGCAGCCTCGGACGGGTCTGGTGCCACGCCGAAGCCGCCATCGTAGAGCACGCCGATATTGAACGCGGCCACCGCACTGCCTCCTGCGGCGGCCTGGCGATACCAGCGCATAGCCTCGTTGAAATCCCGCGCCGCACCCACGCCGCTGTCAAACATCACGCCGAGGTAGAGTGCGCCACGCGGGTCTCCGGCCTGAGCGGCTTGGCGCCAGGCGGCCTGCGCCTCGGCAAAGCGGGCGTGCTGGAAGTTGCTCAGCCCGACTTCGACCTGCGGCACGGGTGCGGCGAGGCAGATCTGGGTCGACAGGCCGATCCCGGCGCTGACCTGACACACGAATGTGGCTAGTATGGACGCGGTAAAGCGAGAGCGTTGCCTCATGTGCCAATTCTTCCCCAAATTGCGCTAGCATAATCCCAAGGGCAGGCAGTGAACATCGGCGTCGCTGGCTTTGACTCCAGTACGGCCGTATTGAGCGAATCACGAGTTACATTGCGACCATCGGTAATCCATGACCAGACGCAGACGTCGACTACTTTCCTTCTCCAGTGCAGTCGCTCTGCTGACGGGCTGTGCTTCGATCACGGGGCAGGGCGGAGCGGCTGATGCCGCTGTTGCTGCCGGCTCGCTCTCGCTACAGCAGCAGGCGGCTGAAGTGCGGGCCAACCGGGTCGAAATCGTATTCTCGCCGCATCGGTCGGCACTGACCAGCGAGAGCACACGCCAGCTCGACTTATTGGCCCGGCTGATCCGAGACATCGACCCGGTGACCCTCTACACGACCGCCTACGAGAGCGGAGGTGACGACGACCGCGCACAACGGCTCTGGATGCGCCGGGCCGTGGCGGTGAAACAAGGACTGGTGGCACGCGGCATCCCAGAACGCCAAGTGCGGGTGCAGGCGGTTGGATTGCCCGGCGGGGCAGAGCCGGCGGATGACAAGATCACCATTAGCTGGGGCGCGCCTTGAGGCGGCTGGGTTGGTGCCCAGGGGCGGAATCGAACCACCGACACTGCGATTTTCAGTCGCATGCTCTACCAACTGAGCTACCTGGGCAGCATGGCTTAAGGCGGGCGGTTTAACCGAACCAACCCGGCGCCGCAACCCGTCCTGGCCCTCCCGCACAGGGAGAAGTAGGGGGCGGCCTATTCCTCAGGGTGCTCTTCCTCAGCCGGTGGCACGGGTAGCGCGTATTGGCCGGTGAACCAGCGCCCGAGGTCGATATCCGCGCAGCGGCGCGAACAGAACGGACGCACACGCGGGTCGGCAGGGGCGGTGCATATGGGACAGGTCTCAGCCATGCAGGGACTCCTCGATCATCCAGCCGCCGGAGGGCAAAGCCGGGTCCGAGCGCAGCAAAAGGGCGCGGCCGGTGCGGTTGGCAAGGGCTGCAAGCGCTGCCGGGTCGGCTTGCAACGCGCTCACCACGTCAGGTGCCGCCCGTAATGTCACCCGGCGGTCGGGCTCGGCTGCCATCTGCCGCAGCGCTGCCAGACCTGCGGCATGCGGCCCGGCGAGTACCTCGTGCAGGGGAGGATGGATGCGGGGGCGCTGAATTTCCGCCAAGCCGCCGGCCGTGAAGCCGAGCAGGCGAGGGCGTGCCGGGTCGGGGGCCAGGGCGGCGCGGAACGGGTCGGCA
>CAXTRX010000031.1:0-26021 GCA_964246785.1 uncultured Acetobacteraceae bacterium | reverse complement strand
GAAGCGGGAGAAGCCGGTGAAGGATTGCAGCGCGATTACCATGCCGGAAAACACCGCGGTGAGCGCCACCACCGGCAGGCTGAAGAAACCAAATTCGATGAATGCCCGCCCGAACATACGCCCATACAGCGGCGGGCGCAGCAAGTGCGACAGCCCGGCTGCCCCGAACACCGCCACCCGGCCCGCGCCCGCGCATACGGAGAGCATCGCCCGCCCCAATAGGCTCAGCAGATTGAGCAAGATCACCGGTAGATGCGCTGGTAGCGGCGACCGAGCGAGGTGAGGATTTCGTAGCCATTGGTGCCGGCCTGCTCCGCCAGCGCGTCCATCCCGCCGGGCCCGATCAGCTCGATCCAGTCGCCGGTTTGCAGAGCGGGGATGTCGGTTGCGTCAAAAACAGAAAGGTCCATGGATACGCGACCTACCAGCGGGAGTGGTTGCTCGTCAAAGTAGGCGATGGCACGGTTGGATAGGGAGCGCGGATAGCCGTCGGCGTAGCCGATGGACACGGTGGCCACCCGGCTTGGCCGCGCCGCCGTCCAGATCCAGTTGTAGCCGACCGAGTCGCCGGGCTGCAGCTCGCGCATCTGCAGCACCCGTGAGCGCAGCCGCAGCGCCGGCCGCATCGGGTTCGGCCGGCCTGGCGTTGGATTGAGGCCGTAGATCGCGGCGCCCGGCCGCGCCAGGTCGGACTGGAAGCTTCGGCCGAGGAACATTCCCGATGAGTTCGCGATGGAGCGAGGCGCTGGAGGCAACTGCGCGCAGGCGGCCTGGAAGCGGGCAAGCTGCTGCGCGTTCGCCGGGTCGTCTGGCCGGTCGGCCGAGGCCAGATGGGTCATGATGTAGCGGAGCTCGATGGCTTGCAGCCGCTCCGGCTGGCCGCCGAGCAGCGCCACGTCAGCCGCACTCAAACCAAGCCGGTTGATGCCGCTATCGACATGCAGCAGCGCCGGCAGCCGCCGCTCCAGCCGCCGCGCCTGGGCGCTCCAACGCTGGATTTCTTCCAGCGAGCCGAGCACGGGGAGCAGTTCGTGCGCCACGAACACGTCTTCGTAGCCCGGCCAAAGCCCGTTCAGCACTGCCAGCATTGCGCCCGGCAGCAGCGGACGCAGCGGGATGGCCTCTTGAGGATGCGCCACGAAGAAGAATTTGCAGCCCGCTGCATGGAGTGCCGGCGCTACCTGCATGGCTCCAAGCCCGAAAGCATCGGCCTTGACCACGGCTGCGGTCGGCCCCGCGCGGGCGAGCTGCTGCCAATTTGCCTGGATCGCCGGCAGCGAAACCTCGAGTTGCGTCGGGTGGTCGAGGCCTGCTGCGTCGTTCATGCCCGCGAGATCACTCTTCAACCACGATCATGCGTACACACGTCGAAAGCAGGATAAGACGATGTTTCTGCTCCCGAGCAGCCCTCTCTTATGATGTGAGGGAGAAGGATGACAGCGACGTCGAGTCACACCTTCCGCACGCCCCAGAAACACGTGCTGCCGGCGTGGATTACGTCCTGCACCTGTCGCGACATTGCCGAGACCAAACGGTAGCATCCCAGCGGCACATACGGCACCTCGTCGAACGCCAGGACCTGCATCTGGTCGCAGATGGCCTTCTGCGCCGCCTCGTCCGCTGCCAGGAACCACTGGTCCCGCAATGCCTCGATCTTCGGGCTCACCGGCCAGCCGAAATACCCGCCGCGGCCGTTGCCACGCAGGGGCAAGTGGCTGCCGGGGTTGGATAGATTGATCCCGTTCCAGGACGTGCAGAACGCATTCCAGCCGCCTTCCGCCGAAGGCTTGTCCAAGGCGCGGCGCACCACCAGCGTCGCCCAATCCATGCTCTGGAAGTCCACATTCAGGCCCAGATCGCTCATCAGCCCTGCCGCCACCTGGCACAATGGCACCAGCGCAGGCTGATCCGAGGGCGACATCAGTACCACTTTCTCGCCCTTGTAGCCGCTCTGCGCGATCAACTGCTTGGCCCGCGCCACGTCGCGCTTGCCGCTGAATACCGCCATGTCGGCATTGCTTGCCATCGGCGTGCCCGGCGTAAAGATGCCCGCCGGAACCAGCATCAGGTCGGTCTGATCGCCTACCAGCGCGGTCATGAAGTCGTTCTGGTTGATCGCGGGCAGCAGCGCCTGACGCAACTTGGGATTATCGAAGGGCGGCTGGGTGTGGTTCAGCACCAGGATCGCTGGCGCCAACAGCGGGTCCACCCCGAACAGCACCAAGTCCTTCTGGGCACGCAGCATCGGCAGCAGATCGATCAGCGGGCTCTCCACCCAATCGACCTCGCCACGCTGCAGCGCGCTGGCCGCGGTCGCCGGGTCGGGCAGCACGTGCCACTCCACACGGTCGACGTGCGCCACCTTGCCGCCCGACCAGTAGGACGGCGGCTCCGCCCGCGGCACATAGCCGTCGAACTTGGCATAGGCCGCGAACGAACCCGGCACGCGCTCTTTGGGCAAGAACCGGAACGGCCCGCTGCCGACCGCATCGGTGATCTGGGTGAATGCGTCCACCTCGGCCGTCCGCTGCGGCATGATGAAGCAAATGTCCGGCCCGCCGAACGCAAACAGCATCTGCGGATAGGGCGTCTTCAGCCGGATTTGGAAGCGCTTGTCGTCCAGCGGCTTCATCTCATCCGTCAACGAAAGCAGCTTCTGCCCGAACCCCTTACGCTTGCCCCAGCGATTGATCGAGGCCACGCAATCCACCGCACGCACAGGCTCATTGTCGTGGAACCGCAGGCCGTCGCGCAGGGTGAAGGTCCAGGTCAGCGCGTCGGCGCTGAGTTCATGCCCCGCCACCATCTGCGGCTGCGGCGTGAGCGAGGCGTCCACGCCATAAAGGGTGTCAAACACCAGCATGGCGTGGGTGAAGGCGACAGTTGCCGGCGTCCAAACCGGGTCGATGCTGGACAGGTCGGCTTGCGCCACGAACCGGATCGTCTGTTTCGGATCGGCCGCCCGTGCCTGCGCCGCCAGCCCCATGCCCGCCACCGCGGCGCTGCCGCCCAAAAACCCCCTACGCCGCATAATCATTCCCTGCATACCTGCCTGCGCCATTGTGCATGTCATGCAACGCCGGGTCTATGCCGCTCCCTCAAGTCTCGCGCTTGCGTTGCGAGGCGGCCCGATCGGGCGGCAGGCTCACGTTCGGCATCGCCGCGCCGCGCCGCACCAGCCCCACCATGATCAGCATTGCGGGCACGGCGGCAAAAATCGTCAGCCCGTAGAAGTCCAGCCATCCCAGCCGTGTGGCCAACAGCCCGGACAAGCCGCCCACGGTGCGCAGCGGCACCACTGCCAGCGACGACAGCAACGCGTATTGCGTGGCCGAAAATCCGGGCGCGCACAGGCTCGAAAGGAAGGTCAGGAAGGCTGCGTCCGCCATTGCCTCGGCAAAGCCTTCCAGCACCACCTTGGCGTAGAGAATACCCGGGTTCCCGCCTGAATAGGCCAGCGCGAAATACAGCCCCATCGAGGCCATTTGGACGAACCCGGTGAGGATCAGTGCTCGCTTGGCCCCGAGCTTTGCCACCAGGGCGCCGCCCGCGGCCGCGCCGAGCAGGCTCGCCGCCAAAGAGGGTATGCCGATCGCGCCCGCCACCTGCGCCCGATCATACCCGAGCGAGCGGTAGAACGGCGGCGCCATCGTGCCTGCCATTGCCTCGCCCAATTTGAACAGCATGATGAAGGCCAGGGTCGCAGCGGCACCGGGCCGGCGCAGGAATTCGGCTATGGGGGCCAGCACGGCTCGCTGAAAAGACAGCCCACCCTGGGTTGCCGCAGTCCGAGGCGTCGGCGCCAACCAGGTCAGCAGCGGGCCTAGCGCCACCAGCGCCGCCACCCCAAGCAACGCGCCATGCCAGCCCAACCGCCCAGCCAGCCCGATGGCGGCCGACCCGGCGATCAGCAGCGCTGCCCGGTAACCCCAGACATAGGCCGCAAGCGCGCTGCCTTGCTGGCGCTCGGGAAACATCTCGATGCGCCAGGCGTCGATCCCGATGTCCTGCGTGGCCGAAAGCAGAGCCACCATGGCCGCCAGCCCGATCAGCAGCCAGGGCCGTGCGGGATCGCCCAGTGCCAGGGCCAGGCAAGCGGCGGCGAGCAATGGCTGCACCAGCATCAGCCAGCCCCGCCGCTGTCCCAACCGGGCCAAGGCCCCAGGCGGCCGCAACCGGTCCAGTACCGGCGCCCACAGAAACTTCAGACTGTACGAGAGGCCGACATTGGCAGTCAGCCCGATCACCACCAGTGAGGTGCCGCCTTCGCTCAACCACTGCCGCAGGGTGAAGCCCGACAGCGGAAAGGGCAGGCCGGCAACGAAGCCGAAGCCAGCCATAACGGCATACGCCCGACGCGAAGTCACTCTATCCAAAGCGAGGCCCGGAAGCTGCCTTCCAAGGCCTCGCCGGTTAGCACGCCGCCGTCAAGCTACTTCGTGACGGGAGCGGGCGATGTGCCAGTCGCCGTGTTGCGGCTGCTGCTCGAGAAACGCGAATACCGCTTTGTGGAGCGACGCCCGGGTGTGCCCGTCGTCGCTAGTTGGCCAGCCGACGTGCTTGCTGCCGGCATCCCTTGCTGGCCGCTTGGCGCCGTCGCGGTTCCGGCGGCGCTGGGATCAGTGACCTGTGCCAGCACTGGGGTGGCGGCAGTCATCGCGAAAAGGCCGGCCGCAGCCAGCAGTGGAAGCATCTTCATAAACTTCTCCATTCGGAACATTGGTGGCATGGTCAGTCCATGGCCTCTTATTCAAGCAAACCGTGAACGATTTTGCGGCAACTTGGTTTCGTTGCAGCTCAGGCCGCGGCTGAGTCCGCGGCCCGGCCGGCCCGCTTGCGCTCATGCGGGTCAAGGTGGCGCTTGCGCAACCGGATCGCAGCCGGCGTCACTTCCACCAGCTCGTCATCTTCGATGTAGGAAATCGCCTGCTCCAGCGACATCTTGCGCGGCGGTATCAGCAGCATCGCCTCATCCTTGCCCGCGGCCCGGATGTTGGTCAGCTTCTTCTCCTTGATCGGGTTGACGTCCAGGTCGCTCTCTCGCGAGTGCTCGCCCAGGATCAACCCCTCATACACCTTGTCGCCCGGACTAACAAATAGTGTGCCGCGCTCCTGCAGATACCATAGCGCGTAGTGGATCGCCTCGCCGCCCTCGGTCGAGATCAACGAGCCGTTGCGGCGGCCCTCGATCGGCCCGGCCCATGGTCCGTAGCCGGCGAACAAGCGGTTCATCACCCCGCTCCCGCGCGTGTCGGTCAGGAACTCGCCGTGATAGCCGATCAGCCCGCGCGACGGGATGATGAAGGTCAGCCGCACCTTGCCGCCGCCCGAGGGACGCATGTCCTGCATCACACCCTTGCGCCGGCTCATCTTGTCGACAACGATGCCTGAATACGGCTCGTCGACGTCAACCAGCACCTCCTCCATCGGCTCCTCGCGGTCCCCGGTCGCCTCGTTCTTGCGGGTCAGCACGCGCGGGCGGCCGATGGTCAACTCGAACCCTTCCCGCCGCATGGTCTCGATCAGCACGCCGAGCTGCAACTCGCCGCGTCCGGCCACCTCGAATGCCTCGCTTTCGTTGCTCTCGGTGATCTTGATGGCGACGTTGCCCTCCGACTCGCGCAGCAGCCGGTCGCGGATTTGGCGGGAGGTCACCTTCTTGCCTTCACGTCCGCCGAGCGGCCCGTCATTCACCCGGAAGGTCATCGCCAGAGTGGGCGGGTCGATCGGGGTTGCGTGCAGCGGCGCGGCCAGGTCGGTCGAACCCACCGTGTCCGGTACCGTGGCATCGGTGAGCCCGGCGACCGCGATGATGTCGCCCGCCACCACCTCATCGACCGCCAAGCGCTCCAGCCCGCGGAAGCTCATCAGCTTGGTCAGCCGGGCAGTTTCCACCACCGAGCCATCCGAGCGCAGCACCTTGAGCGGCATGTTGAGCCGTGCCGTGCCCTGCTCCACCCGTCCGGTCAGCACCCGGCCCAAGAAGTTGTCGTAGTCGAGGATGGAGGCCACCATGGCGAATGGTGCGTCCGGGTCAAGCGCCGGGGCCGGCACGTGGCGCAGCACCAGGTCGAACATCGGGCTTAGGTCGCGGCGCGCACCCTCCAGCTCAAGGTCGGCCCAGCCCTGGCGTCCGGAGGCAAACAGCATCGGGAAGTCGAGCTGCTCGTCGGTCGCACCCAGGGCGGCGAACAGGTCGAACACCTCGGTATGAACTTCATCCGGGCGCGCATCCTGGCGGTCGACCTTGTTCACCACCACGATCGGCTTGAGGCCTTGCGCCAGCGCCTTGCCCACCACGAACTTGGTCTGCGGCAGCACGCCCTCGGCCGCGTCCACCAGCACGATGGCACCGTCCACCATGTTGAGGATGCGCTCCACCTCGCCGCCGAAATCGGCGTGGCCCGGCGTGTCCACGATGTTGATGCGCGTGCCGCGCCACTCCACGCTGGCCACCTTGGCCAGGATGGTGATGCCGCGCTCACGCTCGAGGTCGTTGCGGTCCAGCGCCCGCTCGGCCACTTGCTGGTGCTCGCGGAAGGCGCCGGACTGGCGCAGCAATTGGTCGACCAGCGTGGTCTTGCCGTGGTCGACATGGGCGATGATGGCGATGTTGCGGATATCCATGCGTCTACTACCGGGCCAGCCTTGGAGGGCAGCCACGCCTGTCTCATGTTGCAGTCGCACACATAAGCGGAGAGCAACCAGAATACGAGCCGAAAACGTCCCGCCCCATCCACCAGAGGACACCACCCATGCCCAAGGCCTTCGACTTCACCCCCGGCGCTGCTGATGGCGCGCCCTATCCGCTTGCGGCTCACGCCGGCCGGGTCCTGCTCATCGTCAACACCGCCTCCAAATGCGGCTTCACGCCGCAATATGCCGGCCTCGAGGCGCTTTGGCGCCAGCACAAGCCGGCCGGCCTGACCGTTCTCGGCTTTCCTTGCAACCAATTCGCCCACCAGGAACCAGGCACGGCGGAGCAGATCGCCAGTTTCTGCCACGCCAAATACGAAGTCAGCTTCCCAATCCTCGCCAAAGTCGACGTGAACGGCCCCGGCGCTGACCCGCTGTTTCGCTGGCTCAAGGGCGAGAAGAGCGGCCTGCTTGGGCTCGGCGCCATCAAGTGGAACTTCACCAAGTTCCTCGTCGGCCGCGACGGCCAGGTGCAGGGCCGCTTTGCCCCTACTGCCAGCCCGGAAAGCCTCCAAGCGCCGATCGCCGCCGCTCTCGCCGCCCCAGTGCCGCCCCAGGCGCCAGCCCTCTAACGCGCAAACTGAAATCGGGCTATAACGCTCAGCCCGTATGCCGCGCGAGGAACACGCCGTTATGGACGTCGCCGAACACCCTGCTACCGAAGCGCGGGCTACCGACGCGCGGGCCACCGAAGCGCGGGAACCCAAACGAGACCCGGCACTGCCCACGGCGCGCCCGACCAGCGCCAAAGCCCTTGGCACCTTGGCCGTGCTCGCAGTCGCCTACACGCTGTATTTCGCCGCCGACTTCCTGCTGCCGTTCACTCTTGCCATCGTGCTCTACCTGCTGCTCTCCCCGGCCATGCGCTTTCTCAACAAGCGCCTGCACATACCGCGCGCATTGGCCGCTTTGCTGCTCATCGTGGTTCTGTTCGCCGTCGTTGGCGGCATCACCGCGGCCATCTCGGTGCCCGCCAGCGAGTGGGTCGGACGCATTCCGCAAAGCCTGCCCACCATGCAGCAGAAGCTGGGCTTCCTGCAGGGCCCGATCGCCTATTTGCAACACGGCTACGACCAGCTTTCCGGCCTGATGGGCAGTGGTCCGAAAGGCGGCTCGCAAGGCGGCGGCTTGCCGGGCCTCTCCAGCCTCACCTCGCTCGGCGGGTCGATCCTATCCGGCCTGAAGAACATGCTGGCCGACGGCTTCACCATCCTGTTGCTGCTGTATTTCTTCCTCTACGCCGGCGACACCCTGCTCCGCCGCCTCGTCGAGGTGCTGCCAACCTGGGAGGACAAGCGCCGGGCGGTGCAGATTGCCAGCGAGATTGAGGAGAACGTCGCCAGCTACCTCGCCACCATCACCGTCATGAACACCCTGGTCGGCACGCTCAACGGCCTGTCGGTGTGGCTGCTGGGCATGCCCAACCCGCTGCTGTTCGGCACCATCGCCTTCCTGCTCAACTACATTCCCATTCTTGGCCCAATGACCGGCATCGTCATTTTCTTCATTGTCGGGCTGTTCACGTTCTCGCAGCCCCTGTTCGCCCTGGTCCCGGCCGGAATCTATCTCGCCATCCACATCCTGGAGGGCGAAACCATCACCCCCATGCTGCTGGCCCGCCGGCTTACGCTCAACCCGGTGCTTGTCATTGTGTCGCTGTTCTTTTGGGACTGGATGTGGGGCATCCCCGGCGCTCTGCTGTCCGTGCCGCTGCTTGCCGTCACCAAGATCGTCTGCGACCACCTTCCGGGCCTCAATGGCCTCGGCCACATGCTGGGGGCCGAACGCTCACACGCCGACGCAAGCTGACGTGGCTGGGCTGGACCTTTCGCCTGCTCGCCTCACATGCCTCGCATGTCAGCAACCACCGACCTGCCTGAATTGCCGCCCCGCGCCTTCGACAAGGCCGACCCGTCGCCCGACCGCCTGTTCTACGCCCAGCCCCGTTTCGTCACCCATATCGATCCAGCGGCGATCGCGACCGTCACCGCGCTGTATCGCCGCCATCTCCCTCCGGGCGGCGCCATCCTGGACCTGATGAGCAGTTGGGTGAGCCATCTGCCGGCGGAGATCGTCTACGCCAGCGTGACCGGCCACGGCATGAACGCCGCCGAGCTTGCCGCCAACCCGCGGCTTGGCGCCCGCTTCGTGCAGGATCTCAATGCCGGCAGCACGCTGCCGCTGCCCCGGGCGGCGTTCGACGCCGCCTGCCTCTGCGTGTCCGTGCAATATCTGCAGCGCCCGGTGGCGGTGTTCCAGGAGGTGCGCCGGGTGCTGCGCCCGGGCGCGCCGTTCGTCATCACGTTCTCCAATCGCTGTTTCCCGACCAAAGCGGTGGCGATCTGGCAGGCCCTGGACGGCTCCAGGCAGCAGGACCTCGTCTCGCTCTACCTGGCGCGCGCCGGGTTCAGCGATATCGAGCGAGACCAGGACGTCACACCGGGGCACGACCCGTTGTGGGCGGTGATTGCTCGTGCGCCGTCCGCGGGTGAACCGGCCTCAGACGCGGGTTAGTCGGCCGATGTCGGAACGGCCGTCATCATACCGTCGCCACCGGGGTCGCAGGCGAACCCACCGCGCCGGGCAGCCGAAGCGGCGGGGCCGTCAGCAGGAACCGGTTGCGGCCATTGGACCGCAGCCAATCCGCCAGCTCCGTCAGATACCACATCTCGCCCAAATACACGCCAAGCCGGAACAAGCAATGCGCATGCAGCGGCAAGGTCGCGCACACCGCGTCCGTGCACGGGCGCGCCGGCGCCGCCTCCACCGCGTAATTGTCCGAGATCAGCGCCACCAGCCCGCTCTGCGTCACCCATTGCAGCAGCCGCTCGTCCCGACCATCTAGCGCCGAGTTGGTCAGCCGCAGCCGCTCCGCATCCGGCTGATGGTTCATCTCGAGCAGCATGGCGGCAAACCCCGTGCGCAGGCACACGAGATCGCCGGGCTCCACCACCACCCGGTCCTGCTCCAGCACCGCCATGAGCTGCTCATACCCCACGACCTCGCCTGAGCGGCCGAAATGCGCCTCCAGGTCGATCATCACGCCGCGCCCTTGCACGCAGGCGGCGGCCATATTTTCCACTCCAAGCCGCCGCGCGCCCTGCGGCACCGGGTTCGCCACGGCCTCGATGCCGCGATACACGAACGGCCCCGCCACATCCGAGCCGGCGCGGAACCCGTTGTAGAACACGTCCTCCGCCACCCCGTCGCCATCCACGTCGAACATCTGCCCGACATGCGCCAACGTGTCCCACTGGGTGGAATATTGCAGCGTCAGCAGCACCTGGTCGTCGCACACGATATCCAGCGCGGTCGGATCGTAGCAGCGTAGCGGCACCGCCATGTTCGGCCGGCCTTCCCGCATCGTCGGTCGCAGCTCGGGCGGATGCCGCCGCGGATTGACCGCGTTGCCGCCCGGATAATCCAGCGGCAGCGACAGGCAGAACGTCCGCCCGTGCTTCACCTCTGCCACCCCTTGCAGCACCTTCTCCGGGGTCAGCAGGTTCAGCCTGCCCAGTTCATCATCGGCACCCCAGTCGCCCCAGGTGGACCCCGGCGGTCGCTGCATCCAACGGCTGTTGCTGGCGTCGGCTGAAGACATCGCCGCTTCTCCCTGATGCTGTTGATCCTGCCTAATACAGCCGGCGACCGCAGCAAAGCGCCGCGGCCTCCTTCGGCACGCCTCTTGCCTGGTCTGCATCGTACCGACCGGGACCCAAGATGCGCGACGCGGTTACCGCCTTCCTGCCCGGCTCTCGCCACACCATCCCCGGCGCCCGGACTGGCCCCCTCGCCGGCTGCAGCTTCGCAGTCAAGGACCTCATCGACCTGGCCAACATACCAACGCTGGGCGGCACGCCCGACTGGTCGCCCACGCGCGCCACTCCGACCGAGCACGCCGTCATCGTCCAGCGCCTGCTTGATGCCGGCGCCTCCGTCATCGGCAAGACGGTGACCGATGAGGTCTCACTCGGCATCCTTGGCGAGAACGTGCACGACGGCACGCCGCCGAACCCCGCAGCACCCAGCCGGGTTCCCGGCGGCTCGTCCAGCGGCTCCGCGTCCGCGGTCGCCGCTGGCGAGTGCGACTTCGCCCTCGGCACCGACACCGGCGGGTCGGTTCGTGTCCCCGCCAGCTTCTGCGGCCTGTACGGCATACGACCAACCCATGGCCGCCTGCCCTTCACCGGCATCACCGTCCAAGCCCCCGACAGCGACACTGTCGGCTGGTTTGCCCGTGACCCGGCGCTGTTCGCCCGCATCGGCGAAACCCTGTTTGCCGCGGCCTGCCCGACGACGCTCCCGAACCGGCTCATCGTTGCCACGGACGCCTTCGGCTTGGCCGACCCAGCCACCGCCGAAGCCCTGCTTCCAATCGTTGACCGCCTGGCCACCCTGCTCGGCCGCAAGACCGAAGACATCATGGCGCCGCCGGGCCTTTCCACCTGGCAGAACGCGCAACGCATCCTGCAATCCAGCCAGTCCTGGCAAACCTTTGCCCCTTGGCTCGACATGGCAAACCCCCGCCTTGCTTGGTCGGTCGCCCGCGGACTGGCTTGGTCCGCCGCGCTCACCGACGCCGACCGCAGCCGCGCCCGGCTGATGCGCGAAGAGGCGCGCGCCCGCTTGCGCTACCTGCTTGCTCCGGGAACGCTACTCTGCCTTCCGACCACGCCGTTTCCCGCCCCCCTGCGCGGCCTTGCCGTCGCCACGCTCGACCCGTTGCGCGACCGGATTTCCTGCCTCACCAGCCATGGCGGCCTCACCGGCGTGCCGCAGGTCAGCATCCCTGGCGCCAGCGTGGACGGCGCCCCTGTCGGCCTGTCCCTGATCGCCGCTCGTGGCGCCGACCTCAGCTTGCTCGCCACCGCCCGCGCTCTCGCCGAATGCTGACCCTGCTTTCGCCGGACCACGCTCACCTTCCGGACTACGTGGCCGCGCTGCGGTCCGGCTGGTCCCCCAGCACCACGCGGGACGTCACCGCCGAACATCTTGCCGATATCGCCCGCGACGCCGGCCACTTCCTGGCGCTGCAGCGCGGTGAGGTGCCGGGCACCGTCGCTCTGGACGACGGCCGCGTCGTCGACCGCCTTCCCGGCGCTGTCTTCTGGCTGTGGGATGGCGAGTTCTGCGGCGCCATCAACCTGCGCTACCAGCCCGGCACCGAGGCGCTGCCGCCTCACGTCTCCGGCCATATCGGCTACGGCGTGGTGCCCGCCAAACGCCGCCGTGGTTACGCCACCGAGGCACTTCGGCAGTTGCTACGCATCGCCCGGCAGCATGGCTTGCGCCGCGTCTCCGTTTCCTGCGACCTCGGCAACGTGCCGTCCCGCCGGGTCGCCGAGGCAAACGGCGCTCAACCCGCGCCCGGCACTGAACCGGGCAAGCTGCTGTTCTGGATTGACCTGCAAGGAGACCACGCCATGCCCAACATGCCCGAGACCATCGAGAGCAGCACCGACACCTGGAGCGGCATAACCCCGCCGAACGAGCCGGCGCGGCGCATGGCCGCCGACTTGGCCACCGTCATCGCCGGGTTCGAAGCCCTCCGCGGCACGCTTCAGTTCGAGGACGAGCCCGCCAGCTTCACCGCCGCCCTGCAAGCGGCTAAAGAAGCATGAGCGCGCCATCTGACCTGACCCTGGTCGAGGCCGCCGCCGCGGTGCGCGACCGCCAGCTCACCGCCACCGAGTTGCTGCAATCCTGCCTCGCCACGCTTGACGCCGCGGAGGCACGGGTCAACGCCACCATCTGGGTTGATCGCGAGTTTGCCTTCAGGGCCGCGGAGGCCGCTGACGCCGCGGTGGCCGAAGGACGCCCGCTCGGCCCCTTGCACGGCCTGCCGCTGGCGCACAAGGACATGTACTATCAGGCCGGGCGACGCTGCACCTGCGGCTCTGCCATCCGGCAGGACTTCGTGCCCCGCACCACCGCCACCGTGATCGAGCGCCTGTCCGCCGCCGGCGGCTATGCCTTCGCCGGCCTCAACATGGCCGAGTTCGCGCAGAACCCGACCGGCCACAATGCCCATTACGGCGACTGCCACAACCCGTGGAACCTGCCCTATATCACCGGCGGCTCCTCCAGCGGCTCCGGCGCCGCGGTGGCCGCGCGCTTCACTTATGCGGCCCTTGGGTCCGACACCGGCGGCTCGATCCGCCTGCCCGCTTCGGCCTGCGGCGTCACGGGCATCAAGCCCACCCAAACCCGGGTCAGCCGCGCTGGTGTCATGCCGCTGTCGTTTTCGCACGACAATGTGGGGCCCCTGGCCCGCACCGCCCGCGACTGCGCCCGCATCCTGAGCGTGATCGCCGGGCACGACCCGCGTGATCCCACCAGCGCCAGCGAACCAGTGCCCGACTACGAGGCGGCACTCGATGGCGACCTACGCGGCATGCGCATCGGCGTGCCAACCACGCATTTCCTCGACGGTGCCGACGCCCCAATCCTGCAGGCATTCCAGGACGCCCTGGCGGTGTTCAACGAACGCGGCGCCAGCATTACCCGTTTGCCGCTCCCGCTGATGGACGCGATCCTCACATACGGCGGCATTGTCTCCCGGGTGGAAGGCGCCACCATCCACGCCCAGTGGATGCGCGAGCAGCCCGACGCCTACGCCACCCATCTCAGCGCGCGACTCTATGCCGGCTACGCCATCCCTGGCACGTACTACGTCGAGGCGCTCAGCCGCCGCGGCCCCATCCTGCAACGCTTTGCCGACGAGGTGTTCGGCCAGGTCGACGCGCTGGTCTGCCCCACCATCAAGACCTGCCTGCCCACTTTGGCCGAAACCGACATCGACCACGGCCCGCCCGGCACCGAGCACCGCTTCATGGCGCTTTCCGTCAACACGCGGCCGTTCAACTACCTCGGCCTGCCGGCGGTCAGCGTTCCCTGCGGCTTCGACCCAAACGGCTGCCCGGTGGGCCTGCAAATCGCCACCCGGCCTTTTGCCGAGGGCCGTGCGTTGCGGATCGCCGACGCCTATCAGCGCAGCACCGGCTGGCACAAGGCCAGCCCGGCATAGCGTCCGCACGCGCTCTCTTCGCAATGGCCGCTCACCCGGCTAGCCTCGCCCTCCTCACTGGGAGGCGAACATGCAACGCACTGCACTCATCACTGGCGCCGGGGGCGGGATCGGCCGCGCCGCGGCGCTCGCCCTCGCCGCCGACGGGTTTGCCGTGGCCCTGGCAGGCCGCCGCCAAGCCGCGCTGGAACAAACCGCGAGCCTGGCCGGCGACGCCATCACCTTGGTCATTCCCACCGATGTGACCAAACCAGCCTCGGTGGACGCCCTGTTCAAAGCCATCCAGCAGCAATGGGGCCGGCTGGACGTCCTGTTCAACAACGCCGGCGGCAGTAGCGGCAGCACCAATTTTGGCGACCTCACCGACGAGCAATGGGACAGCGTGGTCGCAGTGAACCTCACCGGCGTGTTCCGCGTGGCACGCGCCGCCTATCGCATGATGCGGGACCAGTCGCCTCAGGGCGGGCGGATCATCAACAATGGCTCGATTTCCGCCTACGCGCCCCGGCCGGGTTCGGCGCCCTACACAGCGACCAAGCATGGCGTCAGCGGCCTGACCAAAACCATCAGCCTCGACGGGCGCCGCTTTAACATCGCCTGCGGCCAGGTGGACGTAGGCAATGCGGGCACCGACATGACCGCCCGCATGGCCCAGGGCGTGCCGCAGGCGAACGGCACGGTAGTTCCTGAACCGGTGATGGACGTGGCCAATGTCGGCCGCTCCGTGGCGCTCATGGCCTCCCTGCCGCTCGACGCCAACATCCTGAGCCTCACGGTGATGGCAACCGAGATGCCGTTCGTCGGCCGGGGCTGATGGCCAGCGGACTGCCAGACGTGCTGGTGATCGGTGGCGGCATCGCCGGGCTCAGCGCCGGCTGGCGCCTGGCTGTGGCGGGGGCGTCGGTCACGCTGCTGGAGGCCGAGGCGCAGTGCGGCAGCCATAGCAGCGGCCGCTCTGCCGCCATGCTGACGGAGAACTACGGGCCGCCCAGCGTCCGCGCGCTGACCGCCGGCAGCCGCGCCTTCCTTGCCGCGCCGCCAGAGGGGTTTTGCGAAGCGCCCTTGCTGCGCCGCCGCGGCTCGCTGACGGTCGCCCGGGCGGACCAGGCGGCAATGTTCGAGGCCGAACTCGCTTACGCCCGGCAATACACCCCCTCCATTCACGCCATCGACCCGGCGGACGTGCAGCGCCTCGTCCCCGTGATGCGCCCGCACGCTGTCGCCTACGCGATGATGGAGCCGGAATGCTGCGACATCGATGCCGAGGCGCTGCAAGCCGGCTACCGGCGGAGCCTGACCGGTGCGGGGGGCCGCATTGTCACCGGCAGCCCCGTCACCGCGATCCGGCGTGAAGGCGGCGCTTGGCAGGTGGCGACTCCGACCGGGTGCTTTGCTGCCGCGGCCGTGGTGAATGCCGCCGGCGCCTGGGCGGACGGCATAGCCACCCTGGCTGGAGTGCGTCCCGCCGGGCTGCAGCCGAAGCGGCGCACGGCCATCCTGGTCGACGCGCCGGGTAGCGCCGCTTGGCCGATGGTCAACGACCTGGCCGAGCAACTCTACTTCAAGCCGGACGCTGGCCGCCTGATGGTCTCTCCCGCAGATGCCACCCCCACCGAGGCGGGCGACGCGCAAGCCGACGAGTTGGATATCGCCATTGCGGTCGACCGTTTGATGGCAGCGACCACTCTTGAGCCGCGCCGGGTGCCGCATTGCTGGGCCGGGCTGCGCACCTTCGCCGCCGACGCCGCCCCGGTGATCGGCGAGGACGCCGAAGCACCGGGCTTCTTCTGGTGTGCCGGGCAGGGCGGCTTCGGCGTGATGACGTCGCCCGCTTTGTCCGCCCTGGCCGCGGGGGCGGTGCTTGGGCAAGCTGTGCCAGCGGCCCTGAGCTGCCAACGTCCCGCACTGCTCCGCGCGGCTGGCGGGCCGACGCCCTCCTGACGGGGGTTAGAGGCTGATTCACGCTTCAGGTCGATCCAACCTGAAGCGATCAGGCTCTAGCTTCCCTGCGCGACCTGCTGGCGCATAGCGCCGATCAGCGTGCCAATGTCTGAGCCGTGATGGCTCATGAACGAGGCATAGTCGCTGCGCTGGGTCAGCCGCAGGCTGGTGCCCTCTGCAATCACGTCGATGATCCTGGGCGATCCGCCCGCCGCGCTCACCACCCAGCGCACGTCGGTCGGCGCCTGGTTCGGCCGGGTCACAATGGTGCCGACATAGGCGAGGCCATCCCGTTCGCTGGTTTGCGTCATGCGGAAGCTCACGCCGCGGAACTCGCCGATCTTGCTTGAGATATTGTCCACCAGCACGGAATGGAACAGGTTGGTGTAGTCGCGAAGCTGCTCGGGCGTCGCGGTGCTGGCAAACCGGCCAAGGCAGAAGCGCGCAATCGCATCCACGTCGACCGCTTGGTCAATCAGCGGTCGCAGCACCCTCTGCTTTTCGGCCAGCGATCCCTCGCCGTTGACGACACCGACCAGCTTGGTGCCGAACTGGTCGATGAAGGATTCGGATGCCGTTTCCGGCTGGGCGCGGGTCGCGGACGGAGCGAACGCAAGCAGGGTGCCGAGGGCGCCCCAAACGAGCGCTTGGCGTCGGGTGAGCATCATAGCGGCGGCTTCCTCAAGGCAGTGACGACTTGGAGTACCAGTTCGGAATGGTCGCATCGTTCTCATTGCGAACATTCTCAATCGTGCTCTGCCGGTTCTGCCGGTAAAGGCTTCTGAACGTGGCATACGGGTCCAGGGCGGTGCGCTTGATCGACGACACTGTGTCCAACGCCCGTTCCCGCGCATCGACCGCACCAACGGCGTAGCGAACGTAATTGAGCGTCACAAGCCCATGCCCACTGGGTACATAGGTAAACGGATCGAACGCGATGTCCACTCCGTAGCCGGTGGCGTCGCGTGGATCGGACGGGCCCAGCACGGGAAGGAACAGGAATGGCCCGGCCGGCACGCCCCAAAGCGCCAAGGTCTCGCCAAAGTCGCTGTCATGGGCCGGGTAGCCGACCTTGGCCGCCACATCGAATAAGCCGCCGATGCCTGCCGTGGTGTTGATCACAAAGCGCATGAACGTGGTGCCTGCCCGGCGCGGCTTGGCCTGCGCGACGTCGTTGATGAACAGCACCGGCGTGGTCATGTTCTGCAACACGTTGTGAATCGGATTGCGCACCACCGAGGGGACGGCGAAGCGGTAGGCCCGCGCGACCGGCGCGAGGAAATAAGTGTCGAGCCCGTCGTTGATCGAGTAGAATACTCGGTTGGTTGGCTCAAGCGGGTCGTTGTTGTCGTTATACTCTTGCAGCGCCTCTGAGTCGGAGGCTGGGGGCTTGGTGGCGCAACCGGCAATCCCCACGGCAACAAGCGTTAAAAGCAGTAAACGGCTATGCAAGGGCATACAAGTCGTCCTCAAGCGGATGGCGGCACCGCCGGTCGCCCGACGCTTGCTGGCAAGTTGTAGCACGGCCTCGCCAACGTGCAACGCGACGGCGTTTTGCCTTGCTTCCGGACGGCGGAACCCACATTGACAGCGATATGAACCAGCTCACTGCTCCCCTCGCCAACGCAAGCACCCCGACCCCGACGTTGGAACGCTGGCTGACCGGCCCTCGGTTCGGCGGGTTGCCCGCCCTGGACGCCGCGGCGGCGCCACCGGCGCTGTCGTTCGAATTCTTCCCGCCCAAAACCGAGGCGCTGGAAGCTCAGCTCTGGGAGTGCGTGCGCCGGCTGGAGCCGTTGGCGCCGCGCTTCGTCTCCGTCACCTACGGCGCCGGCGGCAGCACCCAGGCCCGCACCCATGCCACCGTCAGCCGGATCGTGAAGGAGACCAGACTGGTTCCGGCGGCGCACCTCACCTGCGTCGGCGCCAGCCGTGGCGAAGTGGACGACGTGGCACGGCAATATTGGGATGCCGGGGTGCGCCACATCGTGGCCTTGCGCGGCGATGCGCCCGCCGGAGAGAGCTACGTCCCGCATCCGCAAGGCTATGCCTTCGCCAGCGACCTGGTTGCTGGCCTGGCGCGAGTGGCGCCGTTCGAGATTTCGGTGGCCGCCTACCCGGAGACCCACCCGAACGCCCGCAGCCCGCAGGACGACTTGGACAATCTGAAGCGCAAGCTGGACGCCGGGGCCACCCGCGCCATTACGCAGGTATTCTTCGAGACCAGCGCGTTCCTGAATTTCCTGGACCACGCACTCGCGGCGGGCATCACGGCGCCGATCGTGCCCGGCATCATGCCAGTGTCGAGCTTCGCGCAGGCGTCCAAGCTCAGCGCGATGTGCGGGACGACCGTGCCGCCCTGGCTTGCCGCCATGTTCGACGGCATCGACAGCGACCCCGATATCCGCCGCATGGTGGCGGCCTTCATAGCGGCCGAGCAGGTGCGCCTGCTTCAGGCCAATGGCGTGGACGAGTTCCACTTCTACACCATGAACAAGCCCGAACTGACCTTTGCCATCGCCCATATCTTAGGGGTACGGGCTCAGGGTGCCGCGGGACGATAGCTTGCTAAAGCGGCCGGCAGGCGGCGTCCAGCCAGGACGCGACGCCGGAGGGCAGATGCGGCCCGACGGTGGCCTGCACCCGGCGATGGTAAGCATTGAGCCAGGCTAGCTCGACGGGCTCCAGCAAGGCCGGGTCGATCAGGCGGCGATCAAACGGCGCCAAGGTCAGAACCTCAAAGCGCAGGAACGGCTTGACCGCGCTAGGGAACTCGGCCGGCTGCACCAGCAGGAGGTTCTCCAGCCGGATGCCGTAACGGCCGGGCGCGTAGAAGCCGGGCTCGTCCGACAAAATCATGCCTGCCGACGCCGCGACAACCTTGGCCGCGCGCGAGAAACTGACCGGTCCCTCGTGCACGGACAGATAGCTGCCGACGCCGTGGCCCGTGCCATGATCATAGTCGAGCCCCGCCGCCCATAGTGCCCGGCGCGCCACGGCGTCCAGATGCGGCCCGGCGACGCCCTGCGGGAAGGCCGTGACCGCGAGCGCGATGTTGCCCTTGAGCACGCGGGTAAAGCGGTCCCGAACTTCCTGCGGCGGGGCAGCCGGCCCCGTCCAGACGGTGCGGGTCACGTCCGTGGTGCCGTCCAGGAACTGGGCTCCGCTGTCACATAGGTAAACCTCGTTCTCGTCCAGGACACGGTCCGACTCCGGGGTGACCCGGTAGTGGATGACGGCGCCATGCTCGCCCGCGCCGGAGATGGCGGGAAAGCTCTCCCCGCGGAAATGCGGCAGCTCGGCACGGAACGACAGCAGTTGCGCTGCGGAGGACAGTTCGGTCTGTCCGCGCGCCGTCTCCAGCCAATGCAGAAAGCGGCACAGCGCGATGGCGTCGCGCGCGTGGGCTGCCCGGGCGCCGGCCTGCTCGACTGGGTTTTTACAGGCCTTTGGCAGCAGGCATGGGTCGGTTCCAGCCACCACCTTGGCGCCGCCGTCCCGCAACGCGGCGGCGACGGCCATTGGGGCGCCCGCCGCGTCTACCCGCACGGCCTTGCCGCCGAGGCCGCCGAGCCGGTGGCTGAAACCGGCCGTGTCGGCACAGGTGACATAAGGGCCGAGCCACTCGCGGGTGGTGGCGGGTAGCTTGTCCGGGGCGATGAACAGCTCCACCGCCGCATCCGCGTGCACGATGGCAAAGCACAGCGCCACGGGGGTGAACGGCAGGTCGTCGCCACGGATGTTGAGCAGCCAATTGATGCTCGCCGGGTCGTTCAGCACACAGGCATCCTGCTTGGCCGTGCGCAAGGCTTCGGCCACCAGTTCCCGTTTGGCAGCCGCGTCCTGGCCGGCATAGGCGAGCGGGTGGGCTATCGCCGGTGCGGCGGGCGGCGGCGGGCGGTCGTTCCACAACGCATCGACCGGGTTGGGCCGCAGTGGAACCATCTGCAGCCCCGCTGCCTCCCAGCGCTGCACCGTCTCCTCGCTGAGCAGCCAAGGGTCATAGCCGAGCCGCTTGGCACGGCTGGCGGCCCACTCCTGCGGCGGCTCTTCAATCACGTGGCGATGCTGGTAGAAGGCCGGGTCGGTTTGCGTGGCAAGCTGGAGCACATAGCGGCCATCGGTGAACACCGCGGCTTCCGTCGCCAGTATCACAGCCAGGCCGGCACTACCGGTGAAGCCGGTAAGCCAGGCCAGCCGTTCAGCGCCGGGCGCCACATATTCGCCGAGGTGCTCGTCGGCGCGGGGGAGCACGAAGCCGTCCAGTTTCGCGGCGGCAAGCTGCGCCCGAAGCCCGTCGAGACGCCCGACCGTCACGTGTTTTTCACATAACTGTTAACCATGACATGCACCCTGCACATGACTGGGGCGAGACTTTGCCGCGAGCGCAAACCGGTCGTTGCGGCTATGTTCCATCCGAGCAGATGGGAGCAAGCCATCGTCGATGGCCTCCGAAGCCCACTGCTGAAGCCTTGGGACGTGGATATTATGAACGCCTATGTTTCGCAGGAGGAGCGGCAAGTCCTCCCACCCAATCTGATCAGCTATCCGGAGCATTATGCGGAAGCAAGCTATCGCCGCCGCTTCCGGCTGTCAGCCCTGCTTGGCCGGGTGCGTGGGTATTTTAAACAGCGTGCTGTTTTGGCTGAGTTAAACCGGTTGTCTGACCGGGAGCTGGCCGATATCGGGCTAAGCCGTTCGACCATTCCAAGCGTATTTGCGGACGAACGCTGAGGCAGCCACATGGGCCGGAGCCCGATCAGGCGCTCCGGCCCGCTGGCTTTCGCAACACTAGGGTGGTCCAGTTCGCTTCAGCAAGGCTGAACTCGAGCATCAACCCGGCCCTGCGATGCGCGGCGAGCACCATACGGGCTTGGCGTGCGAGCAAGCCGGACAGGATCGCCCTGCCCCCTGGCGCAAGTGCGGCAGCAAGCGAGTGCGCCATGGCACAGAGCGGCCGGGCAAGGATGTTGGCAAACACCAGGTCGTAAGGTGCCCGGGCTCGCGCCGCCGGCTGCCACCCTGCCGCCACCTGGCACATGACGCGATGGCCAAGCTGGTTAATGGCGACGTTTTGCCGCGCTACCCGGACCGACCAGCGGTCGATGTCAGTGGCCAGCACTTGCCGGCGCAGCAAACGCGCCGCGGCCATCGCCAAGATGCCGGAGCCGCAACCCAAATCGAGGATCCGCACCGGAGCACGATGCGCCACCCGTTCCAATGCGCGCAGGCAGCCGCGCGTTGAGGCGTGCTCACCTGAGCCAAACGCCATGCCGGCATCCAGCACCAGGGTGAGCCGGCCCGGTGTGCTTGCCGGTGCGAGATGAGTGCCGCGAATGACAAAACGGCGGCCTACGCGTTGCTCTGGAATCGCGGAGCGGGTTCGTGCGAGCCAGCCTTCTGCTTCGGTCGGCTTACGCTGCAACGCCGGCTCGAGCCCGGTGATGAGCGTCGCCAAGGCCAGGGCCGCCGATAATTCCGCGTCGTCATGGCCGACGCGTTTGATGCCTTCAACGCACCAGAGCCGCGCCGCCTCGTCGGCAAGAAAAAAGCCGCTGGCAAGGCAGGCGGACTCAAGAGCCGCGGCAAACGGGTCCAGTGCGGCTTCCGGAACAAGCACGCTCACCGTCTCGAGCATAGCCGCCCCTGTGATACCGGCCCGGGCGCAGAGCAGTCAGGCAAACCCGGGCGCAGCCTCAAGCAAGCTGGCCATGACCCGCCGCGGCATGACCCTCTTCCGTGGCAGCAACGCGGAAATACTGGAAGGCAAAAACGCGAACCGCACTCGTTCGACCGCCTTCCGAGCGCGTGCCCTCGATCTTCTGGACCAAGTCGCCCAAGCCAACCTGTTCCCGCTTGCAGATTTCCTGCAGCGCGTCCCAAATTTCAGGCTCGAGGCGCATGGAAGACCGGCCACGAGACGCGATTATGTTTCGGTTAACCAATCGACTTTGCATACTTTAGATCCACCTCTCCATGGGAAAGCCAGGCGTTAACATTCCATTAACGCGTTTCGTTCCCGAACACAACTGTAAATTGGTATATGGCTCTATTTTTGAGACATAGAATATCATTGTAGTTTTGGCCGGTTTCGGGCAAACTGGTATTTCACCTGCGTTTGCAGACAGCTAGCCGTCCAGCGGCACCCTTAATGAAAGCGCCAGCGCGTGTAGGCCCGTGCCAAACTCTGCCGCAAGCACCTCATGCACGGCGCGAGACCGCGCTAGCCGGCTTTGCCCAGCGAAGCGCCCCGACGTCAATGCGATACGGTAGTGGGTTTGCCCAACGGCAGACGCGCCAGCGTGCCCGGCGTGCTGTGCGCTCTCATCCACCACGTCCAGCAGCACCGGATCGAAAGCCGTGGTCAACAATGCCTTGATCCGTTCCAGCCGACTAACTTGTTCCACTATCATTCCCAACCCAAACCAAACCGCTCAACGCACAACCCCCCGTTCCTGGTTGCTCCACTCTTGCCCGCGACCATGACGGACGCACATAAGGGCTAATGACCCGGCGCACCCAACGACCCCGGGCCTACGCGCCCGATCCGGACGCGCCGGGCCGGACATGTGATTTCCCAAGCTGCAGTGAGCCGGGGGCATATCGCGCGCCCAAGTCGCGAGATACGCTCAATGACTACTGGTGGTTTTGCCTGGAGCATGTCCGCGCCTACAATGCGACCTGGGATTTCTACAAAGGCATGTCTCCGGGCCAGATCGAGGCAATGGTGCGCGCGGACACCCAGTGGCAGCGCCCGACTTGGCCGCTGGGCCGGCTTGGCGGTCAGTTCCTGAACGAGGACGCCCTGCGCGATCCGCTGGAGGCCCTTGCCGCCGGGCACCGCCGCCAAGCCGAACGGCAACGCAGCACAACGCCCAGCGAATTGCGGGAACCCCTCAACACACTCGGACTTGAATGGCCGGTCTCATTGGATACGGTGAAGTCGCGTTACAAGGAACTCGCCAAGCGTCACCACCCGGACGCCAATGGCGGTGACCGAGCGTCCGAGGAACGGCTGAAGACCATCAACTTGGCCTACGCTGCCGTGCGCACCCATCTCGCCGCCGACCCAACGGTGGCTGCGACCTAAACCTAGCCGGCGTGTGCCGCCGACAGTAGCATAACGCGACTGCTTTTTGCCGAGGATAACAATTGCTGATGAATAACGTCGCTGCGCTCGCGGACCCCCGTCCCGCTCCCACTTCGGCTATCGATGCGCCTGATACCACGGTGAGCGCCCGCGAGACCTTCGGCATCGACGTCGATATGCAGGTGGCGGCATTCAGCGTGCGAACCGAACACGTCCCGGAACTGGACACGAGCTACCGGTTTGACCGGGAGACGACGGTCGCCATCCTGGCCGGGTTCAGCCACAACCGCCGGGTGATGATCCAGGGCTATCACGGCACTGGCAAATCGACGCATATCGAGCAGGTCGCGGCACGGCTGAACTGGCCTTGCATCCGCGTCAACCTCGACAGCCACATCAGCCGTATCGACCTGATCGGCAAGGACGCCATCGTGGTGCGCGACGGCAAGCAGATCACCGAGTTCCGCGAGGGCATCCTGCCCTGGGCGCTGCAACACCCCTGCGCCCTGGTGTTCGACGAGTATGACGCTGGCCGCCCGGACGTGATGTTCGTGATCCAGCGGGTGCTGGAAGTGGAGGGCCGCCTTACCCTGCTCGACCAGAACAAGGTCATCCGCCCGCATCCAAGTTTCCGCCTGTTTGCCACCGCCAACACGGTCGGGTTGGGCGATACGACAGGGCTATATCACGGCACCCAGCAGATCAACCAAGGCCAGATGGACCGCTGGAACATCGTCGCCACGCTGAACTACCTGCCGCATCAGCAGGAAACCCAGATTGTGATGGCGCGGATGGGCCTGGACATGAGGGACACGGCCGCACGCAAGCGCACGGAGGCCATGGTGGCCTTGGCCGACCTCACCCGGGCTGGTTTTATCAACGGCGACATCTCCACCGTGATGTCACCCCGGACGGTGATCACCTGGGCCGAAAACGCGCGGATTTTCGGCGATATCGGCTTCGCTTTCCGGGTGACATTTCTTAACAAGTGCGACGAAGCGGAACGCTCTACGGTCGCCGAGTATTACCAGCGCTGCTTCAATGAGGACATCGCGACCGGGGTGCCGACCCGCAAGGTTTTATAGGGTGGTGTGCTGAAGGGTTAGGGTGCTGGGGAATTGAGCAACACCAAGGATAACGGCCGGGCCGAAGAGTTTAAGCGCGCGACCGCCGGCGCATTGCGGGCCATGGCGCAGGCCAATGATGTCCAGGTCGCGTTTCAGCCGGGCCCATCTGGGCTGCAAGGCCGCCGCGCGCGCCTGCCGCTGCCCACCCGTGCGCTCCCAGCTGCGGAAATGGCCAAGCTGCGGGGTGCCGCCGACAGCGTGGCGTTGCGGCTGCGTCACCACGACGAAGGCGTGCATGCGGCCCGCTCACCCGGCCAGCGTGACGCCAAGGATGTCTATGACGCGCTGGAGCAGGCGCGGGTGGAGACCGTCGGTTCCCAGCATATGGCCGGCGTGTCCGCCAATCTGCGTGCCCGCCTATCCGAGGAGTGCGAGGCGGAGGGTTACGACCGGATGACCCGGCGTGATCAGTTGCCGCTTCCCGCGGCACTTGCGCTGCTGGCCCGCGAGCAGATGAGCGGGCAAGCCTCCCCCGAAGCGGCCAGCCGCATCCTGAGCACTTGGCGCGACACGTTGGGGGCCGATGCCGAAAGCGCCATGGCCGCGCTCGCTGCCGCCCAGAACGATCAGACCGAGTTCACCCGTGCCGCCCGCCGACTGCTTGCCGCGCTGAACCTGGCGGAAGCCGAGATGGAGTCCGAGGCCGACGACAGTGAGGGCGAGGGCGAGCAACAGGGTGAGCAGGCGGGGGCACAAGACAGCCGTGAGGACACCGCGGGCGAGACCAGCTCGGAGGAAGACAGCACGCTGGGGCAGCAGCCTGAGCAAATGGAGGGCGAGCCGTCCGACACTGATGGCGACGAAGCCGAAGAAGAGCAGGCCGCAGCCGCCGAGGGGGATGAGCGGCCGGGCGGCCCGCAACAGCGGCGCGAACGCGTGCCATCGGACGACAGCAGCACCTATCGCGCTTTCAGCCGCGCCTCCGACGAGGAAGTCGAAGCCGATGATCTGTGCGATCCTGAGGAGCTGACCCGGCTGCGGCAACAGCTCGACCAGCAATTGCAGCATCTGCAGGGTGTGGTCAGCAAGCTCGCCAACCGGTTGCAGCGCCGGTTGATGGCGCAGCAAACCCGTGCCTGGGAGTTCGACCTCGAGGAGGGCATGCTGGACGCCGGGCGCCTGGCCCGGGTGATCGTCAACCCGCTGCTCTCGCTGTCCTACAAGCGCGAGCGCGAGACGGAATTCCGCGACACGGCAGTCACTCTGCTGATCGACAACAGCGGCTCGATGCGGGGCCGCCCGATCACGGTGGCGGCGATGTGCGGCGATATCCTGGCCCGCACGCTGGAGCGTTGCGCCGTGAAGGTCGAAATCTTGGGCTTCACCACCCGCGCCTGGAAGGGTGGCCAGTCCCGCGAGCGCTGGGTGAGCGAGGGCAAGCCGCGCAATCCGGGCCGGCTCAACGACCTGCGCCACATCATCTACAAGCCTGCCGATGCCCCCTGGCGCCGGGCGCGCAAAAATCTTGGGCTCATGCTGCGCGAGGGCTTGCTGAAGGAAAACATCGACGGCGAGGCGCTGCTTTGGGCGTACCGCCGCCTGGTCAACCGGCCCGAACGTCGCCGCATCCTGATGGTGATCAGCGACGGCGCGCCGGTGGACGACAGCACGCTATCGGTCAATCCCGGCAACTACCTCGAGCGGCACCTGCGCGAGGTCATCCGGGAAATCGAGAGCCGTGATTTTGTCGAGTTGATCGCCATCGGCATTGGCCATGACGTTACCCGGTATTATCGCCGGGCGGTCACCATCGTGGACGCGGAAGAACTGGGCGGCACGGTGATGAAGAAGCTGGCCGAGCTGTTCGACGAGGATATGGCCGCCGCCTGGGCGCGGACGAGCGTGGAGCGGGCGCCTCTCGTCGCCTGACACCAGATGCATATCCGGCCGCCTGACCGCCTAATCCGGGCCGCGGTAATCACATCGCGCCGAGCGCGGCGGCGCCGGGTGGCCCTCGGCTGGATGCTGGCCGGGTCACTGTTGCTGCACCTGCTGGTGCTTGCGGTGATCTGGTGGCCGCGATCCGGCGCCAAGCCAGAGGAAACCGCGGCAGCGACCAGCGATGTGTCGGTGGTATTCCAGCCAGCATCGAGCGCCAAGCAGGCCTCGACGGCGACACCTGACCCAGCGCCCACGCCCC
>CAXTRX010000030.1:0-26052 GCA_964246785.1 uncultured Acetobacteraceae bacterium | reverse complement strand
CCACCACCCCGGCGACTTGGCGGGGAGTCAGCACTGGGATGGGCAGGCCGCCCGCCGCCAGCACCTGGTTCGGCCGCACCCGGCGGTCGCGCGCGCCAGGCACGCCGTCCGCGTCCAGCACGTCGATCAGCCCACCGGTGTCGCGGTCCGGGAACAGGGCGGTCACGCTGTCCCGTGCCCGCAATGCCGCGCCCACCCAGCGATTGCCGCCCGGCCAGCGCCCGGCGATGGCCAGGGCGTTGACCCACAGCGCCTGCAGCTCGACCGGCTTGCCGATGCGCGGGGTGACGACGTGATCCCCCGTCTTGGCGTCCATCCAGGTGAGCTGCACGCCGGGCACGCCGGCGCGCAACAGCCCGTCCCTGGGGTCGGCGGCGATGCCGTAGCGGGTGCCGGCGGCATAACCCTCCAGGATGGCGGCAGCGGCAGCTCGCAGACGGTCGGAAGTGGGCGCGGACGCGCCGGCCTCGATCAGCTCGTGAACGGCGACGATGAACCATAGCGAGGCGTCGGCCGCGTTGTATTCAGGCGGGCCGTCGCCGTCAGGGAAGCGGTTGGGCAGCATTCCCTCGCTGACATGCCCCGCCCAGGCCAGCAAGACGTCAGCCGCCTCCAGCAGCCGGCCCCGGGCGATCAGCAGGCCGCGCAAGGCGATGAAGGTATCGCGGCCCCAGTCGGTGAACCATGGGAACCCGGCCAGCACGGTTTGCCCATCGCCGCGGACGCAGAGATACGAATCGGCTGCCACGTCCCGGGCCGGGCGGGTGCGCCGGGTGCGCTCCGCCGCCTCCAGCTCCGCAACCTTGGTCGTGCCGGCAGACCCGGCGCGCAGCATCAGCACGGCCGGCCCGCTGCCTTCCCAGGTGAAGGCGCCGGGGGAGAGCAGGTCCTCGCCGTCATCCAGGCCGCGGGCCACCTCGGCGGCGTAGGTGAAGGAGCGATACCAGTCGGGGCCGTCCGTCCAGGCGAAGTTGCCGCGGGCGGTGATGGCGGGCACGCTGGGATAGGGCCGCCAGACGAGCGCGCCGCCCTCTCGCCGGGTGGTGGCGTCGAACGCCAGGTTCTCCCGGTGCAGGGCGTGGTAATCGCGGCCGGAGAGCAGCGGGCGGACGGACAGCCGCACCGGGCGGTCGGCCTGCCAGCGCAGCACGGTCTCGGCAGAGCCGCGAGCGACGAACAGCTCCTGGGTCAGGCGGGCGCCGTCCGGCAGGGTGAAGCTCCAGCGGGGCCAGGGCAGGGCGGTGAAGCCGGTGACGTGCCAGCGCCCATCCGGGAACACGGCATCAGGCGCATAGGCTTGGCTGCTGAGCGCGAACCGGCCACCCGGCGTCTCCACCCAGGCCTCCAGGCCGTTGACCAGCACGAAGCGGTGCGACGGGGAGGGATGGGCGGCCAGCAGCAGTGCATGGTAGCGCCGAGTGCGGACCAGCCCGGCCGTGCCGGAGGCGAACCCGCCCTGGCCGTCCGCCTCCAGCCACTCGGCATCGGGATCAAAGTCCAGAACGCGCGACCTCCTCGGCATACCCGATCAGCTCCGCCGCGCGGTGCCGTCCGGTGTGGCCTTGCAACACGCGTGCCCGCGCCCGTTCGGCCATGGCCGCCCGCGCTGCCTCCGGCACGCCGCGCAAGGCTTGCAGCACGTCCGCCGCATCGTGCGCGACCACGATCTCCGTGCCTGGCTCGAACAAGGTGTCGAGCCCCGGCCACCAGTCGCTGATGATGGGCGTGCCGCAGGCAGCGGCCTCGAACAGGCGGACGCTGGGACTGTGGCCGGCGCGGACCATGTCGGCCCTGGTGATGTTCAAGGTGTAACGCTGCGAGGCGTAGAACAGCGGGTGCAGGTCTGGCGGCGCGTGCTCGCCGCGGTCCACGTTGGCGGGCCAGTCGATCGGCGGATATTGCGGTCCAGTGACGTCGAACCGGCCTTGCGGCCAGGCACGGGCAGGTTCGCAGAGCAGCCGCTCCAGCGTGGGCTGCCGGTCTGCTGAGTAGGTGCCAAGATAGCCCAGGTCGTATGTGCGGGGCACCGCTGGGTCGGGGGCGTTCAGCGCCGGGTCAGCGGAGCAGTATAGCGCGCGAGCGGCGGGTGAGCCGTATTCCCGCTCGATGAAGCGGAGGGTCGGGCCACCGGTGAAGGACAGGTAGAGCGGAAAGCCGCGCACCAGCTCAGGCGTAATATAATTGCAGCGGTTTTCTGCGAGGGCCGCGAGGGTGACGGGGGTGTCGATGTCATAGAACGCCGCCACCCCGCGCGCGGTCTGCTGCACCAGGCGGCAGACGGCCTGGCCGTCCGCGACATACGAGCCAACCACCACCAAATCCGCCCCGGCGATCAGTTCGGCGTAGCGGGATGCCAGCTCGGTCGCGTGAGCATACAGCGCCACGTGGCAATAGGGTGGATGGGGCAGATCGCGATGATCGCGGTACCAAGGCTGCTCCTGTTCCAGGAACTGCACTTCATGGCCAGCCTGAGCAAGGCCGGAGATCAGCGATCGGTAGGTCGTTGCATGGCCGTTGCCCCAGGAGGATGTGATGGACAGGCCGATGAAGACGACCCTCACGGCGGGTCGATGCCCGGATTGCGAGTGCGAAAGTTAGACATGACGGCAAACTGCCCGGCGCAGCGCCGCTGTCAAATGCTGGCGACCGATTTCAGCGGTCTGGGACCAAAGCCCAGCCATTGTGCGTGGTTGAGGTAGCCGCGATACGGTCCCCTAGGGAGTCGGCAAAACCGAGCGGGACTCGCGCCCGGTGTTGAAGCGGCCGTGGGAGGAGCATGGCAACCGCCCGGGGCAAATCTTGTCCGTTCGGCATATCCGACAAAGCATGGCGCTTGCCGCAAACTGATCTTACGCGCGGGCGCGAGGACGCTGGGCGGGGGGGGCTAGGCGTCGCGCGATCTGCTCGCTGGGATAGGCTCTATGGTGCGCACGGCCATCCCATGGCGGTCCATGCCGCACGACTTTGCGCGCTGGGATGACCTGCGGCCAGACGGTGCGTTGGATGCGGGCAGGCCGCTTTGACGCACAGATGCAGTATCTGCGGGCAGTGCTGCGGGTGGTAGGCGAGCGCTGTTTCACTTGGGCCCCGCGCTGCCGTCGCCTCGCCCGCGACTGCAAGTGCCTCGCCCAGACCCTCGCCGATATGCACACAGTTCCTTTCCTGGGTTCATACTTACACAAGCCAACAGCGTGCCACAAATATACAATAATTTCTGAGAAGTAATAGTCTGGGATATTTACAATATTATCACCTAGATCAGCCGAGTTTGCCGAAGGCTTATTATTATACAGCATAACAGGAGCAGAATCTCTGAAAGTGCTTGCAACCTCTATCACGAATTAGGAATATACAAGACAATACGGCCGGCATAGCCTTCGCGACCATGATCGTCGGTGATCTCGTCTTGGGGCATATCGGTTTGTTCAAAGAGGGTTGCCGCGAAAGGCCAACGCAGCTCAGTCATCTCCATCTTGCTGTTCGGTTACGCGCCCGCTGGGTGGGTGCGTGAAAATTGTCCGGCTTCGTTCGTACCCAAGCGACAAATCGGGCCAGTTCAGGATCGCCTCGCAGAGAAGCTGGATCGGCAAGGCGGCGGGCGATTTCGGTTTCCGTATAGCGCGCGTGTATGGCTGAATGGCATATCTGATGCAGCCTTACGATACCCTGATGCGTGCCACCTTTCAGCTTGGGCGTAAGATGATGCAAAGATGAGCGGGCTGTTTCCGGCATGGAACGGCCGCAAAGTGCGCAAGTCAGTTGCTTGCCAGTATCCATAGCAGCTGTTTTCCAGCTTTCAGTTTGCATCTCTATCGAAGAAGGCGCGTAAGCTGGGGAGCAAAGCAGTATCTAGCCTAGCTTGGGCGCACGCGCCTTGGTTGTTTGGCCCAGCCACCACTTGACTGGCTTCGGATCTCGCGGCGTGTGGGTGACACTTAGTTTGCGCGTTTTGCCAGGCCCACGTTTGGGCTTGGACGGGATTTCAGGCGCAGGCTGAGCTTGTGCTGCAGAGGTGGGCAGGGTGGCACGCAGAACCGCCAATTCTGCCTCCAGCCCAGAAGCGAGAGCCGTATACTCTGCCAGCCGAGCGTCAGCTTCCGCGAGCCGAATTTCAACGACCTGGCGCTCGGCAATGGCGGCTTGCAAGGCTTCGCGTTGCGCAAGCTCTGCATGACGCTGCTTGGTTTGCAGGTCCTGCAAGGTGGTCAGAGCCGCTTGCAGGGACCGCTCGACCTTGATTCGAGCCGTCCTCTCGATCGCAAGGGCGGATTCCGATGCAGCAAGCCGACTCTGCGATACCGGGCCGGGTTCACTCTGGCGAGGCCGGCCAACAAGGGTCACCGGCACTTCGCCATCTTGTACGAAACGCTGCCGAGGACGGGCAACAGGGCCGCGCGACTGGAAATTGTCAAAACCTGCGGCGGGCTGCGGGCGCACTGCTGGTTGTGGGCCTCCGGCACGTTCAAGGGAGCGACGCATGCGCGCCTCATCAGCCTCCATGTTCGGGGTTTCAGGATCACTTTGAGTCGACAAAGGGGCCATAAGCACTTTTCAAGTAAGGAGCATGACCGCGATCTATGGGTCGGGGTCTTGCCGCGGCTTTAGAACGTCTGCGCTGGGTATCACCGAATCCCAACTGGCCTGTCTCATACACCAGACAAGGCTGGACGCCAATATTCGCCTAAGCCCGATTGCTCTAAGGCGCTGCAGGATATGAATTGCTTGCGTTGCGAGCACGCCGTGGCGCCGCGAATCAGGCATTTACCTTTTGTTGTAGCATCTGCCTGAGACTGCTCCGCAACCAGGAGCATGCATGGGTTCGTTATCCATCCTACTGCCGCGGATTTCGCCTTCATACGTTAGTCGCAAGGGCTATGCATGGCTAGGTTGAGCCTTGGCTACATGTGGCCTGGAGTTCCATGACAGTCGGAGTGGCTGCGAGAGCCAGCTTGGTGGAAGGCGAGTACACCTTGGCTGCCGTCGACTTCGAGGCGCTTGCCGCCATACTGCGCCATGAGGCAGGAATCGCGCTCGGGCCAGGCAAAGCGGTGTTGCTGTATTCCCGCCTGACCAAGCGGCTGCGCGCGTTAAGCTTGTCGGATTTTGCGCAATACAGGGCCTTGCTCGAATCCTCGCATGGCCGCGAGGAGCGGGGCCGCATGGTGGCCGCGCTCACCACCAACTTCACGCGGTTCTTTCGGGAGCCGCATCATTTCGATCATTTGCGCATCGGTGTGCTGCCGCACCTGCTGCAGGCGGCCCAGCGTGGCCGTCGCGTGCGCATTTGGTCAGCAGGTTGCTCTACCGGACAGGAACCCTACTCGATCGCGCTCACCGTTTTGCAACTGGCCCCTAACGCGCCGCGGCTTGACGTGCGGGTGATCGCCACGGACATAGACCCTGACGCCCTGGCCCAAGCTGTAGCCGGCAGCTACGGAATGGAGTGCCTCGAGCACGTGCCGGCTAACCTGCGGTCGAGATGGTTTGACCCGGCGGCAAATGGCACCTTCGTCCTGAATGACGCCGTGCGCCGTCTTGTCCTGTTCCGTCCGCTTAACTTGGTCGGCAGTTGGCCGGTGCGCGGCCCGTTCGACATTATCATGTGCCGCAACGTCGCCATCTATTTTGATACTGCAACGCAAGAGGCGATGTGGCAGCGCTTCCCGCCCTACCTGGCCAGCCAAGGCCTGCTCTACATAGGACGATCCGAAAAGCTTAGCGGGCCCGCAGCCGCGCGATTCGACATGGTCGGCACCACGATCTACCAGCGCCGAGGCGTGCCGTGACGCACCCAAGGCCGGGCAGCGGCTTGGTCCGTGTCGTCGTCGTCGATGATTCTGCAACCATGCGCAGCATGATCGGGCGTGCGCTGGGCCAAGACAATGACATTGCCATAGTGGGCAAGGCTGCCAACTCAGTCGAAGCGCAGGCTTTGATCCGCGCGATGCAACCGGACGTGATCACCCTCGATATCGAGATGCCCGGCATGGACGGCTTGGAGTTCCTGAGCCGCCTGATGCGAACACATCCGATGCCCGTTGTGATGGTTTCCATGTTGACCGGCAAGGGCACCAAGAAGACGCTGCAAGCCCTGGAGTTGGGCGCAGTGGACTGCGTGGCAAAGCCAGGCTTGGGCGAAAGTTTCTCTCGTTTGCCGGAGATTGTGCGCGCGGCAGCCGCGGCTAACGTGCACGCTTGGAGTTCTCGGCCGCGCGGCATCGCTGGCGAGCACATCCGCGCTGCAACGCCTGGCTCATCTCCGATCCTGTTCGAGCCGAATGGCCGCCTGGTGGCCTTGGGCGCGTCAACCGGTGGCGTAGAGGCTCTGTTAGCCATTGTCTCGCGCTTTCCCGCAAATTGTCCTCCGACCGTGATCGCCCAGCATATGCCGGAAGGATTCACCCGCAGCTTCGCGCTCCGAATGAACCAATGCAGCGCAGCCCACGTCGCCGAGGCGGAGGAGGATGCGGCACTGCTGCCAGGTCAAGTGTTCGTGGCGCCCGGCGGGCGTCACCTGGCGGTGTCAGGCAGCAACGGGCAGTGGCACTGCACTTTGCCGAAACAGGACCTAGTCAATGGCCACCGCCCTTCGGTGGACGTGCTGTTCGCATCGGTGGCAAGAGCGGCGGGTTCCCGCGGGGTGGGCGTCATATTGACGGGCATGGGCCGAGACGGCGCTCGTGGCTTGCTCGCCATGCGGCAGGCTGGAGCGCGCACGTTCGGCCAGGATGCGGCCAGCAGCGTGGTGTATGGCATGCCAAAAGTGGCGTTTGAAATCCTGGCTGTGGAGCGCCAAATCTCCCTGGCTGACTTGCCAAGCGAAATTTTAGCAGCTTGCAATACCATGCTGCACAATGCGGCCTGACACATGCTCGAAACCAAGGACAAGCTCAGCGCACTGGCACCAGCGCAGCCGTGTTCCAAGCGTTTGTGTTTTGTATGGATGATTTCGGGATAGCTGTCCCCGATGGCAGGCTGGCCTGCCGCTCCAGTTCGGCCCTGTTTAATATCGTGATCCTGCCGCGGCTGACGCGCACGAGTCCTGCTTCTTGCAGGCTGGATGCAACGATCGTTATGCCGGAGCGGCGTACGCCCAAGATGTTCGACAACGCCTCATGCGTAATGCAAAGCTCAGGTCCATCGACTCGATCATCGGCCATCAATAACCAGCGGACGAAGCGTTCGGCTATGCTGTTGCGGGCGTTGCAGGCAGCCGTCTCCATTGTTTGGCACAGCAGCGTATCCGCTGCTTTCAGGCACGACTCGGCCAGCGTCGGACATGACTGGATCAGGCACTGCAGTACGCCGATCGGCAAGCGGTAGGCGTAGCCAGGGATTTGAGTGACGCAGGCCACGAACGCGCCATGGTCTCGGCCCAAAAGAGCTTGGCTGCCGACCATGCCCTCGCGTCCGATCATCGCGACCTGTACTGCTGCCCGCCCTGGCAACGATTCAGCAACGAGCGAGACGATGCCGTTTTCCATGAAGAAGACGTGCTCGGTCATTTGGCGGTAGTCGATCAGCACCTGGCGCGACACGAGACAGGATCGTGTGAGCAACGGCCATACCTGGCCCAGCTCGTCGTCCGGCAGCTTCGCAAGGATGGCATTTCGCAACGGGGCATGCAGCGGGGGGATCAAGGCCATGGCGCGGTTCTCCATGCAAGTCCTCTCCGCCCAACCAGACCGATCGCTTATAAAGCATTATACCAGCGTTAATAATTATAATGATTTGCCGCACCGAGGCAACAGCGCTGAGCGGGCGACGAGACGGCAAACTGCTGCGGGCCATGCCATCAAGCGCTCGTTTGCGCTGCCACGGCTGACGGCCCGGCGTTGTTCGCGCTCCCTGGAAGTTTTCGTGACCGGCTTCTCAGTTTGTTTCAGTTCGCGCAGCTTTCTGGTTAACTGGGCGGAAAGCTGGCTGGGTCATCCTGCCTAGACTGAGCCGGGGAAGCGATGCCGAATCAACTGCTTGAGTCGGAAAGTCTGGTTCCAGCACCGCAAATTGGCGGCGACTCGGCGGCGCGACTTTGCCGGCTTGCGTCCGCAGCGTGGGCTGAGCTGCACTATCATGCTGTTATTCCCACGCCGCACGCTTACGAGGTCTGGTTCAGCCACCGGTCCGGCGCCAACCCGGCTTTGACGGAGCGACTAACCGGAATCCTAGGGCGTCGTACTCAGCTGACCACGGCCATCATGGAAACCCTGCATGCCGAGTTCGTGGCTTGCGCCGCCCCGAACCCTGATATGGTTCGAGACCGCGCCGGCGAGATCGAAACCGTGGCTGACGCCTTGGTGGCCCAGGTGACGCTGGGCCAGGCAGCGCTGCAGGGATACGGAGACACCCTCGCGCACTGGGCAAAGCACCTCAGCGATGACGCGACCGTCTGCGGTCTGCTCAAGGCGGTGTCCAGCTTGACCGCCGAGACCACCCGAGCCGCCGAGCGCAACCGCGAATTGGAACATCAGCTTTCCTGGGCCAGCACGCGCATTTCCAAGCTACGGCAGTCGTTGGCAGACGTGAAGCAGGAAGCCACGACGGATGCGCTCACGGGCATCCCCAACCGCAAGGCGTTCGGGGCCCGGCTCAAGCGCGCCGTGGCACAGTCCCGCAGCAACCCCGCCATGGTGGTCAGCGTGCTGCTACTGGACGTGGACCACTTCAAGCATTTCAACGACACCTATGGCCATCGTACCGGAGACTTGGTGTTGCGCCTGGTCGCACGCCTGCTGGCAGACAACGTGAAGGGCCGCGACACGGTGGCCCGCTACGGCGGCGAGGAATTCGCTGTCGTCTTGACGGGGGCGGACATGTGGGCCGGCGCCGTGGTCGGGCAGCAAATCTGCGAAGCGCTGAGCAGCAAGCACCTGATCCACCGCACCACCCAGACGACCGGCACCATCACCGTCTCAGTTGGCGTGGCGCAGCACCGTCCGGGCGAAAGCACGACCGCCCTCATCGAGCGAGCGGACGCAGCCCTTTACCGGGCCAAGGACATGGGCCGCAACCGGGTCTGCACGGAGGTGGACTTGGACATCCAGGTCGGCTGAGGTCATGCGTTCTATTCTCGTCCGCTGCGCCACCCTGGCCAGTAATCCCGTGGCGCTGGCTCGCGGCGCATCCGGAAAGTCGCCGGTCAGGCCCGGCCGGCAAGCTGACATCCGGCGTGGAACTCTGCCACAGCCCAGCACGTCGCATCGTCGAACCCGAGGAGACGATGCATGGACGCCATCACGCTGCACTCGCCAGGCGGACTGGATAATCTCCACCCCGCTGATCTGCCCGACCCCGGCACGCCCGCTGCTGATGAAATCCGGGTTCGGCTACACGCCAGTTCGCTGAACTACCATGACCTCGGCGTCGTCAGCACGCCGGGCTGGAAGGCGGATGGACGTATCCCAATGTCAGACGGGGCGGGGGTGGTGGAAGTCGTTGGGGCTGAAGTCGCCGAGTTTCGGCCGGGCGACTTCGTCGTATCCTGTTTCTTTCCTACCTGGCAGGACGGCCCGGCCACGCTCGGAGACTTCTCCACCGTGCCCGGCGATGGCGTGGATGGTTATGCACGGCAGGTCGTGACTTGCCCGGCAACCCACTTTACCAAAGCTCCGCAAGGGTTCAGCCATGCCGAGGCAGCGACGCTCACCACCGCCGGGTTGACGGCGTGGCGGGCCTTGGTGGTGGAGGGCAGCCTCAAGGCTGGCGACACGGTGCTGGTGCTGGGCACTGGCGGCGTGTCGATCATGGCGTTGCAGATGGCCAAGCTGATGGGCGCTGCCGTAGTGGCCACGTCCTCGTCGGACGCCAAGCTGGAGCGGGCGCGGGCACTCGGGGCCGACCACACGATCAACTACAAGCAGCACTCCGATTGGGGTGCCCAAGTGCGGAACTGGACCGACGGGCGCGGCGTGGACCACGTGGTGGAGGTGGGCGGACCCGGCACCCTGGCGCAGTCAATCACAGCCGTTCGGGTAGGCGGACGGATCGCGCTCATCGGCGTGCTGACAGGGCGAGGTGGCGAAGTGCCGACAGGAGCGCTGATGGCCAGGCAGGCGAGGCTGCAAGGTTTGATCGTGGGTAGCCGGCGAGAGCAGGCAGACATGGTGCGAGCCATCGAGGCGACCGGGTTCAAGCCGGTAATCGACCGCAGCTATTCACTGCACGAGATAGCTGATGCTTTTCGTTATCAGGCCAGCGGGACGCATTTCGGCAAGGTGTGCTTGGAATTTTAGCAGGTTAACAAGCTGTGGTCGGGGTTCTGCTCCGAGTCCTGCTAGAGGATGAGGTCCTCTGACCATTTGTTCGGCCTGATGCCCGTCAAGCGATGTGTGCGGTCCAAAGCTGCTGCAGGCGTGCTTGCCCGGGCACCGGGTCCCGTTCCGGCACTGGAAGCTGGGCGATCGCCAGCTTGGCTGCAGCCAGCTGCGCCGGGTCGCCCCGCAGCACGTCACATTCAGCGCCGTCCGGGTAGGCGCCGACCACCAGCAGGCCGCCGTTGTCGCCCATGTTGCGGTGCGCGACGCCGGCCGGGATCACCAGCACGTCCCCGGCGGAGACGCTGACCTCCTGGCCGCCCGGGCCGCCGAACAGCACACGGACGGACCCGGCGGCGATGCCCAGCACTTCGTGGGCGGTGGTGTGAAAATGCTGGTAGGGAAAGATTCCGTTGCGCCACGAGTTGGTCCAGCCCTGGCGCGCGAAGGCCTGCTCCATGGCGGCCGGATCGGGCGGCAACGCGGCTTGATAGACTAGGACCGGCAGGGCGGAGTTCGGGAATCGGTCATCGCCGGCGAAGCGGTAGGTGCGCGGTGCGTCCATGCGGCTACAGCCCGAGGTCGGACAGGCCGACATGGCCGTCGGGCCGCCGTCCGGACGGCCAGCGCAACAGGCGCGCAGCCTCGTCGATTGGCAGGTCGTTGATGCTGGCGACCCGGCGGCTCATCAGGCCGTGCGCGTCGAACTCCCACAGCTCGTTGCCGAAGCTGCGGAACCACTGGCCTGCGTGGTCGTGCGATTCGTAGGCGAAGCGCACGGCCATGCGGTTGCCCTCGAAGCCCCAAACCTCCTTGACCAAGCGATAGTCGAGTTCGCGCTCCCATTTACGGGCCAGGAACGCCTCGATCGCCGCGCGGCTCTCGATGAACTCGGTCCGGTTGCGCCAGCGGCTGTCGGGTGTGTAGGCCAGCGCCACCCGCGCTGGGTCACGGGTGTTCCAGGCGTCCTCGGCCAGGCGGGCCTTCTGCGCCGCGGTCTCGGCGGTGAACGGCGGCAACGGGGGGCGGTCTGGCATGGCATCGCTTCCGCAGGTGGGTTGGGGAGACGCTTTACTGATCGGCAGGCTGGAGGCAAGGGCCTCCGCCTGACCCGGCGCTGGCCCAACCGCGCGGCCTGCGGTATTTCTGCACCATGGTCAGCAGCAACGACATCCGCGCCACCTTCCTCGACTTCTTCGTGTGCCACGGCCATGCCGCCGTGCCGTCCTCCTCCTTGGTGCCGCGCAACGACCCGACGCTGCTGTTCACCAACAGCGGCATGGCGCAATTCAAGAACATCTTCACCGGGGCGGAGCGCCCGCCGTACAGCCGGGCCACCTCGGCGCAGAAATGCGTCCGCGCCGGCGGCAAGCACAACGACCTGGACAATGTCGGCTACACGGCACGGCACCATACCTTCTTCGAGATGCTGGGCAATTTCTCGTTCGGCGACTACTTCAAGCCCGATGCGATCGAGCTGGCCTGGACGCTGCTGACGCGCAACTTCGCGTTGCCCAAGGACAAGCTGCTGGTCACGGTCTATTCCGAGGATGAGGACGCCGCGGCACTTTGGAAGAGCATTGCCGGGCTCGGCGACGACCGCATCATCCGCATCCCGACCGCCGATAATTTCTGGCGCATGGGCGATGTGGGGCCATGCGGGCCGTCCTCGGAAATCTTTTACGACCATGGCCCGGCCATCCCGGGCGGCCCGCCGGGCAGCCTGGAGGAGGACGGCGACCGGTTCGTCGAGATTTGGAACCTCGTGTTCATGCAATACGAGGAAGGCCCGCCCGGCACGCTCGCGCCGCTGCCCCGCCCCTGCATCGACACCGGCATGGGCCTGGAGCGGTTTGCGGCCATTCTGCAAGGCGTGCACGACAACTACGACACCGACACCTTCCGCGCCCTCATCCTGGCCAGCGCCGAGATCACTGGCCAAGTGCCGGACGGGCCGTTCCGCGCCAGCCACCGGGTGGTGGCAGATCATCTGCGCGCCACCGCGTTCCTCATCGCAGAGGGCGTGCTGCCGTCCAACGAGGGTCGCGGCTACGTGCTGCGCCGGATCATGCGCCGGGCCATGCGCCACCTGCACCAGATGGGCGCCGCCGACCCGGTGATGTGGCGGCTGGTCCCGGTGCTGATCCGCCAGATGGGCGCCGCCTACCCCGAGCTGCCCGCCGCCGAGTCGCTCATCACCGAGACGCTGCGGCTCGAGGAGACGCGGTTCAAGGCCATGCTCGACCGCGGGCTCGGGCTGTTGGCCGAAGAACTAAGCAAGCTCGGTGACACCCAGGCGCTGCCCGGCGATGTCGCGTTCCGCCTGTATGACACCTACGGCTTCCCGCTCGACCTCACCGCCGACGCCTTGCGCGAGCAGGGCCGCACCGTGGACCAGGCTGGCTTTGACACCGCCATGGCCGAGCAGCGCACCCGCGCCCGTGCCGCCTGGGCCGGAACCGGCGACGCGGCCGCCGAGCGGGTCTGGTTCGAGTTGCGCGAGACCTGCGGCGCGACCGAATTCCAGGGCTACACGACCGAAAAGGCCGAAGCCCAGGTGATGGCGCTGGTGATCGGCGGCATGAGCGTCGACCACGCCCAAGCCGGTGACAAAGTGGCAGTGGTGTTGAACCAGACTCCTTTCTACGCCGAAAGCGGCGGCCAGGTCGGGGACGCGGGACGTATCGTCGGGCCGGGCGGGCTGCACATCGCGGTCACCGACACGCAGAAACGCGCCGGCGACGTGTTTGCCCATATCGGCGTGGTCGAGGCGGGCGAGCTGCGCGTTGGCGACCCGGTGGTGGCAGAGCTGGACCATGCCCGGCGGTTGGCAATCCGCGCCCATCACAGCGCCACGCACCTCCTGCACGAAGCACTACGGCGACGCCTGGGCACCCATGTCCAGCAGAAGGGCAGCTTGAACGCGCCCGACCGCCTGCGCTTCGATGTCAGCCAGCCCACCCCGATCGCCAAGGCGGACCTGCAGGCGGTTGAGGCCGAGGTGAACGCCCGCATCCGCGAAAACGCACCCGTCGCCACCCGGCTGATGACGCCCGAGGCGGCCGTCGCGGAGGGCGCCATGGCGCTGTTTGGTGAGAAGTACGGGGATGAGGTGCGGGTGGTCAGCATGGGTGATGGCGACGATGGACGCCCCGCCTACTCGATCGAACTATGCGGTGGCACCCACGTGCGGCGCACCGGCGACATCGGCCTGTTCCGCCTGGTGAGCGAGGGCGCGGTGAGTGCAGGGGTGCGCCGGGTCGAGGCGGTGACGGGTGCCGCGGCACTGGCGCTGGTTGCCGAGGGCGAGCGGCGCCTGGAGGAACTGGCCGGCTTGCTGCGCGCCAGCCCGGCGGACGTGCCGACCCGCGTGGCAGCACTGGTCGAGGACCGCAAACGGCTTGAGCGGCAAGTGAGCGACTTGCAGAAGAAGCTGGCCACTGGCAGCGGAGCGCCCGAGCTGGAAGAGATCGGAGGCATCCCGTTGGCTGCCCGCAACGTTGGCGAGGTTCCCGGCCGCGAGCTGCGCGGCCTGGTGGAGGCCGTGGCCAAGCAGATGGGCAGCGGCGTCGTCGCGGTGGTTTCGACGGCAGACGGCAAGGCCTCGGTGGCGGTGGGTGTCTCTTCCGACCTGGTGAAGCGGGTGAGCGCTGTGGACCTGGTACGGGCGGCGAGCGCGGCGGTGGGTGGCAAGGGCGGCGGCGGCCGGCCCGACATGGCACAGGCCGGCGGCCCGGACGCGGATCGGGCCGATGATGCACTGGAGGCGGTTCGGGCGGCGCTACGAGGTCTGGCAGCCGCGGCATAACCGGCTGCTGCAGCCTACTCGGTAGGGCTAACTGCTGGTTAACCTTCTTTTGCGATGATGCCCGGGCATGACGTCTGGGTGATACAATGCTGTCGCTTGCCGCTGCTTTGGAGTGTTGGAACGTAACCCCCCGTCGATGCTGAAGCGCGGGCTACAGCTATCGGTGAGAGCGCGCATAGCACTGCTGACCATCGTGCCGCTGGCGGGCCTAGGCATCGTCTTTGCCCTGCATTGGCTTAGCGCCGCCGAAATCAGCCGGGAACTGCAGCATAGCCAGGTCGAGACGCAGACGGCGCGTGCCGTCGGCTCGTTCCGGGACGAAGTTGTGGCGTTGCAATTGCAGTTGGCCGATTTCCGCAGCGAGCCATCTGCGGTCAAGCGCGTGGCCATCGTTCAAACGTTGGCTGCCGCCCGCGCCGGTCTGTCCGCCTTCGGTCACACCGCGTCGGCGGAAATGAGCGCAACGCTCGCCCCGCTTGCAGATGGTTTGACCCTACTGAGCCAGGACAGCGAGAGCTTGCTCGCCGCCCAAGAGGCGATTGGCTATGATGATCAATCGGGTCTCACGGCGAAGCTGAACGCCGCGCTTGACGATCTCGATAGCAACAGCATTGCCGACCTCGATTACTCAGATCCGCTTGGTGCAGCCGTTGGCGATTCCTACCGACTGCTGCGCATTGGCCAGTACAAGTTTGCCGCTTCCATCTCGGATGCCGATCGCGACGGCTTTACCAAGGCTGCGGACGCGATGCGCCACGCGTCGGAAGGCTCCTTCATGGGGGCGGATGCGAAGCAGAAGACGGCGGAAGGACTCGACCGCGTCATGCTCGCTTTCGCGCCGTGGGCAGCGGCTTTGCAGACTGCAAGCCTGACCCATCGTCACGCTGCAGAACACATCCGCGCCATCAGTGAGCAAGCGAACAAAGCTGTCGCTGCGGCGGTTAGCGCTTCCGAAACGGCGCAAGTCCGCCTGATCGCCAAGCAACGCCAGACCACCAGCTTGCTCGCGGTTGCTCTGGCTGGGATTGTGGCAGTCTGCGGTGTTCTGTGCTTCGTCATCGGGCGCAGCATATCCGGGCCGATCAGCCGTCTCGCTGCCGTCATGGTGCGCATGGCGGCCGGCGACCTGTCCACGCCGCTTCATCCCCGGGTAGGTCACGACGAAATCGCGGTGATGACTTCGGCGGTGATCGACTTCAAGATGGCAGGCCTGGAACGACTGCGGCTGCGGGAGGCGGCAGCGACAGCAGCGGCCGCGGCGGAAGCGGCGGATCAGGCCCGTCAGGCGGAAGAACGGGAGCAGAGCCGCCACAATCAAGCCGCGACGGCAGCGCTTGGCGCCGGGCTGGACCGGCTTTCCACCGGCGACCTTGTTGCGCGGCTTGATCAGCCGTTCGATCCGCGCTTTGAGAAGATGCGAGCGGACTTCAACGCGGCGGCGGATAAACTTCAGCAGAGCATGTTGACCGTGCGGGATAACACCAAGGCGATCCACAGCCGGACGGGTGAGATCGCGGGCGCTGCCAGTAAACTGGCGCAACGCACCGGGCAACAGGCCAGCAGCCTGGAGCAGGCCGCGACACAATTGAACGACCTGACGACCACCATTCGCAAGACCGCGACCAATGCCAGCGAAGCGCGCGATGTCGTCCTGGCCGCCAAGGCGGACGCTGAAAGCAGCGGGGCTGTCATTGGCGAGGCCGTCGCGGCGATGACTGACCTCGAGCAATCCTCCAAGCAAATCGGCCAGATTATCGGCGTCATTGACGAAATTGCGTTCCAGACGAACTTGCTCGCATTGAACGCCGGTGTTGAAGCCGCCCGGGCCGGTGACTCGGGCCGTGGTTTTGCCGTGGTGGCCTCGGAGGTGCGCTCGCTTGCGCAACGCTCAGCTCAAGCAGCAAAGGAGATCAAGGCGCTGATATCCAAGTCGTCCGATCAGGTCGCAAATGGAGTGGATTTGGTCAGTAGAACAGGAAACGCGCTCGAGAAGATCATCAGCCGGATTGGTCAGATCACTGCGATTGTGGATGATATCGCGGCTGCGGCGGTGCGGGAGTCGAGCAGCCTCGGCGAGGTCAATGCAGCCGTCGAGCTTTTGGAGAAGCTCACACGGCACAGTGCCGGCATGGTGGAGGACACCACCTCGGCCGCGCAAGGCTTGGCGGAGAGAACCGAAAATCTCGCCCGATTGATCGACCGCTTCCAACTGAGTGAAGACCCGGCCAGAGTCGTTGCCGCCCAAGTTTCGGCTTTTGACGGGGCCAAGCAACCTATCACCACAGCCCAACAGGACCGCGTGACTTCAAGCGGAAGACGCGCCGCCGCTGCTTGATCTGCTCCAGCGGTCATATAACCTGGAAATCGCGTGTCCGAGCTTTACAAACGCGCAAGCCGCAAAAGCCTTCGGTGTCACAGCTCTGCGGTCGCCAAAGCTGCAGGTCGGTGCGTTTCGCCTGGAGCACCACGCCGCCGAGCAACGTGTCGCGCAATGACAAGCAAGAACATGCTCGGGTAAGCATCAGACGATCGAATGCGATCAGCCGCCGGATAAAGATGCGCGGCAAAATGATATCCGCCACCCAGTAGAGCCGCCTATTTTCGCCGGCAAACCCTGATTGGCAGGACAATGCACGACAACCACCCTCGACATCATCCGCGCCCCTGTCGCATGCTGTCGAGCAACAACGGAGCGAAACAAGGGGTATGTCTCGATCGATGTCGCGCGCTTGGCTGCAACTCCCAATTTCTCCGCGCGATATCGGCCTGTTTGTTCATAGCGCCCGGACTGATGCCCGTGTCCGGCGCCTTATGCCCAAGCTCGGCAACGTCGCCACGTTCGACACGATCTACCAAGGGTCCGATCCATGGGCATCGGTCGACCCTCGTTACACGTACCAGCGCCGGAAATACGAGGCGCTGAGCAGGCTGCTCACAGGGCGGCGCTATGGCCATGTGCTCGACCTCGGATCCGGCCTGGGCGACTTGGCCAGCTTGCTGGCTGACCGCTCGGATCGCGTCCTCGGCCTCGATATATCGCAAGTCGCTCGTGATCGCGCGAGCGAACGCCACCGGGCCGTCAGCAACCTGCGTTTTGCGCAAGCCGACGTGCTGAACCTACCATCACACTACGATGGTGCCTTCGACCTCGTTATGGTCGCAGACATGCTGTACTACCTGCCCCAACCCATCCAAGATAGCACTCTGAAGCAGTTGGCGACCCGGTTGGCCAGGCTGTTGCAGCCAGGCGGCACCCTGCTGCTGGCCAATCATTTCTTCTTCATGGCCGATCCAGACAGCAGGCAGTCGCGGCGGATCCACCAGGCCTTTGCCTGGTCTCCCAGTTTGCGGGTGATCTCCGAGCACCGGCGGCCGTTTTTCCTGGCCTCTTTGCTGGCGCCCGCGGAGCTGGCCTGACCGCTCGTGATGGCTGCCACCCCTGTGGTTCATCCAAGCCCGCCTACCCAGGCCTGCTCTGCGCCCTGCTGAGGTTGACCCGGTGGCCGCTCACCTCGGCGCCCGCAGCGCGGGGCAACCTCAGGAATGGCGGTATCCCGCACAACGTGAGCGCGGCCACCAACAAGAATGTGGTATGGAAATCGGCCAAGTTTGGTGCACCTCCGTGGTGCAGCGCAACCAAATGCAGCATTGCCGCCGCGACCGCGACGCCCAACCCGTTGGCGAGTTGCTGCGACACGCTTGCCAATGTCGAGGCGCTGCTCATGCCCGCAGGTGCTATGTCGGCAAAGGAGAGCGTGTTCAGCACGGTGTATTGCATCGATCGGGCCACCCCGCCGACGAACAGCAAAGGCAGCATCCACCATAGCGCCGTGGCCGGAAAAAGCCGGGAGAAGGCGATGAGAATGACGGCGCCCAACACGCCGGTTGCGACTGCAACATTGCGAAAGCCCCACCGTCGCAAGATGCCCGTCGTCAACGGCTTGATGCTGATGTTGCCGGCGCCGGTCGCCAGCACCAGCAAGCCGGCACGGGCCGCGTCCATGCCGAACCCGATTTGAAACAGTAGCGGCAGCAGGAACGGGATCGTGCCGATGCTGATGCGGAAGATGGTTCCTGCCGTAATCGTGACACGGAACGTGGCGACGGCGAGCGGAGCCATGTTGAGCATGGGCTGGCGTGCCCGCAAGCCGTGCCGCACCGCGAGCCAGCCTAGCCCGAAACCCAAGGCGAGCATGGCTGGGCCGGACCACACCGGGCCCTCACCTGCGACCAATTCCGCTCCCTCCATAATCAGCGCCAGTGCGATGCCGCTGAGCAGGAAGCCCGTGGCGTCGAACCGCCGCCGCTGCTCGCTGCGCATGTTCGGCACGAGGCGGAGCGCCAGGATGATGGCGACGATACCGACTGGCACGTTGAGGAAAAAGATCCAGCGCCAGGAGGCATAGGTGGTGAGGAAGCCTCCAACCAGCGGCCCCAGCAGGGGCGCAGTAAGGGCCGGCCAGGTGATCAGGGCTATGGCGTTGGCCAGTGCGGACTTTTCCGTTGTCCGCAACACCGCCAGCCGCCCCACTGGCACCATCATGGCTCCGCCCAGCCCTTGCACCACGCGGGCCGCCACGAAGGGCCACAAACTGCTGCAGCAACCACAGAGGACCGAGCCTGCTGTAAAGATGACGATGGCGGCGGTGAACACGTCGCGCGTGCCGAAACGGTCTGCCACCCAGCCGCTCAGTGGGATGAACACTGCCAACGTCAGCAGATAGGCCGTGATGCCGATGGAAAGCACCACCACGGGGCGGGCGAAATCGGCCGACATGGCTGGCAGCGCGGTGACGATCACCGTGCCGTCAAGGTATTCCATGAAGAAGGCGGCGGCCACGACAAGGGCCACCAGCTTGGCCCGGCCCGGCGTCACGGCGCCAGCACCAGCTCCGCTTCCCGCACCGCCGCTGCGAGCGCCCCGGGCTGAAACGGCGATAGCAAGCCCGCGCTACGGACCAGGTCCTGGAACGGGGCAGAGCCGCCGCGGCCGCACAGGGCCACGTAGGCGTCGAAAGCGGCCCGGTAGTCTGTGCGGGACTGCACCCAGAACTGCATCGCGCAGCACAGCGCCAGGGTGTAGTCGATGTAGTAGAACGGCGACAGGTAGATATGCGGCTTGGCTTGCCAGCGGCCGCCTTTGGCTGGGTAGGCGAGGTCGCCATAGTCGGTCCAGGGCATGTAGCGTCGCTCGAGCGTCTGCCAGATGGCGTGGCGTTCGGCCGGGGTCGCCGCCGGATTGGCATAAACCTCGTGCTGGAAATGGTCGACGCAGACGCCATAGGGCAGAAAGGCGAGCGAGGTGATGAGGTGCATGCGGCGGAACCGCTCTGCCTCGTCGTCTCCCACCAACAAGCCGACTTCCGGAAAGCTCAGGAACTCCAGGCCCATCGAGTTGATCTCGGCCGCCTCCATGGTGGGCCATAGATAGTCGATGCCGGGCTGGTCGCGGCTTTCCCAGTTTTGAAAGGCGTGGCCCATTTCGTGGGTGAACACGGCGATGTCGCTTTGGGTGCCGTTGAAGTTGGCGAAAATGAACGGCATGCCAGCGCTGGGAAACGAGGTGCAGAAACCGCCACCTGCTTTGCCGGGCCGGTTTTTAAGGTCGAGAAAGCCGCCCTGAGCCATCAGCCGGAAGAAGCTGCCCAGGCGCGGATCCAGCCGGTCGAACATGGTCTGCGCCTGGCCCAGCAAGAAGTCATGATCGCCAGCCGGTTTGGGGTTGCCGGCCGATTCGACGAGGGCCTCGTCCCAGTAGCGCAAGGTCTCCCAGCCATGCTCGCGGCGCCGCGCCTCCATCAGGCGGCTCACCAGCGGCACGACGTGAGCGGCGACCTCGTCGCGATAGCGCGCCACATCCGCCGGGCCATAATCGACCCGGCTGAGCCGGCGGTAGGCGAGCGACGTGAAGCTGTCGAAGCCGAGTGTTGCGGCCATCCCGTGCCGCAACCGGACGAGCTGCCCAAACAAGCCATCGAGCTCCTCGCCGTGGCGCTCGAAGAACCCCCAGCGCGCCTGCTCGGCAGCATGCCGAGTGTCCCGGTCAGCATTTTCGGCGAACGGGCCCACTCCGGCGAGGTTGACGGTCTGCCCATCGATTTTGATTTCAGCGCTCGCGAGCAGTTCAGTGTATCGCGCGCCAAGGCGGCTTTCCTCTTCCAGGGCAGTGGCGATTGCAGGATTGAAGGTCGTGATGTCGGTTTGCCACAGGCGCAATGCGTGAGCTCCCGCAAGGGCCTCGGCGCCTGGAACATCCAACAAGCGCCGCTTCATCGCCACGTCGTGCTCGATGATCGCCGGCTTAAGCGCGTCGGCATATTGGCGAGCCGCTTTCGCGTTGGGGTCGGCGGTGTTCTGGGCAAACCGCAGGTGAACGAGGGCGCTCCAGGTGTCGATCTCCCGCCTCAGCGCGTCCCATGCGGCCAAGCCGCCATTAAGGTCGGTATCGAGTTGGGCATGCAGGCTCGCATAGGCCTCGGCAAGGCCGTCGCGAGTGGGAGTTGGCGCGGTGATGGCGGTGAACGGTATCATGGATCGGGTGTCGAGCATGGCAACATCGCACGCTGCCCCTTGCCGCCTGTCAAGCAGGGCTATAGGCAAGAGCAATTGCTGGACTTAGGTGTGATCCGGTGCAGCGCAAGCAAGTTGCGGCGCGGAGTGATGAAACGATAGCGAACGATTGTTGGTTTGCCGTAGCCTTAATCTGGACTAGCCAGGTCGGAGTAACGGTGCCGTGTTCTATGTCACTGCTGCCAGCGGCAGTGACGCAGGCTCGCGGCTGAAGAGGAAGCCTAGATGTCTGCCGAAAAAACTCTGCACATCGACGAACAGCTCTGTTTCGCGCTGTATGCGGCCACGAACGCAATCACCCGAAACTATCGTTCACTTCTAGGTGAGTTTGGTCTGACGTACCCGCAGTATCTCGTCGTGATGACGCTGATGGAGCGATCGACAATGACGTCCGGCGATCTGGCGCGGACGTTGAGGCTCGATGCGGGCACCCTGACACCGATGCTGAAGCGGTTGGCCGCCGCCGGCCTGATCGCGCGGACCCGGCGCGCAAATGATGAGCGGGTCATTGACAACAAACTGACTGAGTCGGGCATGGCGTTGCGCGAGAACATGGCTCGTGCGCAACAGACGGTGCAGGATCGCACGGGGCTAAGCGAGGAAAAGCTGCATTCCTTGCGTCACACGCTGCATGATCTAACCGATACGCTGAGCCATGCAGCCGAGGAACTGGAGGCCGTCTAGACCCCGTGGCGTATTCCGCTCGCTTAGGCCTGCGGCCGGCTGTCCAACCTGGCACAGAAAGGCGGCAGTCCCATGTCTATGCGCTCAGGGACTAGAGGGACAAACATGTGGCGGGCCGCGGTTGTCGTGATTGGCGTTGTGGCGGCGGCACTTAGCCCAGCCGCCGCGCAACAGCCGACCACAACGGCGCAACCTGCAGCCGCGGCAACGCGACAGCCGAGCCAGCAGACCGACTTGCCGCCGACGTTGCTGCCGTTGCTGACGATGCCGGAGCATCGTTCTGCGCTGCTACGGGCTGCCCATGCAGTCGATCCTCCAGGTGTCGCGCCTTGCCCCGATGCCAACTACGTCACGACTGGCGACATCGGGATTTTAATGCCGCTGCGGCTCGATCCTGCGGGCAAGGTGGTGCAGGGCGTGTGGAAGGAAAGCATTCGTGCGGCGGGCTGCGGGCCCGAGCGGCTGCTAAACGCCATGACCCAGGTGACGCCGGAGGGCACGCTCACGACCACGTCCTTGCTCCCTGGCACCACCATTGCCGACCCTCAGTTGCAGCGCGACAGTGTGCAGTATGCGGCCGCCGGCATGGGCACGATGCCGCCGGGCTGCAATCAAGGCGCCGTGGTCGATACCCGCTACGTGGGGCTGGACGGACAGGCACCGGGAACGCGGCTCGCTGCCAACCAGGAACCGCAAGCGTGGGACGAGGTGTGGACGCTGGAGGCCTGCGGCAAGCGCGTTGGAGTGATGATGAAATTCACCCCGGACGCGACTGGCACGGCCATCCATGCATCCCCGATGAGCCAGTAGCATCCGCGTCACTTGCGGGGATGGCCGGGATGTTGCAGGGGCAGGCAGCCAAACTGTGCCAGCCTCTTGGAGCATCCATGCGCATCCATCTGCAAAACCTGCCGGTCAACTTCGGTCAACCGCTGACGCAAGCGGAGTGGGACGCAGCAGCGGCCCGTGCTGACCTGCCTGCCGCCGCCCATGCCGTCACGATCGGCGAAACGGTGGAAGACTTCGCCCGCGCCGCGCCCGAGCTCGAGATGCTGGTGACGGGGACGTCGATCACCAAGCATCTGTTTCCGGCAGACGTGCCACGGCTCAAGCTGCTGTTCTGCACATCGGCCGGCTTGGACAACGTGCCGTTTGACCAGCTGCCGCCGGGTGTCGCGGTGCTGAACAATCGTGGCGTACATGGGCCCAAGGCGGGCGAATACGGGATCATGGCGTTGCTCATGCTGGCCAACCACATGCCGACGGTGGTCAGCAACCAGCGTGCCGAGCGCTGGCATCGGCATCACGGCACGATCATGCCGGGGCGGCGGGTGACCATCGTGGGCATCGGCGGCCTTGGCGGCGCCATCGCCGGGCATGCCGCCAGGTTCGGGATGCGTGTTACCGGGGTGCGCGCCCGGGCCTTGCCGCACGAGGCCTGCGAACGGGTGGTTCCAACGGCCGAGCTGGACAGCGTGCTGCCGGAAACCGAATTCCTCGTGCTGGCCTGTCCGCTGACGGAGCAGACCCGCAACTTGCTGGATCGGCGGCGGATCGGCTTGCTGCCGAAGGAAGCTGGCGTGATCAACATCGGCCGCGGCGGGTTGGTGGACCAGGATGCCCTGTGTGACGCGCTGGACGCAGGTGCAATTTCAGGCGCGGTGCTGGACGTGTTCGTGCCGGAGCCGGTGCCGCCAGGTCATCGTCTGTGGGCGACGCCAAACCTGATCATGACGCCGCACGTGTCGAGCGATGACCGGCATGCCTACAACGCCCGCAGCCTGGACACATTCATCCGCAACCTGCAGGCGTTTGAACGCGGGGAGGAGCTGCCCAACTTGTTCGACAAGAAGCGGGGCTACTGAGCACCATGCTTCTCCCTCTCCCAGGGGGAGAGGACTTTTGCGGTGGCGCGTGACATCTTACTTCAGCGTGGGCATGATGAACTCCGCCCCGCCGCGGACGCCGGTCGGCCAGCGTAAGGTGCCGGTTTTGAGCCGGGTGTAAAAGCGCACGCCCTCCGGCCCGTGAACGTGGTGGTCGCCGAACAGCGAGCGTTTCCAGCCGCCAAACGAATGAAACGCCATCGGCACCGGAATGGGCACGTTCACGCCCACCATCCCCGCCTTAACCCGGCTCAGGAAGCTCTGCCCGGCATCGCCATCACGGGTGAAGATCGCGGCGCCGTTGCCGAACTCGTGCGCGTTCACCAGCGCCAGGGCGCTCTCGAAACTGTCCTCGCGCACCACCGACAGCACGGGGCCGAAGATTTCGTCGCGATAAATGCTCATGTCCGGTGTGACATGGTCGAACAGCGTGCCGCCAACAAAGAAGCCATCCTCATAGCCCTGAATGTTGAGCTTGCGGCCGTCCACCACCAGCGTGGCACCTTCGGCGACGCCCGCATCGATATAGCCGCGGACCTTGTCGGCATGGGCGCGGGTCACCAATGGCCCCATCTCAGCCTCAGGGTCGGTGCCGGGCCCGATCTTGAGCGTGCGCACCAAGGGAGCAAGGCGCTGCACCAGCGCATCCGCGGTTTTGGCGCCCACCGGCACTGCCACCGAAACCGCCATGCACCGCTCGCCGGCCGAGCCGTAGGCGGCACCCATCAGCGCGTCCACTGCGCGATCCATGTCGGCATCCGGCATCACCACCATGTGGTTCTTGGCCCCGCCCAGCGCCTGCACCCGCTTGCCGTTGGCGGTGCCGCGGTGATGCACATACTCGGCGATCGGGGTCGAACCTACGAACGACACTGCGTCCACGTCCGGGTGGTCGAGCAAGGCATCCACCGCATCCTTGCCGCCATGCACGACCGCGAACACACCGCTCGGCAAACCGGCCTCGTGCAACAAGGCCGCCAACTCGTTGGCCAGGCTCGGGTCGCGCTCGGAAGGCTTGAGGATGAAGCAGTTGCCGCAGGCCAGCGCCACCGGAAACATCCACATCGGCACCATGGCGGGGAAATTGAACGGGGTGATGCCCGCGACCACGCCCAGCGGCTGGCGGAACGAGACCGCGTCAATGCCGCGGCCGACGCCTTCGCTGAACTCGCCCTTCAGCAACTGCGGAATGCCGCAGGCGAACTCCACCACCTCAAGGCCGCGGATCAGCTCGCCGCGGGCATCGGACAGCACCTTGCCATGCTCGGCGGTGATGACCTGGGCCAGCCGGTCCAAGTTGCGGTCGATCAGGTCGCGCAGCCGGAACATCACCCGGGCACGGACATGCGGCGACGTTGCCGCCCAGTCGGGGGCCGCGGCGCGGGCCGCCCGCACCGCGGCGTCCACGTCGGCGGCACTGCCTGACGCGACCCGGCCAGTGCGTTCGCCGGTCGCCGGGTTGAACACGTCCGAATAGCTGCCCGCGCCGCCGGAGAACCCGGCGATGACGTGCGGGATGGTGATGGGCTCGGCTTGATCGTTCGGCATAGCGTTTCCTTTTCAGGCCCAGGCCTGGCGGTAGAGCTGCTCTATTGTCTGCGCGTCAGGGATACGCGGATTGTTGGCGGGGGAACCAGAGGCGAGGGCCTGCTCGGCCATCAGCGGCAACAGTGTAGTCCAACGTGCCTCGTCCAGGCCAAAGCTGCGCGGCGTGGGCACGTCCAGCCGGGCATTCACATCGCGCAGCGCCTGCACCAGCCGGGCGCAGGCGCTGTCCGCGCTGTCTGCCGGGGTGGCGAGGCCCATGGCGCGGGCGCAATCGGCATAGCGCGCCGGGTCGGTTGCGAGCGACCAGGCGGTGACCACGGGGAGCAGCATGGCGTTGGAAAGCCCGTGCGCGACGTGAAAGTGGGCCCCGATCGGGCGGCTCATGCCGTGCACCAGAGCAACCGAGGCGTTGGAAAAGGCGATGCCCGCCTGCAGCGAGCCAAGCATCATACCCTCCCGCGCCGCATGGTTGCCGGGTTCGTTGCACGCCGTTTCGAGATTGGCCCAGATCCCGGCCATGGCAGCCAGCGCCATGCCGCTGGCAAACGGATTGGCCCGGCGCGAGACATAGGCTTCGATGGCATGGGTCAGGGCGTCGATCCCTGTGTCCGCGGTCAGCCGCCGTGGCTTGGTGAGAGTGAGTTCGTAGTCGACGATGGCGATGCTCGGCAGGTAGGCGAGCCCGGCGCACAGCATTTTCTCGTCGTTGGCTTCGTCGGTGATGATGGTGAACCGCGTTGCTTCCGACCCGGTGCCGGCCGTGGTCGGAATGGCGATGATGGGCAGGCCGGGCTCGTCCTCCTGATGCGGAGCCTTCAACTGGCGCATGCTGCCGCCGCGCCGGGCAAGGATGGCGGCCGCCTTGGCAGTGTCGATCGGGCTGCCGCCGCCGAAGCCGATCACGCAGTCATGCTCGCCGCCGGCGATGAACGCCACCGCCGCAGCCACCGAAGCCGTGGTCGGGTCGGGGATGGCGCCGGTGAACGCCCGCGCCCGGATGCCACCCGCGGCGAGCACGCCCAGCAAGCGGTCGAGCGCGCCACTGCCCGCGAGGAATGGGTCCGTCACGATGGCCGGGCGTTGGAGACCGAGTTGCCCAAGCGCGCTGGCGGTATCTGCGAGGGCGCCGGCGGCGACGCGGATGAGACGTGGGAGGGCGATGGCGGACATGGTGTTCCCTACTGATTGCCTGCCGCAGCCGGCCACCGCTTGCCAGGCGAGCGCTGCCGCGGCCAGCATTCTTATCGTGCCTGCTTAGAGCGGAGACAGCGGGTCAAGCAAGGCCGAGCCCACGGATGAGGGC
>CAXTRX010000029.1:0-26321 GCA_964246785.1 uncultured Acetobacteraceae bacterium | reverse complement strand
GACTCAAAATCGTGCGCCGCAAGGCGTGGGGGTTCGAGTCCCCCCTCTCGCACCAGCCGACCCCCTGCTGCAGCCGCCCCATTTATCTGAATTGTGCAGGCTACACCTGCCTGCGGATCGGCATGGCCATTGCCATGCATCTCGCGCACGTATCAATTTACTGCTAAGGCATACTATGGTATATCAACTACGCTGTGCGCAGCGCGGTCTCTTTCGGTGGTAGGCTGGTATCATCAACGTTCTAACTCGCGGCAATCTGGCCACTCGCCTGCTCGTGCTTGTCCTGGTGGCCACGCTACCCGCCTTTGGCGTGCTGCTCGGCTTGCAGCACGAACTCAGCTTGCAACGGCTCGCCCAAGCTCGGGACATGGCCCGCCAGCAGGTCGCCCTCGTGGATCAATCGCTGGCTGACGTGATGATCGGTGTCCAAGGCATGCTCGCCACCACGTCGCGCTTGGCAGCCATCGAGGCGCTCGCTCCCAGCTGCGGCGCGCAGTTGGGCGCCCTGCGGGCATTGGTGCCGTTCTATAAAGTATTGATTGTCTTGCGCCCTGACAAAACGGTGGTTTGCAGCAGCGCCGACGCACCGCTGCCATCGGCGGTCTCCGAGCAGGTGACCAGCTTCGTCGGCCCGCCTGACTTTACCGTGGGGCGCTATGCACGGCTCAGTTCCGGCGACCCTATCTTGCTGGTCGGCTTGGGTTGGCCGGCGATGGCCAACCAGATGGGCGGCACCCTCGTCGCCGGTATCAGCCTGTCTTGGCTCAGCCATCGCATGCAGCAGCCGCTGCAACGGCCGGATGCCGGGGTGCTTATCGCGGACCGGGGTGGCACAGTGCTGGCGAACCTGGCAGTGGGGCCGCCTGATATTGGCGGCAGCCTGCCGCCCGCTTACGCGCGGCTGTTTGCGGCTGCCGCCGCCACCGCCGTCAATCAGCGCGTCGACCCCCAGGCGAACGTCGACCCGCAGACCATGAGCGGCGCGAAAAATGGGCTGGGTGGTGCAGCGGGCGACGAGCGAGTGGTAGGCTACAATCCACCGGCGCTAGAGCCCTATGGCTTGTTCGTCGCCGCCGCGTTCAGCGTGGCCGACCTCGGCCCCGATCTGCGGCAGGCCAGCTTCACGGGCTATGGTTTGCTTGCCGCAGGGGCGGCGCTTTCCATCGTGCTCGCCTTGGTGGGCGCACATCGCTATGTCCGTAATCCCAGCCTGGCGTTGCTTCGCGCGGCCAACGCCTGGGCAGCTGGCGCGCTGGACGTGCGGGCAGCGCTCCCCCGCGCCTGTCCCGCGGAGTTCCGCGAATTGGGCACGGCGTTCAATCGGATGGCCCTGATGCTGCAGCATCAACGGGGCGAATTGCAGCGCATGAACGACGCACTCGAGCTACGGGTGGCCGAGCGGACCGATGCCTTGCTGGCCACCAACAACCGTCTGCAGGTCGAGATTGCCGAGCGCGAACTGAGCGAGGCCAATCTGCGCCAGGTGCAGAAGTTGCAGGCCGTCGGTCAGCTAGCAGCCGGCATTGCCCACAACTTCAACAATGTGCTCGGCGCCATGCTCGGCAGTGTCGAGTTGCTGCAAAAGCGCCTGGCAGGTTCGGATGGAGCCCAGTTGCGGTTGCTGGAGATTGCCAAGGCCGCGGTCGCTCGTGGCTCATGGCTTACCTCCCAGCTCCTGGCGTTCTCCCGCAAGCAACCGATGGTGGCCACGGCGGTGAGCATGGGCGAGGCGGTGAGCGGGGTGGAGGCCTTGCTGCGAAGCACGCTTGGCCCCACCACGCGCATCACCGTGCAAACCCTGCCGGACCTTTGGGCCGCGATGATCGATGCCAATCAGTTTCATGTAGCGGTGCTCAACCTGGCGCTCAACGCCCGGGAAGCAATGCCGGACGGCGGCAGCCTGCTCATCGTCGCAACCAACGCCGTGGTCGGGGCAGATGACGCATGGGCTACCTTGCCGCCCGGCGAATACGTGCGGGTTGATATTTCCGATACCGGCCATGGCATGACCCCTGAGGTCGTCGCGCGCGCTTTCGAGCCATTCTTCACCACCAAGAGCGCGGGACAGAATGCTGGCCTCGGGCTGTCGCAAGTGCACGGCATGGTGACGCAGTTGGGCGGTGCCGTGACCATCGACAGCCGCCTGGGTGTCGGCACCCGCGTATCGATCATGTTGCCTCGTAGCGCCTCGACGCCAAAAGCACTTATGGCGGATCAGCCGGCGGGGATCCGTCCCGTGCTTGATACCGGGTCGATTGTTTTGCTTGTGGATGACGATGACGAGGTTCGTGAGGTCACGGCTGGGATCCTGGAGGACGTCGGCTACTCAGTGACGACGGCCGTCGATGGCGCGGCCGCTCTGCACGTCTTGGAGCGGGAGGGCAGCAGGGTTGGTTTGGTGATTGCCGACTATGCAATGCCGGGCATGACTGGCGTCGAACTGCTAACAGCAATCCGCTGCCGCCGCCCCAACCTGCCGATGCTGCTTGCGACGGGGTATGCCGACCATCAATCGCTTTCGGGCGACGGTCTGGAAACGGATCAGATCGTGCACAAGCCATTCCGCAGCGCAGAATTGCTCGGGCGCATCGAAATGGTGGTCGAGCGGCAGGCGGCCCTAGCGGACTGAAAGCCGCCACTCCGCCGCGCCCCTGGTCGCACAGTTGTCGGAGCGCCATGGTGGGGCGGCGTACATGACGCGGCTACATTTGCCGCGTCAGCAGCCCCCGGCCGATCACGTTGGCCTGGATTTCGGCCGCCCCCTCAAAGATGTTGAGGATACGGGCATCGCACAGCACCCGGCTGATCTCGTATTCCAGCGCATAGCCATTGCCGCCATGGATCTGCAGCCCGCCATCTGCATTGCTCCACGCCACTCGCGCCGCCAGCAGTTTGGCCATCCCGGCCTCGATGTCGCAGCGGTCGCCCGCGTCCTTGGCCCGCGCCGCGAAATAGGTCAGCTCGCGCGCGATCACCGGCTCCGCGGCCATCATCGCCAGCTTGTCCGACACCCGTGGGAACGCCAGCAGCGTGCGGCCAAATTGCCGCCGCTCGGTGGCATAGCGCACCCCCAGGTCCAGCGCGTTGCGCGCCACGCCCACCGCGCGTGCCGCCGTCTGGATCCGGGCGCCCTCGAACGTGCGCATCAGTTGCCGGAAGCCAGCGCCGCCTTCGCCGCCCAGCAGCGCCTCGCCATCCACCGCAAAGCCGTCGAACGAGAGCACGTATTCCTTCATCCCGCGATAGCCCAGCACCGGGATTTCGCTACCCGATAGTCCGGCGTCTGGAAACGGCTGCGCCTTGCTGCCGCGCGTTTTGGCAGCCAGGAACATGGACAACCCGGCAAACCCTGGCGCGTCCTGGCTGCGCGCCAACACCGTCATGAGATCGCTGCGCGCCGCATGGGTGATCCACGTTTTCGACCCGGTGATTTGCCACCCGCCGTTCTCGGCCGGGCGCGCCCTGGTTTTGACCGAAGCCAGGTCCGACCCGGTATCCGGCTCCGGGAACACTGCCGTCGGCAGCACCGCGCCGGACGCGATGCCCGGCAGCCAGCGTTGCTTCTGCGCCGCCGTCCCGTTTGCCCCGATCAGCTCGCCCGCAATCTCCGACCGCGTGCCCAGCGACCCGGCGGCGATCCAACCCCGGCTCAGCTCCTCGGACACCACGCACATCGCCAGCTTGCCCAGGCCGAGCCCGCCGAACTCCTCCCCGATGCACACGCCGAACACGCCAAGCGCCGCCATCTCGGCCACCAGCGCGTCGGGTATCAGCGCGTCTTGGAGGTGCCAGCCATGGGCGTGGGGCGCGATCCGCTCGTCGGTGAATTGGCGGAACTGCTCGCGGATCATGTCCAGCGTGTCGTCGCCCAATGCATCATTCGGGCGCCAGCCCTCCGCGAGCTGCCCTGCCAGCGCCGCTCGGGTGGCCGGAGTGTTGCCATCGCTGAGGAAATGGGCCACCGCGGCATCGGCCGCCAGCGCCGCCGCTTGCCTCGCCGTGCCCAGGTCGCTGGGGCGCACGATCTCGTTTTGGCTCATCGGCAGCCCGCCCACGAGCTGGGCCAAATACTCGCCGAACCCGATTTCGAGTATGGCCGCATTGCCCGCGTCCAATCGCCCGGCGCTCTGCAGCCGCGCGGCCCAGGCGGCAAGCTGCTCCAGCCCCGCCACGGCCGTGGCCACCCAGGCAAACCCGTGCACCCGCCGCTGCTCTGCCTCCACCAGCGCGGGGTCGGGCTTGCCGCCGGGCGCCACCACGGCGGAACAAGCCGCCTGCACCGCCCGCAAATACGCCCGAGCCGCCTCGGTCGCTTGCTCGGCTGCTTCCCCGGTTGACTGCCCTAAGCCTGCCTCAGCCACAAAATCGTTCATTCTGCCCCGCTCCCCTGGCCGCCAGCGAGCCCGGCGTCCCGCAACCGCCCAATGTCCGCCCCGGACAGCCCCAGCACGCCCGCCAGCACCTCATCCGTATCTTGCCCCAGCAGCGGCGCAGGCAATGGCGCCTGCCGCGAGTCCCCGGCCAACGTGGCCATGGCGCCCGGCGTCAGGTATCGCCCGCCCGGATGCTGCACCGCCGCCAGCAGCGGGTTGGCCGCAGACAACGCCGGGTCTGACCCAACCGCCTCGGCCAGGCTCTGATACGGCCCCCAGCACACCCCGCGAGCCTCAAACGCCGGCAGCAGCTCGGCGCTACCGCAAGCCGCGAAGGCTGCTTCGAACAGCGGGTAAAGCCGGCCGCGATGGGCGAACCGCAGCCCCTCATCGGCCGCAAAGCTCACGCCCAATTCGGCCTCCAGCGCCGCCACCGCGCCATCCAGCCGCAAGATCGCCACCAACCCGGACCATTGCCGCGGCGTGATCGCCACCACCATCAGCCGTTTGCCGTCCGCGGTCGCGAAGTCCCGCCCGAAGGCGCCGAACAGGTCGTTGCCCATGCGCGGCCGGTCCTGCCCGGTCAGCGCCACCTCGGCCATCATTCCCAAGTGCCCCATGCTGGCGATGGCCACGTCCGATAGCGGCAGCCGGATGTCGCGGCCCACCCCGGTGTCCCGCCGTGCCCGCTCCGCCGACACCAGCGTGAAGGCTGCATAAGCCCCGGCCAGCAGGTCCCAAGCGGGCAGCACATGGTTGATCGGGGCAGGGTGGTCCACCGGCCCGGTGAGCCAGGGCACGCCGACCGCGGCGTTGACGGTATAGTCAACCGCCTGCCGCCCATCGGCCCAGCCCATGATGCGCACGCAGATCAAGTCGGCCCGGCGCGGCTGCAGCCCCTCATACGCGAGGAAACCGCTCGCCGGGAAGTTGGTCACGAACAGCCCGCCGCCCTCCCCAGGCGCGGTGATGATCGCCGCCGCCAGCTCCCGGCCCTCCGGCCTTGCCAGGTCCAGCGCCACCGACTTCTTGCCCTTGTTCAACCCCTCCCAGTAGAGGCTCGGCCCTTCACCGGGCGAGAGCGGCCAGCGCCGGAAATCCGGCCCGCCGCCAAGCTGGTCGATCCGGATGACCTCGGCGCCCATCTGGCCCAGATGCAGCGCCGCCGATGGGGCCGCGATGAACGAGGCCGCCTCGACCACGCGCATGCCGTGCAGCAGGCCATACATGCGGTTCGCTCCGTTACAGCGCCGCCCGTTGGTCGTGCCGCGCCAGTCGCGCCAGCAAGTAGTCGATCTCTGCCCGCGCCGTCTCACTCAGCGCGGCCGCCGGGTCACGCTGGGCATCGTGCGCGATGGCGCCCCGCCGCATCAGCACGTATTTGCGGGTCGCGAGCCCCACGCCGGGCTGCTGCTCGTAGCGCACCAGCGGCAAGTGGGCGTCGAATAGATCGTGCGCCGCGTCCCGCTCGCCCGACCTGGACAGCCGCACCACGTCCACCAGCATGTCGGGGAAGGCATAGCCGGTCATCGCCCCGTCCGCCCCGCGCTCCATCTCGAAGTCCAGGAACAGGCCGCCGTTGCCGGTCAGGATGGGCAGTTGGCGCAGCGAGCCGTCGCGCTGAAACCGCCGCAGCGCCGAGATTTTCTCCAGACCCGGCCAGTCCTCGTGCTTCAGCATCGCGCAAGACGGCAGCTCCATGGCGATCTGCCGGATCACCTTGGGCGTCATCACCACAGACAGCGTCAGCGGGTAATCCTGGATCACGAACGGAACGTCGTCGCCGATCGCTGCCGCCGCCTGGTGATAGTAGCCGACGATCTGGTCATCGGTGCGCAGCGTAGGCGGCGGCGCAATCATGACTGCGGCCGCGCCGCTCGCCATCACCGAGTGGGTGAGGCTGCGCATGGCCGCGAACCCGGGCGCCGACACGCCGACGATCACCGGCACGCCTGCCCGGCGGATGATCTGCGTGGCCACTGTCACGGCCTCCTCCGCATCAAGCTTCGGCGCCTCCCCCATGATGCCGAGGATAGTCAATCCGTCGACACCGCAGCCGAGATAGAAGTCGGTCATGCGGTCGACCGATGCGCGGTCGACGCGGCCGTCCGGCAGGAACGGCGTGGCCGCAATAGCATAGACGCCGTGGGCGTTCGCTTCCAGCGTCATAGGCCTGCCCTAAAAGGATTAGGCCTCACCGCGAGTGGCCGGTGCGTGCTGATGCCACGGCCGCCTCATAGCGCGACCGATGCTCCGCGTTCGGCGGATACAGCCCTGGCAAGGCTGCACCCGCCTCCACCTCCTGCATGATCCAGCTTTCCAGCCGCTCCTGCTCCACCGACGCCTCCACCACCGCGCCCAGCAGCGCCTGCGGGATCACCACCGCGCCGTCGTCATCCACCACGATCACGTCATGGGCGAAGACCGCGACGCCGCCGCAGCCAATCGGCTCCTGCCAGCCAACAAAGGTCAGCCCGGCCACTGAGGGCGGCGCTGCGGCACCCGCACACCACACCGGCAAGTGCGTGCCCAGCACGCCCGCCAGGTCGCGCACCACGCCGTCGGTCACCAGCGCGGCCACGCCGCGGCGTGCCATGCGGGCACAGAGTATGTCGCCGAAAATGCCGGCATCCGCCACGCCGTTGGCGCCCACCACGGCGATGCAGCCCGGCGGCATCGCCTCGATGGCAGCGCGGGTTGAGATCGGTGATCCCCAGGATTCGGGCGTGGCAAGATCCTCCCGCGCCGGCACGAAGCGCAAGGTGAACGCTTGCCCGACCAGGCGCGGCTGCCCCGGACGGATCGGCCGCGTCCCGCGCAGCCAGACGTTGCGCAACCCCTTCTTGAGCAGCACCGTGGTGAGCGTGGCCGTCGAGATCGCCGACAGCGTGGTGATGGTGGCCTGGTCGAGGCTCATGCCCGGCTGCTCCCTTGAAGTCGTGTCCGCAAATGCCGATCAGCCCGGCAGGAAGTCCTGGACCGAGAAATAGCGCTCGCCAGTATCGTAATTGAAGCCGAGCACCCGCGCGCCCGGCTTCAGATCCGGCAGCTTGCTGGCGATGGCGGCGAGCGTGGCGCCGGAGGAAATCCCCACCAGCACGCCCTCTTCGCTGGCCGACCGCCGGGCAAACTCCTTGGCATCGTCCGCCCCCACCTGGATCACCCCGTCCAGCAGATCCGCATGCAGGTTGGCGGGCACGAACCCGGCGCCGATACCCTGGATTGGATGCGGCGAAGGGGCGCCGCCCGAGATTACCGGCGAGGCCGACGGTTCGACGGCAAACACCTGAAGGCCCGGCCAGCGCGCCTTGAGCACTTGGGCGCAGCCGGTGATATGCCCGCCCGTGCCGACGCCGGTGATGATCGCGTCGAGCCCCTCGGCAAAGTCGGCTAGGATTTCCTCGGACGTGGTCGCGACATGCACGGCAATGTTGGCCGGGTTCTCGAACTGCTGCGGCATCCAGCTATTCGGCGTCTCTTCCAGCAGCGCCTCCGCCCGCGCGATGGCCGCCTTCATGCCGCCCTCACGCGGCGTGAGCTCGAAGCGCGCGCCATAAGCCTGCATCAACCGCCGCCGCTCGATGGACATCGACTCCGGCATGACCAGGATAATTCGGTAGCCCTTCACGGCCGCCACCATGGCCAGCCCCACGCCAGTGTTGCCGGACGTGGGCTCGATGATGGTGCCGCCAGGCTTCAGCCGCCCGTCCGCCTCGGCCGCTTCGATCATCGCGAGCGCGATCCGGTCCTTGATCGAACCGCCTGGGTTGCTGCGCTCGGACTTGATCCAGACCTCCGCGTCCGGGAACATTCGGCCGAAGCGGACATGCGGCGTTCCGCCGATGGTTTGGAGTATGCTGTCGGCTTTCATGGACTTGCCCGTCCCTTGTCCCAGGCGTGCTCGCCGCGGGCGGCACACTCGTTTTCGCCGGGGAAAACTATGCTCATGGCGCGGGGGTGTCCAGCATAGGGCCATCGCTGGTCTACTCCCTCTCCCGCTGGAAGAGGGCGTGCAGTCGCAGGCGTCGGTGGCGACGAGGCCTGTGCTACCCTGCCGCGCGCTGCGGCATGCCGGCGGGGACCACGGTCTCGACAATGGAGCTGTCCAGCGCCTCATATCCGGCGTAGTCGATGGCGGCATACAATTCAGTGCGGGTTTGCATCCGGTCGATCATGCGGTGCGCCCCGCCATGCTCACGGATGGAGGCATACAGCTCCTCCTGTGCGCGGGCCGCCACCCGCATGCTGCTCACCGGCCAGATCACCATGCGGTAGCCCATGTCGGCAAACTCGTCCGCGGTGAAGAACGGCGTGCGGCCGAACTCCGTCATGTTGGCCAGCAGCGGCACGCCCGGCATCCGCTCGGCGAACGCGCGGAACATTTCGGCCGAATGCAGCGCCTCGGGAAAGATCGCGTCCGCCCCCGCCTGCACATAGAGCTGCGCCCGCGCCACGGCGCCGTCGATGCCTTCGCTGGCTGCGGCATCGGTGCGCGCGATGACGTAAAGGTGCCGCCGGGCGCGGGCACAGGCGGCGACCTTGGCGGCCATGTCGTGCGCGTCCGCAAGCTTCTTGTCATTCAAATGGCCGCATTTCTTTGGCAGCAGTTGATCCTCGATGTGCACGGCTCCGGCGCCTGCGTCCTCGAACGCGCGGACCATCGCCATGCAGTTCAGCGCCTCGCCATAGCCGGTGTCGCCATCCACCAGCACCGGGAGTTGCGCGGCCCGGCTGACCTGGCGGACGAAGAAGCACACCTCGTCGACCGTGATCACGCCAAGGTCGGGCAGCCCCATCGACGCCGTCATCGCCGCACCCGATAGATACAGCGCAGGGAAGCCCGCCCGCTTGGCCTGCAGTGCCGCCATGCCATTATGCGCGCCTGGGATTGGCACGATGCCGCCCGCGTTCACCAATGCGCGGAAGCGATGCCCGGCTGGTTCGCCCGGCCACTCGCTGCCGACAAGATAGCTCATGCCCGCTGCTCCAGCTTCACGAAGGCAAGGTTTTCCGGGCCGGTATAGTTGGCGCTCGGCCGGATGATCTTGCCGTCCACGCGCTGCTCCATCACATGCGCCGCCCAGCCCGACGTGCGCGAGATCACGAACAGCGGCGTGAACATCGCCGTCGGCACCTGCATCTGGTGGTAGCTGACGGCACTGAACCAGTCGAGGTTGGCGAACATCCGCTTGGTCTGCGCCATCACCTGCTCGATGCGCTCGGCAATTTCGAACAACGCCACGCTTCCCGCTGCCTGCGACAGATGCTGCGCCACGCCTTTGATGATCACGTTACGTGGATCAGACACGGTGTAGACCGGGTGGCCGAACCCGATCACCACCTCGCGGCCTTCGACCCGGCGCCTGATATCGGCTTCCGCCTCGTCCGCGCTGCCGTAGCGCGTTTGCACTTCCAGCGCCGCCTCATTGGCGCCGCCATGCTTCGGCCCACGCAGCGCGCCAATGCCGGCGGTGATGGCGCTGTGCATGTCCGACCCGGTGCCCGCCACCACGCGGCAGGTGAACGTGCTGGCGTTGAACTCGTGCTCGGCATAGAGGTTGAGCGAGGTGTGCATCGCCCGGACCCAGGACGGCGATGGCGGCGCGCCATGCAGCAGGTGCAGGAAGTGCCCGGCGATGCTGTCGTCGTCCGTCTCCACCTCGATGCGGCGGCCGTTGCGCGACCAATGCCACCAATACAGCAGCGCCGAACCCAAACTCGCCATCAGCCCATCGGCGATGTCGCGCGCGCCGGATGCATTGTGGTCCGGCGCCTCAGGCAACACGCAGCCCATCACGCTCACCGCGGTGCGCATCACGTCCATCGGGTGCGCCGCCGCCGGGGTCGCCTCCAGCGCCGTGCGCAACGGCCCGGACAATCCGCGCATCGCCCGCAGCTTGCCCTTGTAGGCGCTTAGTTCCGCCACGTTGGGGAACTTGCCATGCACCAGCAGGTAGGCGATTTCCTCGAACTCGCACTGTTCCGCGATTTCGAGGATGTCGTAGCCACGGTAGTGCAAGTCGTTGCCGGTACGGCCCACCGTGCAAAGTGCCGTGTTGCCCGCCGGAACGCCGGAGAGTGCGACAGACTTCTTCGGCTTAGGACCAGCCTGAGTAATCTCGTTCATAGGAAGTTCCTTAGAATATACCGTGTGCTTCGACCGGCTTCAGCCTGCCTTGCGGCAGCGCCACCGTGAGCCCGCTTAATTGCTCTGCCGACAGGCCTGGCAAGCGCTGCACCAGCGCCAGAAAACGCTCGCTCTCCACCGCGTCCAGCACGCCATCCGTCAGCGTCTGGAACTTGCGGACATAATCTGGCCGCTGCCACGGCGTTCGCCCCAGGCTGTGCGCGTTGGCCACCGCAAGTTCGTCGGCGACAAGGCTGCCATCCTTCATACGGATCTCGATCCGCCCGCCAAAGGCTTTCACCGCCGGGTCATCGGCATGGTAGCGCTCGGTCCAGCGCGGGTCTTCCACGGTGCGGATTTTGTGCCACAGCGCCACCGTGTCCGGCCGGCTCGCCCGCTCGGGCAGGTAGGAGCGGACGTGGTGCCATTGCCCATCCTGCAGCGCCACTGCCACGATGTACATGATAGAATGGTCAAGCGTCTCACGGCTGGCGGTCGGCTCCATCTTCTGCGGATCATTCGCCCCGGTGCCGATCACGTAATGGGTGTGGTGGCTGGTCTCGATGACGATTTCGTCCACATCGTCCCAGTTGCTCACCCGGCGGCCCATGTCGAAGGCAAGGTCGATCAGCGCCTGGCTTTGGTACTCGGCCGAATGCTCCTTGGTGTAGGTGTCCAAGATCGCCCGCTTCGGCTCACCGGGGGCGGGCAGGGGCACGGTGTAGCGCGCCGCGCGGCCGTCGAGCATCCAGGCGATCACGCTGTCTTCGCCCTCATAGATTGGGCTGGGCGCGCCTTCTCCCAGCATCGCCCGGTCCACCGCCTCAATCGCCAGCTTGCCGGCATGCGAGGGCGCAAACGCCTTCCAGGAGCTGATCTCGCCCTTGCGGCTTTGGCGGGTGGCCGTGGTCACGTGCAATGCCTGCTGCACGGCCTGGTAGATGGTGGCAGTGGGCAGCCCCAGCATTGCCCCGATCCCGGCCGCGACAGACGGGCCGAGATGGGCCACGTGGTCGATCTTGTGCTTGTGCAAACACATCGCGCGCACAAGATTGACCTGAACCTCGTATCCGGCGGCGACCCCGCGCAGCAGCGCCGCCCCGTCGCAGCCAAGCTGCTGCGCCACGGCCAGGATCGGCGGGATGTTGTCGCCAGGGTGGCTGTACTCGGCGGCCAGGAAGGTGTCGTGAAAATCCAATTCCCGCACCGCCGTGCCGTTCGCCCAAGCGGCCCATTCGGCATGCACCCGGATGTCTGGCGTGCAGCCGAACACAGTGGCTCCGCCCGGACGCGGATGCCGCAGCGCCTGCGAGCGCGCCGCCGTCACCGGTGCCCGGTTGATCGCGGCCATCGCCACCGAAGCGTTGTCGATAATCCGGTTGATGATCATCTCGCCGACGGCGGCCTCCACCGGCACCGGGTCGGCGGCGACGGCGGCAATCTTCCAGGCGAGCTGCTGTTCCCGGGGCAGCCGATCGGCCTCCGGATGCACCGTTACCTCATGCTGGATCACAGGCACGCCCTTTCCATGTTCAGCCTTGTGATGTCCCCGGCGGGATTCGAACCCACGGCCCCAGGATTAGGAATCCTGTGCTCTATCCTGCTGAGCTACGGAGACATGCCGGCTTTTCCATACCGCAAGCTTTTGCGCCCGTCACCTTCCGGTCCTAAGCGCCGGACCCAAGTATCGGCCTCTAGCACAAGCGCCGGCACGGGCGCAGTCTGCCCCATACAAATGACCAAGGAGCGGCCGGCGACGTTCGGCCAGACGCGATGAGCCAACCCGTTGACACCAGCCTGCACGCTCCCAACCGGGACCCGAGCCTACACGCAACCCTGCTAACGCTCGACTCTCACATCGACATCCCCTGGCCAGAACCGCCCGATCCGTTCGCCGCCACCAGCCGCCGGGTCGATTTCGCCAAGATGGCCCGCGGCGGCCTGCGCGTCGGCTGCTTTGCCGCCTACGTGCCGCAAGGTCCGCGCACGCCGGAGGCCTGGCGCGGAGCATGGCAGCGGGCGACCGACATGCTCGGCACCATCCGCGCCATGGCCGGGGAGCGCAACGGCCTGCGCGCCACCGTTGCCAGCCTGGCCAGCGAGATCCGCGAGGCCGCCGCTGAGGGCGCCCGCGTCGTTGTCCCCGCGGTGGAGAACGGGCACGTCCTGGGCGAGGACATCAGCGGCCTGGCCCAGCTTCGCGAGCTTGGCGCCCGCTATCTCACCCTCACCCACAATGGCCACAACATGCTGGCCGACAGCAGCAACCCGCGCGCCGACCTCGGCGACCGCGTCAGCCTGCATGGCGGCCTCAGCGCGCTTGGGCGGGAGGCGGTGGCCGCCCTCAATCGCCTTGGCATGCTGGTCGACGTCAGCCATGTCTCTAAAGCCACCATGCTGCAGGCGGCCGAGCTTTCTGCCACCCCCGTGGTGGCCACCCACTCCTGCATCCACGCCATCTGTCCCGTCCCGCGCAACCTGGACGACGAGCAGTTGGACGTGCTGCGCGCCACCGGCGGCCTGGTGCAGATCACCGCCGTGGCCTCGTTTCTTCGACCCGGCGGCAAGGTGGACCGTGTGACGGTCGCTGACTACGTGGATCATGTCGAGTATGCCGTGCGCCGCTGCGGCATCGAGCATGTCGGCATCAGCTCCGACTTCGACGGCGGGGGCGCGCTGCACGACTGGCAGGACGCCTCCCAAAGCCCCAATCTCACCGCCGAGCTGCAGCGCCGGGGCTACGATGCCTCCGAGGTGGCAGCTTTGTGGGGCGGCAATTTTCTGCGCCTGCTGAGCCGGGCCGAGGCCGCCGCCGCGTGACCATTCTTGCTTTGGCGCCGTATCTGCTGTGGACGAAGTCGCTGCACGTCATCTCGGTGATCGCCTGGATGGCCGGGCTGTTCTATCTGCCGCGGCTGTACGTGTATCACTGCCAGGTTGCACGCGGCTCGGAGGCAAGCGAGCGGTTCAAGGTGATGGAACGCCGCCTGCTCAAGCAGATTACCACGCCCGCCATGATCGCGGCCTGGAGCTTCGGCGTCCTGATGGTGCTGACGCCGGGTGCGGTGGATTGGAGCGCGCCCTGGTGGCACGTGAAACTCACCGGTGCGGTGCTGATGACCGGCTTTCATGGGGCGTTATCGAAGTGGCGGCGCGACTTCCTAGAGGACCGCAACGGCCGCCCGCAGCGCTTCTACCGCTACGCCAACGAGGTGCCGACCGTGCTTATGGTGGTGATTGTCATCATGGCCATCGTCCAGCCCGGTTGACCTTGCTTCTCCCAGCCACGAACCCTCGTCCACAACCCCAAGGTTGACGCCGCCGCCAGACCATGCATAGGTTGTGCGCAGGCGAGCGGGTTCACTGACCCGGCGTCTCCTTCCACCAGCCCGGATCGTCGTCGTGCGCGGTTCTGCCGCCCACAGGACCTACACACCGGCAGCAGCGTCCCATCTGCTCTCACCCCGTCCACCGAGGCTCCACGCCAATGCACCTTGCCGAACTCAAGGCAAAATCCCCGTCCGATCTGCTTTCCTTTGCCGAATCGCTGCAGATCGAGAACGCCTCCACCCTGCGCAAGCAGGACATGATGTTCGCCATCCTGAAAAACCTGGCCGACAACGAGCAGGCCATCCATGGCGAAGGCACCCTAGAGATCCTGCCGGACGGCTTCGGCTTCCTGCGCAGCGCCCAGGCGAATTACCTGCCGGGGCCGGACGACATCTACATCAGCCCGAGCCAAGTGCGCCGTTTCGCCTTGCGCACGGGGGATAGCGTGGAGGGCCAAATCCGCGCCCCCAAGGACGGCGAGCGCTACTTTGCGCTGCTTAAGCCGAACACGATCAACTTCGAGCCGCCCGAAGCGGTCAAGCACCGCATCAACTTCGACAATCTCACTCCGCTCTATCCTGATCGCCGGCTGAAGATGGAGGTGGAGAACTTCCAATCCGTCGCCAAGGGGCCCGGCAAGGACCTGACGCCGCGGGTGATCGACCTGATCACCCCCATCGGCATGGGCCAGCGCGCCCTGATCGTGGCGCCGCCGCGCACCGGCAAGACGGTGATGCTGCAGAACATGGCCACCGCCATCGCCGAGAACCATCCCGAGGTGTTCCTGCTGGTGCTGCTGATCGACGAGCGCCCCGAGGAAGTCACCGACATGTCCCGCTCGGTCAAAGGCGAGGTGGTCGCCTCCACCTTCGACGAGCCCGCCACCCGGCACGTGCAGGTGACTGAGATGGTGCTGGAGAAAGCCAAGCGCCTGGTCGAGCACAAGCGCGACGTGGTGATCTTGCTCGACAGCATCACCCGCCTTGCCCGCGCCTACAACACCGTGGTGCCGTCGAGCGGCAAGGTGCTGACCGGCGGCGTGGACGCCAACGCGCTACAGCGGCCGAAGCGGTTCTTCGGCGCCGCCCGCAACATCGAGGAGGGCGGCAGCCTTACCATCATCGCCACCGCCCTGATCGACACCGGCAGCCGCATGGACGAGGTGATCTTCGAGGAGTTCAAGGGCACCGGCAACAGCGAGATCATTCTCGACCGCAAGTTGTCGGACAAGCGCACCTTCCCCGCCATCGACATCACCAAGAGCGGCACCCGCAAGGAGGAGCTGCTGGTGGAGCGCGGCATGCTGTCCAAGATGTGGGTGCTGCGCCGCATCCTGAACCCGATGGGCACGACCGACGCGATGGATTTCCTGCTGGACAAGCTGAAATACAGCAAGACCAACCAGGACTTCTTCGACGCGATGAATACATGATTGTCTAGGTTCGTCTACCACGAACTACTTGCTTGTCTTGCCGCATTGCTAGCGGCAGGCTTGCAGCGCAATTAATGGACGCAAAAGAGCTTTCAGAGGCTTGCTCTATACACCCGCGTTCTGTCCGGACATGGGCACGTCATTCCGCAAGACCATCACGGCGAATTCGACCACCCTCCCGTCGTCCTGGCAGGGCTCAACCGCCTCAAGGTTGCTACCGAGTCAGCAGGTAAGAAAAAGTCTGTACAAGTGTCGGTACTTATCTTATGTGGCGCTGAGAGGTATCCGATGACCCACGTGTCCTACACCGACCTGCGGCAGAATCTATCCCGTTACCTGGACGAGACCACGCAAACGCACGCGCCGATTGTTGTGACCCGGCAGGGCGGCAAGGGCAACGTGGTGATGATCGCCGAATCCGAGTTCGCCGGCTGGCAAGAAACGGTTCACCTGCTGAGCAGCCCCCGAAATGCCGAACGGCTGCTCCGCGGCATGCAGCAGGCGGAGGCGGGGCAGACCCGTTCACACGACCTGCTGCCGGCCAAAGGGTGAATGTCTGGTTTACCGAGGACGGTTGGGAAGACTACCTGCATTGGGCGGCGCAGGCTGATACCGGCACACCCAGGCGCCTCAATGACCTGATCGAGGACTTGCGCAGGCATCCGTTCACCGGCGTCGGCAAGCCCAAGGCGCTGAAGGGTGACCTGGCGGGATGGTGGTCGCGCCGGATCACGGCCGAGCATCGGCTGGTCTAGCGGGTGCAGGGACGCCAAGGCGAAGACCAGCGCATCGCAATCATCCAATGCCGTTATCACTACTGAGCCGCATAGTCGGCGGCGGGTAAGCTACCGCACCGTCGCCACCCGCAATGCGTTGGTCGTGCCCGGCCGGCCAAACGGCACCCCTGCGGCCACCACCACCTCGTCCCCACCCTTGGCAAACCCCTCGGTGCGGGCGGTTCGCGTCGCCCGGCTGACGGTGTCCGTCATGGTGTGGGTCTCGCCCGTCAGTACGGCGTGCACACCCCATACCACTGCCATCCGCCGCGCCGTGTCCTGGGAGGTGGTGAGGCCCAGGATCGGGCAATCCGGCCGCGTCCGGGCGATGCGCAGCGCCGTCGAACCCGACATGGTGTAGGCGGCAATCACGCGCGCACCGATGGTCTTGCCGATCTGCCGGGCGGCGTCAGCAATCGCGTCGGCCACGGTGTTTTCCGGTCGCGGCCGCCCAGTCTCGCACAGGTCGCGCCAAGTCGCGTCCTGCTCGACCCGGTCAATGATGCGATCCATCATGTTGACTGCCTCGAACGGATACTGCCCGGCAGCCGTTTCGGCGCTCAGCATCACTGCATCCGCGCCGTCGAACACCGCCGTTGCCACGTCGGACGCCTCGGCTCGGGTGGGGGACGGCGCGCTGATCATGCTCTCCAGCATCTGCGTGGCCACCACCACGGGCAAGCCGCGCTGCCGGGCCGCCCGCACGATGCGTTTCTGCGCCAGCGGCACTTCTTCGGGCGGCAGCTCTACCCCCAAGTCGCCCCGCGCCACCATGACCGCGTCCGACAGATCCAAAATCTCGTCGAGGTTATCGAGCGCCTGCGGTTTCTCGAGCTTGGTCATGATCCAGGCCCGGCCGCCCGCGATGTCGCGCGCCTCCGCCACGTCCTGCGCCCGCTGCACGAACGAGAGCCCGATGTAATCCACCCCATGCTGCAGCGCGAACCGCAGGTCGGCATGGTCCTTCTCGGTCAGGGCCGGGATCGGCAGCACCACGTCCGGCACGTTCACGCCCTTGCGGTCCGAGAGCGGACCTCCGGTGACGATCTCGCACTCCAGGTGGTCGTCGCGCTTATGCGTCACCCGCAGCCGCAGCTTGCCGTCGTCCAGCAGCAGCGTGGTGCCGATGGCCGCCGCCGTCATGATTTCGGGATGCGGCAATTGCACGCGCCGAGCGTCGCCGGGCACGGGGGAGAGGTCGAGCCGGAAGCCTTGCCCGGTCTGCAGCGCTACCCGGCCGCCCTGGAACCGCCCCACCCGCAGCTTGGGCCCCTGCACATCGGCCAAGATGCCGATTGGCCGCCCGGTTTCCTCCTCCAGGGCTCGGATCGTGGCGATGCTGGCAGCGTGGTTCTCATGCGCTCCATGGCTGAAGTTCAGGCGGAACACATCGGCGCCGCCCCGGAACAGCCTCGCCAGCATTTCGGGCGTGCTGCTCGCCGGGCCGATGGTGGCCACGATTTTCGTGCGCCGGCGGCGGCGGATTTTCTGCTGTGCCATCGTCACTTCTCCGGTGTGCAGGCGATGGTGGAGCCGCAAAGCCGTAGCCCATGCCGGGCCCGGCATGCCAGCCTTGCGCGAACTCGCTCCACCCATTGCCAGAGTATGGCGAAGGACGCGGTTCAGCGCCATGTTGCGGCCAGGAGGACCGCAGGCATGATTGACATCGACCCGGCAACCCGCACCGAATTGGAGGCCGCCGCCTTCCGCCGCCTTGTGGACCACCTGCGCGAGCGCACGGATGTGCAGAATATCGACCTGATGAACCTGGCCAGCTTTTGCCGCAATTGCCTCAGCCGCTGGTATCGCGAGGCCGCTGAAACCCGCGGCCTTCCGCTGACCGACCCGCAGGCGCGCGAGGTCGTCTATGGCATGCCCTATAAGGAGTGGCAGGCGCTGCACCAGCGCCCGGCCGCGCCGGAGCAGCAGGCCGCCTTCAAGCCCGCCGCGCACGAATAGCAGCCCCGTGCCGTGGCGCCAGGTCGCGGCTGCCACGGCGGCAGTGCTGGTAGGGATCGGGCTGGCACGGTTCGCCTATTCTCCGTTGCTTCCCGTCGTCATTGCCCATGGCTGGTTCACGCCGGGCGAAGCGGCCTATCTCGGCGCGGCCAACTTGCTGGGCTACCTGTTCGGCGCGCTGCTGGCCCGGCGCATCGGCCTCGCGTTCGGCCTGGCTTGGGCCTTGCGCAGCGCTATGTTGGCCATAACGCTTGCCTTCGTGGCGTGTTCGGCACCAGTCGCCTTTGGTTGGTTCTTCGTCTGGCGCCTGGTCTCCGGCATTGCGGGCGGCGTGCTGATGATTTTGGGTCCGCCTGCCGTGCTGCCGCGGGTTCCGCCCGAGCACCGCGGCTTGGCCAGCGGCTTGGTCTTCACCGGCGGAGGCCTCGGCATCGCGGCTTCCGGCACCTTGGTGCCCCTGCTGCTCCATGCCAGCCTGACCGCAACCTGGCTGGGTCTGGCGCTGATTTGCCTGGCGCTTACCTTGCTCACCTGGCGCTGGTGGCCCGCCGTCCCGCTGCCACGGGCGCTGCCTCGCATGGCCGCCGGCGGGTTCAGCGCCCCGTCCTTTGGCGCCATATCGCTCAGTTACGGCCTATGTGCCGTGGGCCTCGTGCCGCACATGGTTTTCCTCGTGGACTACGTGGCGCGCGGGCAGGGCCGGGGCCTTGCTGCCGGATCACTTGCCTGGGTGCTGTTCGGCCTTGGCGCGCTCAGCGGGCCGGTGCTGCTTGGCCGCTTGACTGACCGCGTCGGCCCGGTCGCCACCTATCGGGTGGGCCTCGCGATCGAGGGCGCGGGCCTGGCCGGGCTGCTCTTGCGCAATCCGGCAATGTTCGGGCTGATGGCTTTCGCCGCCGGCCTGCTGGTGCCTGGCATGACCGCCGTCATGCTCAGCCGGGTGCAGGCAGCTTCTGGCCCCGACGCCGCCGCCCGCCAGCGTGGCTGGACGCAGGCCACCGTGGCTTGGGCGTTGGGCCAGGCCGCCGCCGCTTACGGGCTGGCGTGGGTCTATAGCCATTTTCGCCGCTACACCCTGGTGTTGGAACTGGCCGGCCTCGCGGTCGCGTTCGCCGCGGCCATCGAGCTTTGGCTCACCCTCTCCCGCCCCACGCCCGCAAGGGGGAAAGGACGTTCTCATGATCGTGCTGCCGGCCCCTCGCCCAACTCTCTGCCTGAGGGAGAGGGCTTATAGGCGGCGGCTGATTGCTTCACCGGGCCGAAACGGGCGTCACCGCTACAATCAACGGGTCCGTTCCCAGCGCGACCGTGACCGAACTGGCGGCGCTCGCTGTCTGCACCGCCGTCGTGCCCGTCACGACGTCGTACACCGCAAGATTGTATTTGCCGCCGAGGGCCACCGTCACTTGGCTCGGCGCGACCGGTGATTGCACGCCAGTCGCGGCGTCATAGAACTGCGGCTCGGACCACAGCGCGATGTCGAACGTGCCGCTGGACTTGGCAAAGGCGGTGTGAAAGCCGTAATCGGGATTGAGCCCGCTGACGGTATAATCCAGCGGGCGCGGGGTAAAGCTGCCGGCATCGGCACCGCTATCGGCCAGAATGGTCGTCAGATTGTGGATGTCGGCTGCGGCTTGCTTTGGGCTTCCGTCGACGGTGTAGAGCCCGTAATGGTTTTCCGGGTTGGTCGGCTCGTCGTTGTAGCCATCCTCAAGCTGATACAGATAGGTGTTGACGATGCCATTGGCTGCGTCCTGCAGCAGGATGTCCACGTCCCACACGCCCTGCACATACTGCGTCACCCCAGACTTGCCGTCCTGCAACGTGTAGTAGCCGGTTTCCGACACCACCACCGGCTTGCCGGTCACGGTCGGCACGCTCGCTACGGCATAGCCCAGATAATAGTACGGCGGGACGCCGTGGCTGGCATAGCCGTGCACGTTGGCCTCATCGGCGTGGGCGTTTTCGTTGCCATAACCGGTGAGGCTGCCGCCGACTGACAGCGAGAACGCCAGCACCTGCACGCCCGCAAGCGCCGGGTCGGTTGCCACCGCATTGTAGAGGTCCGCTTGGAAGGCATCGGCGGCTACGGCTCCCGTCAGTCCGTGGTAGGTGACTGGGTCGGTATTGATCTCGTTCGGGCCTTCTACCGACTTGATGTCGGGCGCGATCTTGTTCAGGTCGGCGATTTCATTGGCCAGATTGATCGGGTGCTTCGGCGCAATGACGGTCACAGCGTCGAACTTCATGCCGGCGGCACCCAAGGCCAGGTATTTCGCCAGCTCGGATCCAGAATAGCCTGACACGCGTAGGTTGGAGATGCCCAGGTATTGCAGTTGCGCCAACACGTGTGACGTCGCGTAACTTGAATGCGGGTCGTTGATGTGCGCGTTCACGCCGACTGTGGCGATGAAGTCAGCCGCACGCAGCATCACGCCGTGTTGCCGGCATCAACGGTCATCACCGTCCCCGTGATGTTGCCCGCAGCCTCGCCCAGCAGGAACACCACCGCGGCCGCAACGTCAGCCGGGTCGGCGAGCCGGCGTAACGCACTGCGCCGCTTGATCTGCTCACGCTGGCCGCCGGTCAGATCCTCCGTCATGTCGGTTTCGACGAAGCCCGGCGCCACGGCGTTCACCGTTATTCCCAGACCGCCGACTTCGCGCGCCAGCGAGCGGGTAAACCCGATCAACGCCGCTTTGGAGGCCGCGTAGGCCGCCAGGCCGCTGTAGCCTGTGCTCGCCACGATCGAGGAGATATTGACCACCCGTCCCGCCCCGGCGCTTAGCATCGGCCGCAGCAAATACTTGGTCAGTGCGATCGGCGAGGTGACGTTGAGCCGGATCAACTGCTCGATGGCTGCATCCGGCATGGTCGCCAGCACGCCGGCGGTGCCGATGCCGGCGTTGTTCACCAGCCCCCAACTCGGCCCATGCTCGGCCCGCAGCGCCCTCGCCAACGCCGCAAATCCGGCGATGTCGGACAGGTCGCAGGCGGTAAACCGCAGCGCTCCGGACGATTGAGCCATCGCCGCGGCCAAGTCATCGCTTTGCGAGCGGGCGATTGCCACCACCTGGAACCCGGCCTGCACCAGGGCACGCGAAATCGCCAACCCTAGCCCTCGGCTGCCCCCCGTCACCACCACGCTACGCACGGTCGCGCACCAGCTTGCCGGACGCTGCGAGATCGAGATGATCGGCTTGGCGCAGGCTTACCGGCACCTTGAAAGCCGGCAAGGCAGCGCGGCAACTGGCTAGGATGTCGTCTCGAAGCGGGCCCCATCCGGCATCGGGCTCGGCCCAAAGCACGACCTCCGCCGCGACCACTGCCCCGGTGATCGGCGATGGCCGCGGCCAGACGCGCGACATCCGCACTGCCGGATGCGCATTGATGACCGCCTCCACTTCCTCGGGGAACACCTTCTGCCCGCCGACATTGATCACGCCTTCCCGCCGCCCGGTGAAGTAGTAGCGATCGCCCCGCAACTCGACCATGTCGCCGGTATCGACGAACGCGTCCGCTTGCCGCAGCGCGCGCGCCCGCTCGCCCAAGTAACGCGCGGCGGTGCGAGCGGAGCGGATTTGCAGCGCCCCGTCCACCACCCGCATCTGCGCCTGCCCGTTCACATCCGTCAGCAGCGCCGCGGGGAAGCCGGCCAAGCCGTCGCGCACGTCAAAGGCGACCCCCGCTTCGGTGGAAGCAAACGCATGCGCCACCTGGGCTGCGGGGAAGGCGCGCTTGAGTTGGTCCAGGATCGCCTGGTCTGCCACCTCGCCGGAAAGCCGCACGTAGGCGGGCGCCATTGCTCCCGCCGCCGCACCCATGAGCGCGCGGCGCCAGTGCGACGGCGTGCCCGACATGTGGGTGACGCCGTTCGCTCCCGCCCGCCGCAGGAACTCCACGACCGGCTCCCCGGCATGCGACAGCACCATGGAGCCGCCGCCGAGCAACGCGCGCAACAGGATGGTCAGCCCGCCATAGCGCCGCACGTCATAGAAGGTGCTCCAAACCGCCCCGCTCGGCACGGCCAGCCCATCCTGCAGCGGTCCGGTGAGGCTCGCGAGCGTGTGCAGCACCAGCTTGGGCGCCCCCGTGGTCCCCGACGTAAACAGCACCCACTCGGTATCCGCTTCTCCCCCTCCTCCTGGAAGAGGGCCGGAGTGGGAGGCCCGCCCCGACGCAACCTCCCGCGCACACGCCACCACGGGCAGCCCGCTCGCCGCCATCAGGTCCGGAACGCTCCCATCCGACACTGCGACCGTGGCCCCTGCGTCCCGCACGATGCCGGGCAGGTGCGCGGGAGCGAGATCTGGCGGGCAAAGGAGCATGCGCGCCGCGACACCATCCAACTGGAGCGCAGCCAACACCGCGGGCAATTGCGCAGCGCTGGCGATCAGCACCGTTGCTCCGGCGAATGCGTCCTGCGGAGCAGCAAGGCTCAATCCGGTCCGCAGCGTGGCCAATCCAAGTCGCCCCTCAGGGTCCCCCAGCCAGCGCTGCTCCGGCGCCACGGTCAAAGCCAGAGCCAGCAGCGACCGTCGCGGGGCTGCTTGGCTCATAGCTGGCTATTCGGCAGCGGTGCTCTCGTATAGATGAACGAAGTCTCCAACCGTGACCGGTACTGAAACCTCATTGCCGGAGCCAAACGGATCGATGTCAAGCTCGTCTTCCAGGTTGGCGACCAGGATTGCAATGCAAAGCGAGTCCAGCCCGGAACTCATCAGCGGCAAGTCGTCGGTCAACGGCGCCAGCGACTTGTTTTGCTGCACTGCAACGATCTTCATCTGCTCCATGACGGTTTGACGGATGGTCATGCGGCGGTTCTCCCCGGCGAAGCTGGCGAACGAAGCCCGCAACACGGCATTGCTGACTGACCACGGCAAGTTCGTCGCAAGCCTTGCTCCCACACATCGCCCACCATCGTGTGAAGGTCAACCACTCTGACCCTTCAGCGCCAGCCATCGCAAGCTCTTCCGCTTTGCGACCACAGGGCAGGATGGGTGCCCGTCAACGTTCGCTCTTGGGCGGCTCCATGGCATCGTAGAAATCGTGCCCCTTGTCGTCGATCACGATGAAGGCTGGGAAGTCTGCCACTTCTATGCGCCAGACCGCTTCCATTCCCAACTCGGGATATTCCAGCACCTCGACCTTGCGGATGCAGTCCTGCGCCAACCGAGCCGCCGCGCCGCCGACGCTGCCAAGATAGAACCCGCCATGCGCCCGGCAGGCATCGCGTACCGCGCGCGACCGGTTGCCCTTGGCCAGCATCACCATGCTGCCCCCCGCGGCCTGGAACTGCTCGACATAGCTGTCCATCCGCCCCGCCGTGGTCGGCCCGAACGACCCGGTGGCAAAGCCCTCCGGCGTCTTGGCGGGCCCGGCATAGTAAACAGGATGGTGCTTGATATAGTCGGGCAAGGGCTCGCCCCGTGCCAGCCGTTCCGCCAGCTTGGCATGAGCGATGTCCCGCGCCACCACCATGGTGCCCGTGAGCGACAGCCGGGTCGCAACCGGGTGCTGCGATAGCTCCCGCCGAATGTCGAGCATTGGCCGGTTGAGGTCGAGCCGCACGACCTCGCCGCCCAGTATCTCGTCCGTCGCGTCGGGCAGGAAGCGCGCCGGGTCGGTTTCGAGTTGCTCGAGGAACACGCCCTCGGGCGTGATCTTGGCCAAAATCTGCCGGTCTGCGCTGCAGGACACGCCGATGCCGACCGGCAGGCTCGCGCCATGCCGTGGCAGTCGGATCACCCGCACATCGTGGCAGAAATACTTGCCGCCGAACTGGGCCCCGATGCCGATGCGCCGGGTCATTTCCAGTACCTGCTGCTCCATCTCCAAGTCCCGCACCGCATGCCCGGCGCGGCTGCCTGCGGTCGGGAGCGTGTCGAGCCAGCGCGTGGAGGCGAGCTTCACCGTTTTGAGGGTCAGCTCCGCTGAGGTGCCGCCGATGACGATGGCCAGGTGGTATGGCGGGCAAGCGCTGGTGCCAAGGGTGCGGATACGGGTTTCAAGATAGCCCAGCAGCTTCTCGGGCGAGAGGATGGCCCGGGTTTCCTGGAACAGGAACGTCTTGTTGGCACTGCCGCCGCCCTTGGCCACGAATTGCAGGTGGAACTCGTCCGCGTGCTCCTCGCCAGGGGCGGCCATGATATCGAACTGGACCGGCAAGTTGTTGCCGGTGTTCACCTCCTCGAACATCGAGAGCGGCGCCATCTGGCTGTAGCGCAAATTGGTCTCGGTATAGGTGCGGTGCACGCCGTGGGACAGCGCCGCCTCCTCGTCCCCGGCCACCCAAACGCGCTGGCCCTTCTTGCCGAACACCAGCGCCGTGCCCGTGTCCTGGCACATCGGAAGCACTCCGCCGGCTGCAATCGCCGCGTTCTTCAATAGGTCCAACGCTACGAACCGGTCGTTTGCGCTCGCCTCGGGATCATCCAGGATTGCTCGTAGCTGCGCCAGGTGGCCGGGCCGCAGCAGATGCGAGGTGTCGCGGAACGCCTGCACGGCCAGTTCGCTCAACAGCTCCGGCTGCAGCCGGAGCACAGTTTGGCCGCCGCATTGCAGCGTGGCAAGCCCCGCCAAGTCGAGCTTTTTCCAAGGCGTATTGCGGTCGCCGAGCGGAAACATGGGGCTGTACTGGAACGCCGGGCTTTGTGGAGGCAGGCTATCCACCAGCTTAATCCTTACGTTTGCGGAACGCGTCCAAACTGACCACCTGCGGCTTTTCGACCGGACCGGCGGGTGCCTCGGTGGCTGGCTCCGGCGCCTCCAACGCGGCCGCTTCCTCATTGACCGCCACCGGAGCAGCGCGGAACCGCAAGCCGAACTGGGCGTGCGGGTCGGCAAAGGCAGTCAGCGCGCTGAACGGGATCAACAGCGTGCTCGGCACGCCGCCAAATGACAGGCCAACGCTGAACCGGCCTGCCGCCTCGTCCACACTCAGGTCCCAAAACTGGTGTTGCAGGACGATGGTCATTTCCTCCGGATATTGGCTCAGCAAGCGGGCGGGAATGCTCACGCCCGCATGGTCGGTCCGGAAGCTGACGTAGAAATGATGCTGGCCCGGCATGCCCTCGCGGGAGGCATATTGCAGCGCCCGCAACGCTACGCCGCGCATCGCCTCCTCGGCCCACAAATCGTACGGAAGCAGGCTGTCCGGGCTGGGGGGAGGGGAGGTTTCGTCGTCTTCCATGTGCATCGCCTGATTCCAACACCTTCATAGCGCGACACGGCCACGGGAAGCAAAGCCGCCGCGGCGCAACGGGCCCCTTGCAACGAAGCAGAAATCTGCCGAGCCTAAGGCTGCTCGTTCAGGGCAAGGGAGATGTTTTCATGTACATCGCAATGAACCGATTCAAAGTGGCGCCTGGCTCGGAAGCTGCGTTCGAGCAGATGTGGACCGGGCGCGACTCCTATCTGCACGCCGTGCCGGGCTTTGTGGAATTCCACCTGCTCCGCGGACCGAAGAAGGACGACCATACGCTGTATTCGTCCCACACCGTCTGGGCCAGCCAATCCACCTTTGAGGATTGGACCCGGTCGGAGCAGTTCCGCGCCGCCCATGCCAACGCCGGCGACAACCGCGCCATGTATCTGGGCCACCCTGAATTCGAGGGCTTTGCCGTGGTGCAAACCATCACGTGAACCCACAAGTGCCCGGCGCCGACGTGGCCGACGCCGCTTTGCCCGATGCCGCTTTGCCCGATGCCGCTTTGCCTGGAGCGGCTCGTTCGGGCAACGTCGGACTTCTGAGTGCCCTGCTTGACGCTGGCGCCGACCCCAACCGGCTGGACGCGCGCGGTTTCCCGCCGATCATTCTTGCCAGCTACAACGCGCAGGCAGAGGCAACGGCGCTGCTGCTTGCGCGCGGCGCTGCCGTGGACGCTGTGGATGCCGCTGGGGCCACGGCGCTGATGGGTGCCGCGTTCAAGGGGCATGCCGCCATTGCCCGGCAACTGCTTGCCGCCGGCGCCGCGGCGAATGCCACCAACGAGACTGGCCGCACCGCCTTGATATTCGCCGTCATGTTTGGCCATGCCGACATTGCGACGCTGCTGCTTGCTCATGGCGCCAACCCGCGGCTTGCGGATGAAGGCGGCGTGAGTGCGCAGGACATTGCCCGGCAAAGCGCTTATCGCGAACGGTTTGCCGGCTTTGCTCAACTCCAGTCGGCTCTCCCCCCGGCGTAGGCCAAGGGGTAATGTGTTTGCACCCGCGGATAGTAAACCTGTGGAAAGTGGGGGGCTTCTGTTGCCCGGTGCCCCCCGAACCGCGTCTATCGCAACTTACGCTGCGACTGCGAATGCCTCATGATTGTCATTGGC
>CAXTRX010000028.1:20454-26374 GCA_964246785.1 uncultured Acetobacteraceae bacterium | reverse complement strand
GTGCCCTGACCGATGCTGATCGCGACGCATGGCTTGATTACGTCCGCCACATAGCCGCTCTTCCCGGCCATGCCGCCGGCACCCCGATCCTCATAGTGCCGCCGGCGCCTGAACCCATCGTGTCGCAGCGCCCCGCGCAACCTGCGCCGCTCCTCAAAACCTCATCCAAGTCTACCCCATTGCTGCCCTTGGTCGCCGCTGGCGAGCGCCCATCCGGGTTGGACGATAGCAGTTGGACAAAACTGCGGTCTGGCAAACTTCAGCCCGATCGTACCCTCGACCTGCATGGCCATACCGCTCAACGGGCTTTCCACGCGCTCGCAACATTTCTTCACCAGTCCTATGCCGACCGCCTCCGCTGTGTCGAAATCATCACCGGCCGTGGCAACGGCGAGAGCGGCGGCGTCCTTCGTCGCGAACTTCCGCTTTGGCTTAATCTTGCTCATCTACGCCCTTATATCTTGGCGCTATCTCATCCTCACAAAGCCAATCCAGGTTCCGTCCGAATCCTACTCCGCCGCAGGCGCTCCTAGAGGATCATCCGACCGAACGCGCTTTGCCGTCGCATTGAGTTGATCGGGAATGCAACAAGCTAGAGCCTTCTGCCAATCTATGGAGCTCGAGACAGCTCAAGCCTCTGCCCTAACCGCGTAGCGTAGGTGCCCTCCAGCACCCGATCACAAGCAGCCGGGGGAGATGGGGTAGCAACCCAACTCACTTTGCCAAGTCGGAGGCAGAAACTTCTCGTTAAGTTTTCCACGCTACAATCTCCATCATCGAGCGGCCATCCAGCCGCAAATTGCGGCAATAAACGGCCGCTCACAAATGCCTCCCGTGCCAGGTCACGGAGGTGCCCTCGTTATGAAGGCGCAAACCATGCGTGTCGCGATCGTCCATGATTGGCTCTACGTCCTCGGTGGAGCGGAAAAGGTCTTGAGCGCAATGGTCCGCTGCTTCCCGTCGGCTGACCTGTTTACCCTGTTTGACACGCTTTCTACGCATGACCGCGCAAAGGCGGCGCTCCCTAAAAGCAAGTCGACCTTCCTGCAACACATGCCGGCCATCAACAGCAAGCATCGTAGCTACTTGCCCTTGATGCCGTTCGCAATCGAGCAGCTCGACCTGTCAGGATACGACATAGTCTTGTCCAGCAGCCACGCCGTCGCAAAAGGCGTCATTACCGGAGCCGACCAACTCCACATCTCTTACGTCCATTCCCCGATGCGATACGCTTGGGATTTGCAGCACCAATGCCTTCGCGAGGCTCGTCTCGATCACGGCGTCAAAGGCTGGTTTGCCCGTTACATCTTGTTTAAGATGCGCTTATGGGACACTCGCACCGCCGCCGGTGTGGATGCCTATCTCGCCAACTCACACTACGTCGGGCGTCGGATCCGCAAAGTCTATGGGCGGTCGTCGACCGTCATTCATCCGCCAGTCGACATTCCCGCCGAGCTGCCGCCACCATCCTCGCCGCCCAATACAACAAACAGCAGCGGCTTTTACTTAGCCGCATCTCGCCTCGTGCCATACAAAAACATCTTGGCTATCGTGCAAGCCTTCGCCGCTATGCCAAGCAAGCGCCTGGTGGTCGCTGGAACCGGCCCTGAACTCAATCGGCTGAAGGCAGTCGGCGCGCCCAACGTTCATTTCGTCGGCTTTGTCCCCGATCAAGAACTCCGTCAGCTTATGCGCTCAGCAAAGGCATTCGTTTTCGCCGCTGAAGAGGATTTCGGGATCGTTCCCGTCGAGGTGCAAGGCGAGGGCACGCCAGTGATCGCGCTTGGCCGTGGTGGGCTGCGGGAAACAGTGGTGACCCAAGGGCCATCTCGTACGGGAATGTTCTTCGAGCGCGCTGAAGCGCCTTGCATAGCTGCCGCAGTAGAGGCGTTTGAGCGAAGCGCTCATGTCTTTAGTCGCGCGGCCTGCCATGCCAACGCTATGCAGTTCAGCACGGCCCGCTTTGAGCATGAATTCACCGAATTTGTTCATGGTCGTTACGAGCTCTTCAAGCGTCGCATGACCGCAAATCTTGCCTCGCCGGCACAGGAGACATTTCCCGTGCAAGGCTTTTGGCCCGCAACCGAGAAGTCCGACCTCATGGATGCCGAATTCTCCGCGTCAAAAGCCTATGAAAGCTCGCTGAGCGCAGAAGCCGCCTGATGGACCTCGTTCCTCAAAGCACCGAGCCGCGCTTCCTCGCGCAATCCCCGGTCGACTCCCATCTTCAAGAGAGCCACTACGAATCCGCGTCGCCCGCCGAAACGGAGGTTGGAATACTCGCGCGCATCCGGCGCCAAAAGACGACGTTTACAGCAGTCTTTCTGAGCATGTCGGCTTTGGTCACCGCCGCGTACTATTCAGTTCAGCCGGTCTACAAAGCGGAAGCGCTGGTGACGATCGCTCAAAATGACCCGGTGCTCGCCTCACTCCAGTCAAGCGACTCGCAACAACTCACCGTCGGCGACGCTGCCGACCTCGAAAGCCAGTCGATAGTACTATCATCTCCGTTACTCCTCCGGGAGGTCATGGCGCAAACGCGAGTAGCGGCAGCACTTCTACTCGAGTGCCAGGCAAGTGCTCCACCCGCTTGGAAACGTACGATCAAACTTTGGCTTTCGTCCAAGCCTCCGCAATCATGCCAGGCTCAGCTTGCCGATGGCACCAAGACGGTCGAAGCTCTCCGGAGCCGCCTTGTCGTCGGAGTCAGTGGCCGATCTCGTGTCCTCTCAGTCCAATTTAGCTCGCCTGTCGCCAGCGTAGCTCAGGTGGTGGCGAACTGTATTGTCAAATCATACCTTGCAGATCGCACGCAAGAGAAATTGCAACCTCGCAGCGATGCTATTGCCTGGCTAACTTTGGAGATGCAGCGCGTTTCGGATCGTCTTAAACAGACCGAAGTGCAAATCGGCGCCTCTCTGCACGACAATGGTGTTGTGAAGGGACAACTCGCTCCCATCGCATCTGAACAGCTAACCAGCTTGTCGCAGCAAGTCGCGATCGCCGAAGCCGATCGGGCCACCGCCGCAGGCCGGATGCAACAGGCTTTGGTGAGCGGCGGCACGACCACGGGTGTGCTCGAAAACCGAACCGTCAACGACGACAAGCAGCAACTATCTGCCGTCAACGCACAGATCGCTCAGTTGGCCTCACGCTACGGCCCGGCCTACCCACCATTGGCCGATTTACAGCAGCAACGGCGCGCGCTCGAGCGTGCCATCGCTGAAGACACCGCCATAGTCACACATAGCGCACTGACTGACTACCAAGCCGCCAACAGCCGCGTTGCAGCTCTGCAAAGCCAGATCAAAGATCTCAAGAAGGAAGTTCGCGGCAATGACGATGCAGCAACCGACGTAGCGGCACTCGAGCGTAGTCTTGCAACGGATCGGGAGCTGTATATCGACCTGACGAAAAGCCTGAACCAACTTCAGACCAACCGCCGCTTGGTGACACCCAATGCTCACCTCGTCAGTTTAGCCGAAGAACCCGAGAGTGTTGCCTTTCCCAAGCTTTCTACATTCGGTTTAGCAGGCCTTCTACTTGCATTTGGCGCTGCAGCAGGCGCTGCGCTCATGCGAGACCGCGCCGACCGCACAGTGCGGACCGTTGCTGGCCTGCAAAGTGCCGCCCAACTCCGGGTTCTGGCTCGAGTGCCTTATGTGCCTGGTCTCGGCCGCACCGGGTCTCGGCTAACCAAGCGGATTGCAGCCCCTTCTGCGTTTCAAGAGGCTATCCGTCGGCTCTATGCCGAATGTTTGTTGGTGTCCGGCCAACTAAACGAAGCGGATCGGGCACGCCGTACTATTCTTGTCACCTCTTCCAACCAGGGTGAAGGTAAGTCATTCATCACCCTGGCACTTGCCCATTTCGCCGCGGCCGCCGGGCGCCGGGTGCTCGTTTTGGAATGTGATCTGCGCCAACCGAGCGCAGCACGAAGCCTGTCGCTACCTCAGCAATGGGGCGTAAGCGAAATCCTCCATGGGCAGGTCTCAGCCGATGAGGCGATGACGTCCGTCCAGACCAATGGGGTGGACATAATACTAGCCGGCAAACCCGCGATGAACTCAGCCGAGCTGCTTGGAAGCGCCCGAATGGCGAGCCTGCTTGCTTGGGCAGCCGCTCGTTACGACCTTGTCCTCATTGACACACCCCCGTCACAAGTCCTGCCAGATGCGCGGATCCTGGCTCCACGGGTTGACGGCGTCCTTTTTTGTACTCGATGGGGTCAGTCAAACACCGCGTCCGTTCAACGCGGCGTGCAGGAGCTTCAAGCCATTGGCGCTCGACTGCTTGGCCTCGTGCTCGACGGCATCCAGCCTTCCCGTTATGGCCTATATGACAGCGAGGGCATGGAAGCCGGAAGCTACCTCGCCCTCCAATAGGACTGGTCTTACGGTCATGCTGACACCATCGCGGAGAGCCGCTCCAGCAAGCGGGCCTCTGTATCATCAAGCTGGCAGAGCAAATTCTGCCCTCCTGATGAAAGCTCTTCGCGATTACGGTCCGCTCCTGATGCTTCTGCTGTTGACCGGCGTAACGGGTCAATGTGGACTTGCGATCACGCGGCTGCTCTTCGTAGCCGGATGTCTTGGTGTGGCAGTCAGAGCGTATCAACGCGGCAGCTTTGCCTTGCACGTGCAGGTCGCCATCCCGCTCTTTGTATTTGCCCCGTTGTTACGCCGTATCGTCGATCTCCACATCGGCTATGACGCTAGCGGAAGTATGTTGGTCGGTCCCTTGCTCGCACTCACCGCCGTATTCCCCGCACTACGACGTTTACTCTTACAAAGCTCGGCGCCTCGCTCCACCTTTATGCCTTTCGGCGTTGCTGCCATGTGCCTTGCCTATGGCTGGATAATCACAGCCTTCAGTGGCGATTTGGTCGCAAGCACCACCAATGCCATGAAATACGTTATCCCGATGCTGTACTGCATGTGCCTTATAGCGGCTCCCCAACAAAGCGCGGGTGTGCTCGGGGCAGCGGCAAGAGTTTTTCTCGTGATCAGCCCAATTATGGGTCTGTATGGCATTTTCCAGCATCTAGACCCGCAGCCTTGGGACCGCTACTGGATGATTTCGTCCAAAATAGATTCCATTGGACTCCCAGAACCCGGTAAGGTCCGAGTTTTCGGCACGATGAACTCTCCTGTCAGTTTTGCAGCATACGCCACCTGCGGTTTGATGCTTTTCACCTTTATACGAAGCAGATTTATACCACCCATTCTTGTCCCCTTAATCGCTATTCTACCCTTATCCGTGGCTTTGCTCCTCAGCGGGGTTAGAACGGCCTGGATCAGCGCCATAATCTCTATTCTTGTATGCTTATGCTTCGGAAAAACTCGTAACCTTGCGCTAGTTCTTCTCCTATGCCTAGTCGGCGGCGCCATTTTTGCCCTGCTTTTTACTTCCTTCGGTGACGTCATCGCCTCCCGTTTAACGAGCCTGGACAGCAAAGTCTCCGAAGACGGCAGCGGCGCCGCCCGTCTCGAAGACTACTTTCACGTCTTTGGCGGTGACGAACGATACTTGCTTGGTGTTGGACTAGGTGGCAAGACTGATAGTAAAATGAACGCGCTGGACGGCCTGTTACTGTCGTCTGCAGTGCAAATGGGTACCACGTTCGGCGTCCTACATACTGTCGCTGTCCTGTGGGCAGGTGGCAGAGCTGCATATCGCGTGGCTCGCGATAGCGACGTCATGCGCCTCGTGACGTGTGCGCTCATAATTGGCAGTTTGGCGGTTTTCCTCCTGACCAATATATCTGTCGGGGAAATTGGCTTCCTGTATTGGATGATGGTCGGTGCGCTCACCGCCGAGGTGTATACCAGTCCTCGGCGCTCACCTCGCCTCGCCCGCCTTCAAACCGGCCCTGTGGTCGCTAGGCCGGCCCGCAACCCACGCGCCTTCAACCCATGAC
>CAXTRX010000028.1:0-20444 GCA_964246785.1 uncultured Acetobacteraceae bacterium | reverse complement strand
ATCCAACACCAACCCACCGCCCACACAGCCCAAGACAAATGGTTCCAGCCCGCGACCCCCTCGGTCGCAATCAAGAGAGCCTTCACTAAAGCGACAGCCGGGGCGCGGCATTCAACACAGCAACTAAGTTTCGCTCGGCGATCGACAGCACACCCTCATCGCTAGTGACCATAAGCGCGGCAGTTGCCCCATCAATGAGCAGCAGTACCTGCTTGGAAAGCAAGACGGGCTCACGAAATCCAGCCTCCTCCGCCATCTTTGCAAGGAATGCCAACACAGTCTTGTGATGGGCCGCCGCGATCTCCCGCAGCCAACCCTCCTCTTTATCGTGTTCCGCAATGGCGTTCATAAAGGCGCAGCCGTAGAACCTGCCATCCTCAAACCATTGCCCAAGCGCCGGAACGACGGCCCGGAGCCGCGCCATGGGGGTGTCGCCACCCGCCGTGACCGCGGCAAAGAAAGCAGCACGCCACTCTGCTCCCTCCTGATCCAAAACCTCCCGGATCAGAGCCTCCTTTGAGCCGAAATGACTATAAAGCGCCATTTTTGAAGCCCCAGCAGTGCTGATGATGCGATCGATGCCAGTGGCATGGATACCATACCGGCAAAACAGGTCGCGAGCCGCATTCACAATCCGTCTATGAGCCGCAGCGCTCCGGCTGCTCAAGCTAGGTGGAATGTCCATCGGTTCTTCTATGTCTCAGTTCATTCTATCTCGCAGCCCCAACTGCCTCCTGCAAGCCGTTACGTGCCCAAATCTGGCATGAGTCTTGCACAACCAAATACCGTTGGCAGGAGACAGAACGGTCTGTATCATCACCCGCGACACGGCCGTCGTCGTCAATAACAAGGAACAAGCCATGAGCGCTCCAGCATCCACGCTTCACCAAACCGGGCCCGGTGCCGCAACCGGGTGCCTCGCTCCAATCGATAAATCAGGCCTTGAGCAACTTATAACGAAGGGGCGGGAGAACCCACAGGCGATAAAAACTCTCAAGTGCCGAACCATCGCCGAAGGACGGTTTCGCCACCTGAACATGATCCGCAACTTGCCGCCCTACGTGGTCGATGAGCCACCAGCGCTGCTAGGCGATGACACTGCCCCTAATCCATCCGAAGCCTCGTTGGCGGCACTCGGTTCATGCTTAGCTGTCGGCATCCATGCCAACGCCGTCGCTCAAGGCATCACCATCCGGTCGCTTGAACTCGCGCTTGAGGCCGACATCAACATCACCGCAGTCTGGGGCACAGGGGACACCAGTCCAAAGCCGGTCGGCTTTGACGCTGTCCGTGTACAGGTTCACCTCGACGCCGACGCGCCGCAGGAAACACTCGACGCGTTGGTGGCTCATGCCCGCAACTGGTCCCCAGTCGCAAACACGTTTAGCAAGCCCGTGCCCGTCAATTGTGAATTGGTTTAACAACCGCCAAATCCCGCGAAGGTAGTTCAGATGAGTCAATTGCTTGCCCAGCCGATCATCGTAGCCCGGCCCAACACCGAGCCGGTGCTGGAGGACGTGCTGGCAAGCGACTTGGCGCCAATCGTGGCTGACGTTGATGCCGGGCTCTATCCGGAACAGGCCCTACGCCGGATGGGAGAGGCCGGCCTGTTCCGCCGTCATCTCGCCCTGTCAGGGCAGCGCGATATGCCGGCGGCAATAACAGCAATGGCTGATGTGGCGGCCGTGTGCATGTCATCAGCGTTCTGCACATGGTGCCAAGATGCCTGCGGTTGGTACCTCGAAAACACAGACAACTCATCTCTCCAAAGCAAATTGCAGCCCGGCCTCGCCAGCGGTTTGTTGCTCGGCGGGACAGGTCTGTCGAACCCCATCAAAGCACTGTCCGGCATTGAGGGATTTGCCCTGCGTGCCACTCGCGTCCCCGGCGGCTACAGCGTCACTGGCGTGTTGCCATGGGTCAGTAATCTTGGCGACGGACACTGGTTTGGCACCATCTTCCGGGATGCCGATGACGCGTCGCACCTCATGATGGCGATGGTGCAATGCGGCCAACCGGGTGTCGAAATCCGCCAAAACGTCCATTTCTCAACCCTAGAGGGCACAGGCACTTACGTCGTACGATTCCGCCGGGCCTTCATTGCTGACGAAATGATGCTGGCAGACCCACTGCAAGACATGGTCGCGCGCATCCGGCCCGGCTTTATTCTCCTGCAAACAGGGATGGGCCTCGGCATCATACGCGCCAGTATCGACGCAATGGTTGCCGCCGATGCCACGCATGAGCACACAAATCGCTACTTGCCCAAACGCCCATCCTACTTCGAGGATGAGCTAGAGCAAGTGCAAACCGAAATTTCCCGGCTAGCCGCCACGCCACAGGACCGGTCATCCGACTACACGCGCGCCGTACTGCAAGCGCGTCTCACAGTCGGTGACCTCACCCTGGAGGCCACTCAAGCCGCGATGCTGCATACCGGCGCCCGCGCATTCATTACCGGATCACCCGTTCAACGGCGCCTACGCGAGGGCTACTTCGTAGCGATGATAACGCCTTCTACGCGGCACTTAACTCAAGAGCTAAGCCGCATGGCCACCAATTAGTCTGTCACAGAACACCAGCCCAGAAACCAACCAGGAGACTGCCCTATGCCCGACAAAATCCTGATTTCGCCCGCTGAACTCGCCTCGATGATGGAAAGCGGAAATGCCGTCATCATCGACACCCGCTCGCCGGAGAACTACGCCGCCGGACACATCGCCGGCGCGGTCAACATGTTCGACATCTTCACCTATCTCGCCATGTCCACCAAGGAGGGCATGGCTGAGCTCAAGGACAAGTTCATCGCGGCCTTTGGCGCTGCCGGCGTGGGTGGTGACGAAACCGTGGTGTTCTACGAAGGCTCCATGAACTCTGGCTTCGGCATGTCATGCCGCGGATATTATCTCATCAAGTTCCTGGGCTACCCTAAAGCCCACATCCTGCATGGCGGCCTCGCGGCCTGGCAAGCCGCTGGCATGGAGGTCACCACGGCAATGCCGACGCCGCTGGCAAAAACCTTCCCCGTCTCTGCCACCGGCGAGTACATGATGCTCGATAAAAGCGACATGTTGAAGGCGCTAGAGGACGACACTGTCGTCAAGCTCGACGTGCGAGATGTCGACGAGTGGATCGGCACCTCCTCCTCGCCCTACGGCCCAGATTTTGCCCCCCGGAAGGGTCGGATCCCAGGCGCTCGCTGGCTCGAGTGGTATCGTTTGATGAAGCCGACGCCCTCAGGAGCCATGTTCAAGACCAAGGACGAATTGCTCGCCGAGCTGCAGACGGTCGGCGTAACCCCGGACACCCCCGTCTATCTCTACTGCTTTAAAGGTGCACGCGCCTCCAACTCGCTCGTCGCGCTCCAGGAGGCTGGTATCAAGGACGTCCGAATGTACTTTGGTTCGTGGAACGAATGGAGCAGGGACCCTGAACTGCCAATCGAAAGCGGTATGCCGTTCGCCTAATTCGTCAGAGGCGCAGGCAAGGGTGGGTCTGTGGCAAACCCGCGGAGGTCACAGACATCACTCCTCCGAATGACAGGCCCCGACAAACGCGTTCGAGACCTCTGTTGAGCACGCACGCCTAACGCCCGAATGAAGACCCACTGCCACCAGCAGAGCTACCACTACCCAACCCAGCACCCGGTCCCGCGCTAAACCGTCCTACATTGCCGAGCAGTTGTTGCATGAATGTGGCATCGCTTCCCGGCGAGGGTGTTGCCCGCGCCACCATCGTAACCGGCTGGCTGTCCTTTTGCCCAAGCGTCTTGACAGATTGCAACACACCACTACCATCAAATGATAACTCTACCACGTTCTGGGCTTGTACTCCCTGCACACGCCCAATGCGGGGCTGCGTAACCTCGCTGATATACATCCACGTATTGTCATCAAACGTCGCTTTGGCCGTCGGCGAACCAAGCACGCTTGTGACGTCTGCCCGTGTCGCCGTGCCGGGTACCAGATCCTTGAGTTGATCCATTGTGACCCGATTGCCACGCAACTGCGGCGGAAAGGAAAAGTACGAGCAACCACCGAGTGAGGCAGCCAGTAGGATCAGGCGTAGATGTCTTAGCACAGTGATGAAGACCTCAAAAATCAGCTTTTCGCATTGACCCGGCGGTAAGCTATGCCATCTCAAGAAGCCACCGGCGCGTCGGGTTATTTTCCGCAACCGCGTGTCATGCGCGACGCACCCCTGTCAACGTCCGTGTCGTGGCTGGAGGCAAAATGGCGTTTTTCGGCTTGTTTGGGCGCAGCCGTCACGAGCGCGTTGGCTTCACGCTCTATAGCGTCGCAGTGAGCGCCGCACGCGCGCCGATCCTTTACACCACGCTTGGTGTGCCAGATACCTTGGACGGCCGCTTCGACATGGTTGCATTGCATGCATCCGTACTTATCCGCCGCCTCCGCAGCTTGCCCGCGCCGGGCCCGTCCATTGCCCAGGCCGTATTCGATGCGATGTTTTCCGATATGGACACGAGCTTGCGAGAACTCGGAGTCGGAGACATGACAGTTGCGCGCAACGTGCGAGCCATGTGGGAAGCTTTTCATGGCCGCGCGATGGCCTACGAAGCCGCTATGGATGACAGTGATCCTGAAGCGTTGACGTCAGCGTTGCATCGCAACGTCTGGCGTGGGGCAGACGCACCCGGCGGGGCTGAATTGGCGCAGATGACGCGCCATCTCATCCAGGTGCTGGATGCGACTCCGGCGGAGGACCTTTTCGCCGGCCACGTCTCATTTGATCGGCCCGACAAGGCCAATGCGGTCGCGGCGTGACGACCGACGTTCCCCCCGAGCTAAGTCGCCCGGTGCCCATCGATCGAATTAGCTCCAGCGGGCTGACGCTCAACATTGAGGCCGATACCCAGGAATGCGCCGCAATTGCTCGACGCTTGATGATCCCCGGTGTGGCATCGGTGCGCTGCGCGTGGCGCTTGCGTCCCAGTCAAGGTGGTCGCCTTGAAGCCGAAGGCTCGCTGCGGGCGCGCACGCGTCAAGTCTGCGTTGTCACCCTAGACGAGTTCGAAAGCGAGCTTGTAGAGGAGTTTTCCATTCTGTTTGTTCCGAGCGGGACAGAACAAGATACATCCGACGACCCCGACGAGCCCGACCAGCTTCCGTTTACGGCTGGTGTGCTGGATGTCGGAGAAGCAACTGTCGAGCAATTAGCTCTGGCGCTCGAGCCATATCCGCGCAAGCCCGGCGCCGAGCTGCCAGAGACGGACTATGGCCAACCAGAAGGCCCATGGGTTGCCCTTACCAAGTGGCGCGCATCTGATTAGATTCCTTTATCTTGAATGACAGAGTAGCCGATTGACCGGGTCGCTCACCAGGGTGCTTGCGGGTAGTCGGTGCCTCTGCTACAGGCGCGCCCTCAGCTGTTGCGGAATTATGACGCGCCACCGTGCCAGGTGCCCGCGCTTCTAACCTACCAAGGGAGGGCAAACGCCCATGGCCGTTCCTAAAAAGAAGACGTCGCAGTCACGCATGGGCATGCGCCGCAGCCATCATGCGCTCGTTGCTCCCGCTTTTGCCGAGTGCGGCAACTGCGGAGAACTGAAGCGTCCGCACCATGTCTGTAGCCATTGCGGCCATTACGACGGGCGCGAGATCGTTGCCGCTGGCAAGGCGCTCAAGCACGCAGTGCGGGTCTGAAAGCCGGCCAATCGAAGCAGGGCAACGCGTACTGTGTCAGAGCTGCCGAGGTCTCGCGGAGAAAGGGCGCTCAAAACCAACCTTTCTGGGGTGCCTTATACCCTGGCAGTTGACGCAATGGGCGGTGACCATGCTCCCAATGCGGTTATCGACGGCCTAGCTCTTGCGGCTGAACGTCACCCGGGCGCCCGTTTTCTCGTCGTCGGTGATGAGGCTCGTCTCGCTCCACTGATGGCGAACAAGCCCCTGTCTGCCTGCTGCACGATCCGCCATGCTCCCGACGTCATCGGAAACGACATGAAGCCGACCGCAGCCTTGCGAGTGCGTGGGGCCTCCATGCGAGTGGCCATCGATGCCGTTGCCGCAGGCGAGGCGGCAGGGGTAATTTCTGCGGGCAATACCGGCGCCCTGATGGCTCTTGCTAAGATCGTGATCAAAACGCTGCCAGGAATTGACCGTCCAGCGCTAGCCGCCCTGCTGCCGTCGGCCAAGGGTGACGTCGTCATGCTAGACCTCGGCGCCAACGCCATGTGTGACGCACGTAATCTGGTCGAATTCGCCGTCATGGGAGACGTCTTCGCCAGAGTCGTCCTGGGCTTGCCCAATCCCACGATCGGCTTGCTAAACGTGGGCTCCGAAGACATGAAGGGAGACGAACGGGTGCGCCAAGCCGCTGAAATCCTGCGCAGCAGCCACATCGCTCCGCACTTTCACGGCTTCGTCGAAGGGGACGACATACCCGCAGGCACAACCGACGTCGTCGTCACCGACGGGTTCACCGGCAATGTCGCGCTCAAAACCGGTGAGGGTGCGCTACGTCTCGTCCTCACGTTGCTGAAGCAAGTGTTCAGCAGCAGCCTGGCTGGGCGCCTAGCCTATCTGCTTGCACGGCCTGGGTTGGAACGGCTGCGCGAGTGGGTCGACCCGCGGCGTTATAACGGTGCGATCATGGTCGGGCTGAATGGCGTCGTGGTAAAATCCCATGGCGCCACCGATGCCGAGCAGTTTGCCTATGCCACCGACCTCGCCGTCGACATGGTCGCTCACCGCTTCAATGAGCAAATCCGTGACGGCATGGCGCGTATCGCCCAGCTCGGCGGAGGCGCCGGCCCGGTCTTGGCTGCCGCTCGCTGAATGATCCGATCCATCGTTGAGGGCGCTGGCGGCTATCTGCCGGAGCGCGTCGTAGCCAACGAGGAGCTGGCCAAGCAGGTCAACACCTCCGATGCGTGGATCTTCGAGCGGACCGGTATCCGTCAGCGCCACCTGGCTGGCCCGCAGGACACCGCCGCATCCATGGCCACGAGGGCGGCACAAGCGGCGTTGGCCCATGCCCACGCCAAGCCAGCCGACGTCGATGTCATTATCCTGGCGACCAGTACCCCAGACCAGTCCTTTCCAGCGACCGCGCTTGCCGTGCAAGCAGCATTGGGCTGCGGCGGATTCGGCTTCGACGTCTCGGCCGCATGCAGCGGCTTTATCTATGGCCTGTCAATCGCCGACGCCATGATCCGCAGCGGCCAAGTCCGCACCGCCTTGGTAATCGGCAGCGAAGTTTATTCCCGTATTCTCGACTGGTCCGACCGCACCACCTGCGTGCTGTTCGGCGATGGTGCCGGGGCAGTATTCCTACGCGGGTTGCCGCAATCCGGCTACACGCCGCCACGGGGCATCCTCTCCACCCACTTGCATGCGCAAGGCGATCTCGGCCCTTTGCTCTACATCGATGGCGCGATCGGCCGACCGGAGCTTTCCGGCTACCTGCGCATGAACGGCCGTGAGGTGTTCCGCCACGCAGTGGCCAAGCTGGCCGCAGTCGTGGAGGAGGCCCTCGCCGCAAACGCGCTGACCTCTGCCGATATCGACTGGCTGGTGCCGCACCAAGCCAATTTGCGCATCATCGATGCAATGGGCCGCAAACTCTCCCTCCCGCCCGACCGCGTGGTCATAACCGTCGACCGTCACGCCAACACCTCCGCGGCTTCGGTGCCACTTGCTTTGGCAGCGGCCTGGCATGCAGGCCGCATCAAGCCCGGCCAACTCCTCGTTCTGGAGGCTCTCGGCGGCGGCATGACATGGGGCTCGGCTCTCCTCCGCCTGTAGCCGCGCCATCGCAAAACCGCCGGGCGGTGCGACTCTGCCGCCACAGGGTGCTGGGAACAGTTGATTCTCAAGGCCTTTGCTTGACGATTCTTACCTGCCGCTCATAGCGTGTCCAGTATGAACACTGTTACACGCGCGCAGTTAGCCGAACGCATCTATACGCAGGTCGGCCTGTCCCGTAACGAATCCGCCGAACTCCTGGAAACCGTCCTTACTCGGCTATCGAAGTCTCTCGAAAGTGGCGAATCTGTTAAAATCAGCGGCTTCGGGACCTTCTCTGTGCGTCAGAAAGGCCGTCGCATCGGGCGCAACCCAAAGACTGGGGTAGAAGTCCCAATACTTCCTCGCCGCGTGCTTGTGTTCCGGCCCAGCCAGGTCTTGAAGGCGCATGTCAACGGCATAGCGGTTCCAGCCGGCGACGAGTTTGCCGGCGATGAAGATTAACATTGGCCGATACGCCTGAAGACGACCCGGCGAATGCCATCCGCGTCAAACCAAAAAAAGCACCTAACGCGTTTCGTACCATCAGCGAGGTCGCTGACGAACTTCACATCCCGCAGCATGTCCTGCGCTTTTGGGAAACCAAGTTCCCCCAGGTCAAGCCGCTCAAACGCGGTGGCGGCCGGCGTTACTATCGACCGGATGATATCACCCTACTTCGCCGCATCTCGGACCTACTCTATATTCAGGGTTATACCATCAAGGGTGTCCAACGTCTGTTGCGCGAGGGCGGAGGCAAGCTTTCAGACGACATACCTCCAGCCACCGAAGCCGAACGGGCGGCCGCGGCGGCAGAGCGGGCGCAGGCCGAGGACGTTCCTGCGCCGATGTTGCCAATCACCGGAGTGAGCCCGCTAACGCCCCTAACGCGCCCATCCCCTCCCGAGCCAGTTTCACAGGAAGTGGCCCGGTTGCGCGCCTTGTTGCGCGCAACCTTGGAAGAGTTGGAGACGATCCGGCAGTTGCTGCCGCGCTAACTATGCCAGCCGCAACTGTTGCGAACTCGACAGGTCTGGACTGCGGCCACGCGGGTCACGCGTTGCAGCACCCCGACGCGCCTGCTACACCCATCTCAGTCGGAGCGTAGCGCAGCCTGGTAGCGCATCAGTCTGGGGGACTGGGGGTCGTGGGTTCGAATCCCGCCGCTCCGACCACTGAAAGCTGGCCGGACGGTCCCCAGCCACACCATCGCCAAGCCGCCTTTTCCCTGCTCCCACTGTGAGAGGTAGGGATGGGCCGATGCTGCAGCCAAATGCCGTCCACGCCCTATCGTAATGTCTCCTCACCCGGCACGCGAATCATCCAACATGCTGAAAGCGGCAATTTTCGATCTCGATGGCACACTGGTGGATAGCGGCCCAGACATAGCATGGTGCATCAACCGTTTGCTGGCCGATCAGGGCCTGGCACCGCAGCCTGTTCGTACCGTCGAGCAGTTCACCGGAGAGGGTGCAGCGGCGCTGGTCGCCAAAATCTACACCCATATTGGCCAACATTGCGATGCCAACCGCATCGCTGCCGACACCAAGCGCTATCTTGACTATTATGCCGCCCGGCCTGTGGTCGATTCCACCCTCTACGCCGACGCGGCAACTGCACTGCCCGCCTTGCACGCTGCGGGCCTATCCCTAGCGATCTGCACCAATAAGCCGCAGGTGCTAGCCGAGCACATCCTGGCGCATTTCGGCCTCTCCGCCATCATCCGGGTCGTGGTCGGCGCCGACACCACATCCCATCGCAAACCCCATCCAGCTCCGCTTCTGCAAACTCTGGCAAGTCTCGGCGTGCAGGCCGCCGAAGCAGTGTATATCGGCGACACCACCGTCGACCGCGACACCGCCGCCGCCGCCGGGGTGACCTGCCGGATCGTTGCGTGGGGTAGGGCAGCGACGGCGGACGTCCCAGCGACCGCGCATTTGCAGCATTTCCTCGATCTGCAGCCAGCGCTTCGTGCCGGCTGACCAATTAGCTCTCCGTGTTCCGGGTGAACCGGATCGATCCCACCAGCACCACAATCAACAATGCGAGCACGCCAAGCTCGGTCATCGACGCTTGGAACAACGGCATGTTGCCCGCGCCCCAGCGTTCCGGCTGAGTAATCTGCGACGTCTCAAGCGTAATGACCAGGATACGCCGGATGCAGGCGATCAGGCCCACAATCAGGAATGGCTCGCAAACCAACGTGCCGCTACGAATGGACGCGTGTACGGTGTGAAGGATTTCGACCAACATCAGCACGAAGAGCAAACGGTCGATAATTTGGAAGATCGCGTCCGTATGGCTCAGGTCGCGCGCGCCCTGGAACAGCAGTGTCAGCGAGCCCAGCAACGCTAGGATCAGCGCCAGCACCAGCATCGCCCCAATCACGGCATAAACACTTTGCTCGGCATGCTTGATGAGGTCGGCGCTCTGCCGCAACAACCGCGTGAAGCCGGTTTCAACCAAGCTGCGGTCCCGTGTCATCGGTTCGGCTACCAGGTCGGCGCTTGGAGCCACACCCACCACTTTGTCGCCATCAGCCATCGCATCACCCTGTTCCAGTGATCTGCCCGGTGCAACCGCACATCTGACTAATACCAGCGCGTGCCTTATATCTGCGGCTATCGACGCGAAACGGTCAACAGCGAAAAACCCCGATCGCAGCCAGCCGCTCGGCAACGGTCCTCAGGCGCGGGGTTCGCCGACAAACGTCCCAACGCTCCGCGCATGGCCCCCGCGGCTGCGAAAGGCAGGCCTGGCTAGGCCAAGGCTGCCACGCAGCGTCCCGTCCCCCACGTACTCCGTCTGAAACAGGCCGCGCCGCTGCAACTCAGGTACTAACAACTCCAAACAGTCAATTGCAGGTTGCGGCATGAACGGCGGGATGAGGTTCCAGCCGTCGCAGCCCCGGCCTACGAACCAATCCTGCATCACGTCGGCCGCCTCGGCAGCCGTGCCGACGAAAACCAAATGGCCGGACGCGCCAGCTTGCGTCTGATACAGCTTGCGGATGGTCATGCCAGGCTCTCGGCCGAGCGCAACCAGCTTGTCATAGCCGCTCTTGAGCGCGTTGCTGGCCGCGAGCGGCGCCGGCAAGGGCCCATCGAGATCATGGCCCGACAAGTCCCCAAACACCGCCGCCAAAATCGGCAATCCCACCTGCGGATGTACCATGTCCTGCATCTGCGCGAATTTGTCCTTGGCTTCAGCCCGGCTGCGGCCAAGCACCGGCAGTATGCCGGGCATCACCAGTATGGAGTCCGGGTCACGCCCCGCCTTAGCGCCATGCTCCTTCACCGTGCGGTAGAAGGCGACCGCGTCCTGCTTGGTTTTTTGCTGCGTGTAGATCAGGTCAGCAATGCGGGCTCCGAGATCCTGCCCCGGACCCGACGAGCCAGCTTGAGCGATCACGGGGTAGCCCTGGATCGGGCGTGCGACGTTCAAAGGACCTGCAACCCTCAGGAACTCGCCCCGGTGATTGAGCGTGTGCAGCTTGGCAGGGTCGAAGTAGCGCCCGCTCTGCTTATTGCGAATGAAGGCGTCGTCCTCCCAGCTATCCCACAGGCCAAACACGACGTCCACGAACTCCTGCGCGCGGCGGTAGCGCTGGCCGTGCTCCACATGCGCGTCCAAGCCGAAGTTGAATGCCTCCTGCTCACTCCACGATGTCACCACATTCCACGCCACCCGCCCTTCCGTGACGTAGTCCAGCGAGGCGAACTTGCGGGCGACGTGATAGGGCTCGTTGTAGGTGGTGGATGCGCTGGCGACGAAGCCAAGCCGCTCGGTCACCGCCGAGAGGGCACCGATCAAGGTAAGCGGCTCAAACACATCAATCCGCGGATTGAACGACAGCTCGTCATCATCCCTCGCCGAGTGGCGCACGGCGATCCCGTCAGCCCAAAACATGAAGTGGATGCGGGCACGCTCGGCAGCCTGTGCCATTTGCTTCCAAAGGCGGATGTCCATGGCCGCATTCGCCTGGGCGTCCGGCATCCGCCACCCGGCGACGTGAGCACCATTGGCCACGATGTTGAAGCCAAGCTTCATGCTTCGAGCCGGAGGCATCTGCACACGTGGACCCTTATTGATGCGGGATTGAGCTCACGTCCGATAGCGCGATTTGTCCAGCCGGAACACGCACACGCTCTCCACCGCGGCGGACCAAAGGAACTGATCAATCGGTGTTGCCTGCGTCAGCGCATAGCCTGCCGCCCGCAGGCCTCCTGCATCGCGCGTCAAGGCTGCCGGGTTGCAACTCACATATATCACCCGCTTGACGCCGGATCGGGCGATTTGCGGGATCTGCGCCGCAGCGCCAGCGTAGGGCGGGTCCAGCACAACGGCCGCGGCGCCTGCCAGCTCCTTGGCCGAGAGCGGCTGCCGGGCCAGGTCGCGGTGATGCACTTCAATTGGTTTTCCCGCAACGCCATGCCGCAGCGCCGCTGCCGCTGCCGGATCTCCCTCGTAGGCGCGAACCCGGGCATGAGCCGCAAGTGCAAAGGTCAGCGTGCCGCAACCAGCAAACAGCTCGATCACCCGGCTGCGGCCAGCCGGCCGCTCCGGCAGCCCTGCCAGCACAGCGGCGATGATCGCCGCCTCACCCGACCGCGAAGCCTGCAAAAAGGCGCCCGGCGGCGGCCGGACAGCGGCACCAGCAAAGCTAATCAGCGCGGGCTCGTCTTGGCAGGCGAGTTCAGGGCCGTCATCGCCCTTCGCCCAAGCGACCCGGCAGAGCCCCGCCTCTTGCGCCAAAGCCGGCAGCTTGCCGCGATCCCCCGGGCTCAACGAGCCATCCGTCCGAAGCAACAGGTCGATGCCCGTGTCGAGCTGATTGGCGATGGCCGACCCGGTGCGACGCAACGCGGAGATGGCCGGCAGGTGGCGGCGAAGCGCAGCGATCAGGCGCACCAAAGCTGGTTCGAGCACGAGGCAGGTTTGCAGGTCCACCACGTCTCGCCCGCGGTGCCGATGCAGCCCCACGCGGACGCGGCCGCCGTCACGTTCCAGCGCCAGGTCCACCCGGCGACGCCCACCCGGCGTCGTCCGCGCGAGCGATGCTACAGCCGGATCAGCATAGCCGGCGCGGGTGAGAGCAGTTCCAACTTGCCCAGCTTTCCAAGCGGCATACGGCTCGTCTTGCCAATGCTGCAGGGTGCAACCGCCACAATCGCCGAAGTGAGGGCAGGGGGCTGGCCGGCGATTGGGCGACGGGGTGGCGACCACAGCGCAAGCGGTCCAACCCGGTCCGCGGCGGGTCAGTGAACCAGGGGAGACGACCTCGCCGGGCAGAGTGTAGGGGAGGTAGGCTCGGCTGCCGTCAGGGAGCACGGCAACGCCATCGCCATCGGCGCCAATCTGGACGACGGTGAGTGTTGTTCCCCCATTGGAGCCTCTGCCGTTGGGAGAGGGACGGGGAGAGAGGTGTCCGCTCAGCCCCCGAACGCAGCAAGCCCGGTCTGCGCCCGCCCCAAAATCAGCGCGTGCACGTCTTGCGTTCCCTCATAAGTATTGACCGCCTCAAGATTCATCACGTGTCGGATTACATGATACTCGTCGGCGATGCCGTTACCGCCATGCATGTCCCGCGCTTCACGCGCAATCGCCAATGCCTTGCCGCACGAGTTGCGCTTGCACAAGCTGATCATCTCGGGTGCCGCGCGATGCTCGTCCATCAACCGCCCCAGTCGCAACACGCTTTGCAGCCCAAGCGTAATCTCGGTTTGCATGTCCGCCAGCTTCTTCTGAACAAGCTGGGTAGCGGCCAAAGGTCGCCCAAACATCATGCGGTTGAGCGTATAGTCCCGTGCCGCATGCCAGCAGAACTCGGCCGCCCCCAAGGCGCCCCAAGCGATGCCGTAGCGCGCATTGTTCAGGCATGAAAACGGCCCGCGCAGGCCTTTCACGCTCGGCAGCATGTTGGCTTCGGGCACAAACACCTCGTCCATCATGATCATGCCGGTCTTGGAGGCACGCAGGCTGAATTTGCCCTCAATCGCCGGTGCGCTCAGACCTTTCATGCCCTTCTCAAGGATGAACCCGCGAATAGTCCCGCTGTCATCCTTGGCCCAAACCATGAATACATCGGCAATTGGCGAGTTCGTGATCCAGGTCTTGGAGCCGCTAACCAAATAGCCGCCGTCCACGCTGCGGGCGCGGGTGCGCATGGAACCCGGGTCCGACCCGGCGTCTGGTTCGGTCAACCCGAAACAGCCAACCAACTCTCCCGCACCCAACCTGGGCAGGAAGCGGTCGCGCTGCTCGTCCGAGCCAAATGCCCAAATCGGATACATCACCAGGGAGGATTGCACCGAGAAAGCCGAGCGGTAACCACTATCCACCCGTTCGACTTCCCGCGCGATTAGCCCATAGGCCACATACGATGCCCCTGCGCAGCCATAGCCATCGAGCGTGGCGCCGAGGAAGCCCATCTCGCCGAATTCGTTCATGATCTCACGGTCAAACCGCTCATGCCGATTGGCCAGAAGAATGCGCGGGAACAGCTTGCCCTGGCAGAACTCGTGCGCAGCATCACGGATGGCGCGCTCGTCCTCGCTGAGTTGGTCCTCAAGCAGCAGAGCGTCGTCCCAGGTGAACCGGCCCATCGGCCGATAGTGTTCAACAGACGTGGAAGCCATATCGTTCATAGTGAGGTTTCCTCCCTTCGGCGCGCATCGGCGCTTCGTGCTGGCGAGCGTATCAGCATGAAGGCCGGCACGTCATCGCCAAAGCCCTGCACAGCGGGGCCCAGGTCATCATCACGGTAGCGGGTGTCCCGCCGGGGCGGACGCGACAGTTCGCGTGCAACCGGCACCGGCTCCCGCGGACGGCGATCTCGCGGCGAAGTCTCCGCAACCTCCGTTCGCGGCGAACGCCCCCGGCGCGCCGGGGGTGGGCTGTCGACCACTGCCGCCGGTTTCGCATCCCGGCTCTTGTCGCCACCTTGATCACGTCCCTCGCCACGCCGGGGCTCAGATTTGGCGGCAACACGTCCACGGCCGCGGCGCTTACGGCCGTCTCCCTCCGCCCAGTCGACCGGGTTGACCCCTTCGACGGTGAGACGCGGGATGGTGGCGCCAATCAGCCTCTCAATCGCTTCCACCGCCAGCCGGTCATCGGGAGCGGCGAGCGTGAAGGCATGTCCAACCAGCCCAGCACGCCCGGTACGGCCAATCCGATGCACGTAGTCCTCCGCATGGTGCGGCACGTCAAAGTTAAACACGTGCGAAAGACCGCTAATATCCACCCCGCGGGCGGCCACGTCGCTGCACACCATAAGCCGTAAGTCACCGGCCTTGAACTTCGCCATTGTGGCGGTGCGCTCCGCCTGCGACAGGTCGCCATGCAATGCGCCCACACTGAATTCGTGCCGCTTGAGCGACTTGTAGAGGATATCAACCTCGATCTTGCGGTTGCAGAAGATCAAGGCGTTCTGCACCTGTTCGGCCCGGATCAGGCGGCGCAGCGCTTCCCTCTTCTCGGTTTCCGCAACCATAACCAGCCCGGCGACAATCGTCGTCGCCACCGAAGCAGGTCGCGAAACCGTAATCATCTTGGGGTTCTGCAAAAAGGCGTCAGCCAGGCGTTTGATCTCGGGCGCCATGGTGGCGGAGAAAAACAGCGTCTGCCGGGTTTTCGGCAGCATCGCAACGATTCGTTCGACGTCTGGAATGAACCCCATATCCAGCATCCGGTCAGCCTCGTCGATCACCAGGATGCGCGCGTCCGTCATCAGCAGGCCGCCACGCTCAAACAGGTCGATCATCCGTCCCGGCGTGGCAATCAGCACGTCCACACCCTTCATCAGCGCGTCCTTCTGGTCGGACATGCTTTCGCCGCCGATCAGCAAGGCGTGGCTCAGCTTGAGATGCTTGGCATATTGAACGAAGTTCTCTGCCACTTGCAGCGCCAGTTCACGCGTTGGCTCCAGGATCACGGAACGTGGCATGCGGGCACGGGCGCGGCTTCCAGCAAGGATGTCCATCAAAGGCAGCGTGAAAGACGCGGTTTTGCCAGTCCCAGTCTGCGCCACCCCGAGCACGTCCCGCCCCATCAGGACGAACGGGATGGCCTGTTCCTGGATCGGCGTCGGATAAATATAGCCCATCTCCGCAATCGCCCGCAGCAAGGGCTCGGAAAGACCAAGATCGGCAAACACCGCACGGGCCGCTGCAGGCAAGTCCGACTCCGGGGCAAGCTCGGCCGGTTCCACCATCAGCAAACCAGCGGTGCCCACCTCTTCCGCCACATCAACCGTGACTGGCCCGTCAGCAACCAACTCGGCCGAAGCAGGCTCTGCCTCAGTTCCAGTTTCAGGATCGGCTAGTGGGTGACTTTGGCCGGTTTGCTCCAAGGCCGGCGTGCCAGCTTGCGCAAGCTCTGTCGCCTCCGGCATTGTGGCTGCCGGCTGTGCGGGAGTTTCCGCCGATACGGTGTTCGTTTCGCTCAAAAATAAGGTCCGATGGTCATCGTGGTGCCGGTTCGCAACGGGCGAGACCAGCGGAAGCGCATTACCGCGCAGGCGTGCATCCACCGCCTTCGCGGCATATCTGGCCCAGCCGGTGGAATGTCAACCCACGAGCTTGAGTTGGAACAGTTTACCTGCCATCGCGTAAGCGGTCAGCCCTCGCGTAAGCGTCTGGCTTCCCCGCGTAAGCGCCTGGCGAAGGATCGCAACCCGATGCAGTCATCCTACCAACCCCTCGCCATCGAAGATTATGCCGTGATCGGCGATTGCACCACAGCGGCTTTGGTCGGCCGCAATGGATCTATCGACTGGCTATGCTGGCCGCGTTTCGACAGCGACGCATGCCTTGCTGCCCTTTTGGGCACCGACGACCATGGCCGCTGGCTGATCAGCCCAGTCAGCGAGGTCCTGGAAGTCCGCCGTTCCTACCGTGACCATGGCTTGGTGCTCGAAACCTTGTTCGAGACGCCAACAGGAAGTGTCGCCCTGATCGACTTCATGGTGCCGGAGGCGCTGAACTCGACCATCGTGCGCATCATTGAAGGCCGCTCCGGCCAGGTCGACATGAGGACGATACTGAGCCTGCGCTTCGATTACGGCTCCTCAGTGCCGTGGGTCACCCGGCTAGAAGAGGGTGGTCTGACCGCCATTGCCGGGCCGCACATGTGCGTGCTGCGCACCGACCTGAACCTTGAAGGCCGGGACATGCAGTCGGTCGCAGAGTTTACCGTAACCCAGGGTGAGCGGCGGCCAATGGTGCTCACCTACGCCGCCTCGCACATGCCGGTGCCCAACCCGATGAATCCTGACCTGATGTTGGCGGCAACCGAGGCCTATTGGACCACATGGTCGCAGCGCAGCACCTACAAAGGCAGGTACGAGCGAGCCGTCGCGGTCTCCATGCGGGTGCTGAAGGCGCTGACGTATCATCCAACGGGTGGGATTGTCGCGGCCGTGACCACCTCGTTGCCGGAGAAGCTGGGCGGCAACCGCAACTGGGATTACCGCTATTGCTGGCTGCGCGATGCGTCCCTCACGCTCTTCGCCCTCATGCGTGGCGGCTACTACGAGGAAGCCAGCGAATGGCGGGATTGGTTGCACCGCAGCGTTGCCGGCAGCCCCGACCAGGTGCAGATCATGTATGGGCTTGGCGGAGAGCGGCGTCTGTCTGAGTGGGAGGTCGACTGGCTCCCAGGCTATCAAGGCGCGGCACCGGTCCGGGTCGGCAATGCCGCCTCGACCCAGTTGCAACTTGATATTTACGGCGAGCTGTTCGAGGCCCTGCATATTGGCCGCAAGGGTGGGTTGGCCGAAGCGCCAGCTAGTTGGCAACTCCAATGCAGCATCATCAAACATCTTGAGAGTATCTGGCAGCAGCCAGATGAGGGCATCTGGGAGACTCGCGGCGGCCGCAAGCAATTCGTTTACTCCAAGGTCGCCGTTTGGCTCGCATTCGATCGGATGGTAAAGGACGCCGAAGCCCATGGCCTAGGGGGCCCAGCGGAGCATTGGGCCACAATCCGCGACCAGATCCATGCCGAAGTGTGCGAACACGGCTTCAATAAAGCCAAGAACAGCTTCGTGCAGCACTATGAGACCGAAGAGCTGGACGCGGCCTTGTTGCTGATCCCGATGACTGGGTTCCTGCCGTTTGACGATCCGCGGATCCACGGCACGATCGCCGCCGTCGAACGCGAACTTATCCAGGATGGCTTGGTATTGCGGTACCGCGCCGCCCCCGACACCGATGGTTTGCCCGCTGGAGAAGGCAGCTTCCTGCCCTGCTCATTCTGGCTGGTCACCAACATGCAGATGCAAGGCCGCAGCGAAGAGGCCCACGCCTTGTTCGAACGCTTGCTGGGGTTATGCAATGATGTTGGACTGCTGAGTGAGGAATATGACACCACAAGCAAGCGGATGACCGGCAATTTCCCCCAGGCCTTCACCCATATGGCCTTGGTTTCAAGTGCGATGTTCCTGGCAAACGAAGTGCCTTTTGGCATCCGGATGGCCGAGGCCGCGCCCCCTTAAAGCTGCACCGCCGCAGGGCCTTGAGTGCGGCTAGCTTTGTTCCCATGTCACCACTGCGGCGCGCAGCCTAATCAGGGGCGTACCCAGCCAATGTCGCCTGATCAAGAGGGACACAATGAACATCGAGAAACTGACCGAACGCAGCCGGGGCTTTCTCCAGGCCGCGCAAACCATCGCCATACGGGACTTTCATCAGCGGATCACTTCCGAACACCTGCTGAAGGCATTGCTGGACGACGAGGAGGGTGCCGCAGCCGGTCTGCTCCGGGCTGCAGGCGCCGATCCGAAAGCCGCGCAAGCTGCCATTGACGCCGAGGTGGCTCGCCAGCCCCGCGTGCAAGGGGCCGGCGCCGGGCAGCCCCAGATCACGCCCGACCTCGTCCGTGTGCTGGACCAAGCCGAGCGTGACGCAACCAAGGCCGGCGACGAGTATGTCGCCCAGGACCGGCTGTTGCTCGCCATCGCCGCCTCGGATGGCCCGGCGGCGCGCGCGTTGCGCCAGGCTGGTGCCACGCCTCAAGCGCTCGACAAAGCCACCCAGGACATCCGTAAGGGCCGCAAGGTGACGAGCGCCAACGCCGAAAGCAACTTCGACGCGCTGAACAAATATGCCCGCGACGTGACGGCGCTCGCCCGCACCGGCAAGCTCGACCCGGTCATTGGCCGCGATGAGGAAATCCGCCGCGCCATCCAGGTTTTGGCCCGCCGCACCAAGAACAACCCCGTCCTAATCGGTGAGCCAGGCGTCGGCAAGACCGCCATCGTCGAAGGCCTGGCGCTGCGTATCGTCAACGGCGATGTGCCCGAATCCCTGCGCAACAAGCGCGTCATGGCGCTGGACCTGGGTGCGCTCGTGGCGGGCGCCAAATACCGCGGCGAGTTCGAGGAGCGGCTGAAGGCCGTGCTCAAGGAGATCGAGTCGGCCGCCGGCGAGGTCATCCTGTTCATCGACGAGATGCACACCTTGGTCGGGGCCGGCCGCGCGGATGGTGCCATGGACGCCTCCAACCTGCTCAAGCCCGAGCTGGCCCGCGGCGCGCTGCACTGCATTGGCGCCACCACGCTCGACGAGTATCGCAAGCACGTCGAAAAGGACGCCGCCCTGGCCCGCCGCTTCCAGCCGGTGTTCGTCGGCGAGCCGTCCGTGGCCGACACCATCAGCATCTTGCGCGGCATCAAGGAGAAGTACGAGCTCCATCACGGTGTGCGCATCACCGACGGCGCGCTGGTGGCTGCCGCCACGCTGTCCAACCGCTACATCGCCGACCGCTTCCTGCCCGACAAGGCCATCGACTTGGTGGACGAGGCCGCCAGCCGGCTGCGGATGCAGGTGGACAGCAAGCCCGAGGCACTCGACGAGATCGACCGCCGGCTGCTGCAGCTCAAGATCGAGCGGGAGGCCCTGCGCCGTGAAGACGACCAGGCGTCACGCGAGCGCTTGGCCAAGCTCGAGCACGAGTTGGCCGAGATCGAGGAACGGTCCAACGCGATGACCGCCGCCTGGCACGCCGAGAAGGACAAGCTCGCCGGGTCGCAGAAGCTCAAGGAGCAACTTGACGCCGCCCGCAGCGAGGTGGAGGTGGCGCAACGCCGCGGCGACCTCGGCCGTGCCTCGGAGCTGATGTATGGCGTGATCCCGCAGCTCGAGCAGCAGATCAACGCGCACCAGGGCGAGGGCAACCTGGTGAACGAGGCGGTGACCGAGGACCAGATCGCCGGCGTCGTCAGCCGTTGGACCGGCGTTCCGGTCGACCGCATGCTCGAGGGTGAGCGTAGCAAGCTGCTGCGCATGGAGGACGAGTTGCGCCGCCGCGTCGTGGGGCAGGAGCCAGCACTGCTCGCTGTCGCCAACGCCGTCCGCCGCGCCCGCGCCGGGCTGCAGGACCCGAACCGTCCGATCGGCTCGTTCCTGTTCCTGGGCCCGACCGGCGTCGGCAAGACCGAACTCACCAAGGCGCTGGCTGCATTCCTGTTTGACGACGACCGCGCGATGGTGCGCATCGACATGAGCGAGTTCATGGAGAAGCACGCCGTCAGCCGCCTCATCGGCGCCCCACCCGGCTACGTGGGCTACGACGAGGGTGGCGTGCTGACCGAGGCAGTGCGCCGCCGGCCGTACCAGGTGATCCTGTTCGATGAGGTGGAGAAAGCACACGAGGACGTCTTCAACGTCCTGCTGCAGGTCCTGGACGATGGCCGCC
>CAXTRX010000027.1:13575-26409 GCA_964246785.1 uncultured Acetobacteraceae bacterium | reverse complement strand
ATGCCGCTGGCCGCCAGCGTCTTGATCGGCCCGGCGCTGATCGCGTTCACGCGGATGCCGGCGCTGCCAAGGTCGGCTGCCAGGTAGCGCACCGATGCCTCGAGCGCCGCCTTCGCCACCCCCATGACGTTGTAGTGCGGCATCACCCGCTCGGCGCCGAGATAGCTCATGGTGAGCAGGGAGGCGCCGGGCCGCAGCATCGGCAGCGCGCGGGCGCAGACGGCGGTGAACGAAAAGCAGGAAATGTCCAGCGCGGTGAGAAAGGCCTGCCGTGGCGTGTCGACATACTTGCCGCGCAGATAAGCCTTGTCGGCCCAGCCGATGGAGTGGACCAGGAAGTCGAACTGGCCCCAGCGCTCCGCGAGTGCCGCGAAGGCGGCCTCCAGGCTGGCGTCGTCGGCCACGTCGCAAGGCAGCACCAGATCGCTGCCTAAGCTTTGGGCAAGCGGGCGGACGCGCTTGCCGAGACCCTCGCCCTGGTAGGTGAAGCCAAGCTCGGCACCCTGGGCAGCACAGGCGGCAGCGATGCCCCAGGCCACCGAGCGGTCGTTGGCCACACCCATGATAAGGCCGCGCTTGCCTGCCATCAGCGTGCCGCCCTGTGACTTGGGCGACGTGGTCGCATCCGGCATGTGGGGCTTCCTCTTTGCAGAACGGTGTCGGCGGTGGTGGCACAGGCGACTGCGCAAGGGAAGGGCGGCGTCGCTGGTGCAACCGGCGCACCGGCTTGCGCCGGCCGCCAATCGCACCACACTTGCCGGCAAAGGAGCTTTGCCATGCCCGACACTCATGCCCCGGCTGTCAGCCCCGTTCCGGTGACGGACGACCCATTCGGCTTGTTCGCCGCCTGGCTGGCGGAGGCGACCGACAGCGAACCGAACGATCCCAATGCCATGACCCTGGCCACCAGCACGCCCGGGGGCGCCCCCTCGGCGCGCATGGTGCTGCTGAAGGGGTTCGACGAGCGCGGCTTCGTATTCTACACCAACGCGCAAAGCCGTAAGGGCGGCGAACTGGCGGCCAACAGCCAAGTGGCGCTGTTGTTCCATTGGAAGTCGCTGCGCCGCCAGGTTCGCGTGGAGGGCGCTGTGTCCGCGGTGTCGGCGGAGGAAGCGGACGGCTACTTCAACAGCCGTCACCGGCTTTCCCGCCTTGGCGCCATCGCGTCCGACCAGTCACGGCCGCTGCCCAGCCGGGCCGAACTCGAGCACCGCCTTGCCGAAGCCGAGGCGCGCTACCCGGGCGACGACATCCCGCGCCCGGCGCATTGGACCGGGTTTCGCGTTACACCGGCGCGCCTGGAGTTTTGGCAGGACATGCCATTCCGCCTGCACGACCGGCGGATCTACGCGCGCGACGGCGCAGGCTGGGCGGCCGAGGCGCTGTATCCTTGATGCAAGCGGCGGTCCCCGGCCCACCTTCCGCACTTACATCGTAATGTGTTGCTGATCGGGTGCCTGGCGGCGTAAAAACGGCGTGGCCTGCACTGGAACGAAAGCAATCCTGATGCCGATCCGCAAGCTGCTGCTCCCACTGACCGGCACGGCCGCCGGTGAGGCCGCAATCGCCACCGCCCTCATGACCGCGCAGCAGTGGAACGCCCATATCCTGGCCTTGCACGTCCGCGCGGACAGCCGCGACGTGGCGCCTCTTGCCGGCGAGGGCCTGTCGGGCGCCATGATTCAGGACATGATGCAGGCTACGGAACGCGAAAGCGGCGAGCGCTCGTCCGCCGTCAGGCTTATGTTTGACCGCGCGATTGGGGCGCTGGACATTCACATGGAGCAACCGACCTACCGGGCCGACCACCCGAGCGCCTCCTTTGCCGAGATCATCGGTCGCGAGGAGGACCTGGTGGCGCAGCAAGCCCGGCTGGCGGATTTGACGGTTGTGCCGCACCCGGAATCCGGCGACGAGGTGTCCTCTTCGGACGCGCTGCATGCCGTTTTATTCGACAGCGGGCGGCCGGTTATGATCGCGCCACAAAAACGCCCGGTGAGTTTGGGGACGCGGATCGCAGTGGCCTGGAACGGCACCGGCGAAGGCGCCGCCGCCGTGGCTGCCGCGATTCCTTGGATGCAAAGGGCTGAAGCGGTCCGTATTCTCTGGGCAACCGAGTATCACCGCAACGGGCCGCCGGCGAAAGACCTTGCCGCCTATTTGGCCTTGCATGGCGTGTATCCCGAGATCGCTCAGTTTCGCCCGGTCGACCGGGAGGTCGGCGCCGGCATGCTGGCCGCGGCGCGGGAATTTGGCGCTGACATGATGACGATGGGCGCTTACTCGCACTCCCGCCTGCGGCAACTTATTTTGGGCGGCGTGACGCGCCACGTGCTGGAAAACGCCGACTTGCCGGTGTTGATGAACCGGTAAAGCGCTGTCCCACAACTCGGTCCCGTTGCGCTGCAGCGTCACCCGGTTCCACAACGGCAGGCTCTCACGAGGCGAGGGTCTGCTAGAACAGTTCCAAGTAGCCGCCTTGCTGCTGTGAGTGGCCGCTTGCCGGGCCAGTTTGGCTGTCGTCCTCGTCGTTGACGCGAAACCGAGTGGTCAGCTCCAGCAGCTCGTTGGTCTCGTGTGCCAGGGCGTGGGTGGCCGTGGTACTCTCCTCGACCATGGCAGCGTTTTGCCGGGTCACCTGATCCATCAGCAAAATCGTTGCATGGATCTCCTGCACGGTCAGGGACTGTTCGGCATTGGCTGCGGCGATCTCGCCCACGACGGCGTTGACCTCGCTCACCTGCCCCATGATGCGGCGCAGCGCGGCGGACAGATGCGACACCATGGTCACGCCTTCATCCACCCGCTCGTTGGACGCAGAAATCAAGCTCTTGATCTGCTTGGCAGCCTGGGAGGAGCGTTGCGCCAGGGCGCGCACCTCGCTGGCCACGACGGCGAAGCTGCGGCCGGCGGCCCCTGCGCGCGACGCCTCGATCCCGGCGTTGAGCGCCAACAGCCTGGTCTGGAATGCGATGTCGTTGATCAAGTGGATGATCTGAGTGATCTGCCGTGAGGCGTGCTCAATGGTGGTCATTGCCTGAGCGGCCCGGCCCACGACGGCTTCGGATTGCTCGGTGTCGGCCTTGGTCTGCGAAACGATCGAGCTGGCATGCTGGGCGCCCATGGCGGTCTGGCGCACGCGCGCGGCAATCCCGTCCATGGCAAGCGTGGTCTGCTGCAAGCTGGCCGCTTGCCGCTCGGACCGCTGGCTGAGCTCGTCGGCCGCGTTGGCAATTTGAGCGGTGCCGGCGTTGAGCATGGCGGCATTGTTGGCGATGCCGCGGATCATTTGCTGTAGCTGGTTGGCGGCGTCGTTGAAATCGGTCTTGATTTGTTCGTACTCGGGCGCGAAGGCATGCTCGAGGCGGAAGGTGAAGTCGCCCAAAGCGAGGCGTTGCAGACCCTGCGCCAGGCCCCTCACAACGGTGCTTTGCGTCGCCTCGGCTTCGTCATGCAATGCGCGAATGTGGGCGAGCTGCTGCCTGATGGTGCTCTGCATGCCGCCGAGCGCGCCGAGCAGGACCGCCGTCTCGTTGCGGCTGCCTCGGCGGACTGGGATCGCCTCATCCAGCCGGCCGGCCGCCATCGCCGAAGCGGCCGACGTGGCCAGGCGCAAACCGGGCACAATGGTCCTGCTCAGCCCAACGGTGATAGCGATGGCTGCGAGCACGGCCGCTCCAAGCGCCACCCAGGTCCGGCGGATCGCCGACACGATTGCCGCCTCCTCGTGCAGGCGGAAATCGACGCCCTCTTGCGAGAATTGCTCGATGACGGACTGGAACGCGCCGGACGCTGCTGTCAGCCGCATCATCGAGCCGGGGATATCGGCAGCCTGGGCTGCCATGTCGACGAACAGGCGGCGCAGTGCAACCGTGGCATCTCGGGCGCGACCAGGTGCCGCGCGCTCGGTGAGCGTGTCGAGTTCGTCGGCAATGTCGTCGATTTGGCTTGCAGCGACCGCGGCATCGAAGCCTATTGGCTTACCGTTCGCAGCCGCGCTCTGGACTTCGGCCAAAGCATAACGACCGCGCAATTGCTCGAATTTGGCACCGGCTTCGCGCACAAAGCTGATCGAGGTCAGGGCTTGATCGTAGGTGTTCAACGCCAGCCGGCCGAGGCGACCTTCGTTTCGCAAAATGAACATGCCGAGTGAAACGGTCACGGCCGTCATCAGCAGACAGGCAAGCCGGATGTGGGTTCGTACCGTCAGCAACGGGTTTTTCCGCATGCTAGCGCCTGTTCCCATCTGCATACATCAGGAGAAAGCTCTAGCTTGTTGTGTTGCCGTGCGGCTTTAATCAAAGGCTGATCGCATTTGGCCGGGCGACGGTCTCGGCAAGTTCGGGTCAAACCCCTCATCGCGCGATGATCGTCAGTTTCATGCCTCGGTGGATACCGCAGCGCGCACGAAAGCGGCCGGCAAGGATGTCAGGCTGAATGTTTGCCCGGCTTGACCGACGCTGAAGGGGGTGGCGTCGGCAACAGCAGCGGCGGTGCAGATCAGCATGACGATGGTGGCGATGGTGCGACGCGTCGTGCTCCCTCGCGCCGCCAAGCAGCAGGCCAGCCAAATCTGCATGGATGCGATGCGCCAAGCCATCAAAGCCTATCACTTTCGACTTCAACGCACCGCAGTATGGCGATGCCCAGACCGCGGCCGAGCCGAAGTTTCGCTAAGCTAGCGTCGAAAGGTTGAGCGGTGGTTAAGCAGCACGGCATCATGGCGGCGTGGGCAATATCGATGTTGCCACCGCGCTGCCGCCGAAGCTTTGCGCAACCATCGCCAGGCAGGTGGCCTAGCGCTTCACTTCGGGGCCAGCCGGTGGAGGGTGGTGCGGCGCATGTCCGTGTCCTCGAGTTCGCGGGTGGTTGCAACGTCATAGACGGCGAAGGGCTGCAAGCCGGCAGGAAGATAGGCGCGGCCCGGATCGGCAATCCAAACCTCCGCCGTGGCGGCCATGCAGTGCAGCCAGGGCAAGATGTGCCCGGTCATCGGCGCCTGGTAGCATACATCGCCGCAGAGGATCAGGTCCCAGTCGCCGCGTGTGCCCACCAGGTCGGCGGCGCAGGCGTCGATCGCCAGGCCGTTGGCCGACGCATTCAGTTGGATGGCGGCGACCGCCATGGGATCGATGTCGGCCGCTGCCACGCTGCGCGCGCCCGCCATGGCGCAGGCGATTGCCGCCAGCCCTCCGCCCGCGGCAAAGTCCAACACGCGCCGGCCGGCCACTTGCTCGGGATGATCCAGCACGTAGCGGGCCAGCGCTTGGCTGCCGGGCCAGGCAAACGCCCAGAAAGGCGGCTCGATATTGCTTTCGCGGAGAAAGGTCTCGGTCGCCTGCCAGATTGGCGTGATGGCAGTGGCCAGGTAAAGCGCCACCTCCGGCACCAACGGGGCGCGGCTCAGCGTGGTGTTGGCCGCGACAAAGGCCGCCCCATGCTCAACCAGCCGGCTTGCAACGCCAGTCATGTCCGGCCAAGCAGGACGGCCGCCACCACCGCAAGCCCCACCTCCCGGTTGAGCCGGAACAGCCGCAGGCAACCCGCCGGATCGGCAATGTCCAGGCGCCAGGCCTGCCAGGCCAGCAGCGCCGCCGGGCCGAGCAGCGCCACGAAAAACTCAGCGGACAACCCCGCCAGCCCGCCGGCCGCAGCCAGCGCTGCCACGGCAGCCGCGTAGCAGGCGGCCAGCAGCGGCCGGGTCCGTGTCCCCCACAGCCGGGCGGTGGAGCGGATCCCGGCGAGAGCATCGTCCTCACGGTCCTGATGCGCATAAACGGTGTCGAAGCCCAAGTCCCACAGGATCGCAGCCGCGTAGAGCATCAAGCCGGCCCGGTCGAGACGTCCCGCTGCGGCGGCATAGCCCATTGGCGCACCAAACCCGAACGTGAACCCCATGACCAGTTGCGGCCACCAGGTCACCCGTTTGGCCACGGGGTACAGCCCCACCAGCACCAGCGAGGCCACTCCAAGGCCCCAGCATAGCGGCGGCAATTGCAGCAGCACGAGCAGCCCGGCGAGCAGCATGCCTGCGAGCAGCACCGCCGCCTGCCGCATGTGCAGCGCGCCAGACGCCAGCGGCCGCGCAGCGGTGCGCGCCACTTTGCGGTCGAGGTCGCGGTCCCACATGTCGTTGACGATGACTCCCGCGCCTCGCATGACAACGCTACCAACGGCGAACAGCAGCAGCAGCCATGCCGACCGTGCTGGCGGCACATGCCCCAGCAATATGCCCCAGGCGCCGGGGAGGAACAGCAGCCAGATGCCGATCGGCCGGTCTAGGCGGAGCAGGAGTGCGTATGGCCGCCAGGGGGCGGGAAGCCGCGCCACCCAGCCGCCTGCTGTGATATCCGTGTGGCTCCCGTCCATTGCTGTTCCTTTTGCGTCGCTATGCGCCGGGTCGAGTTGCGTGGGCCACTCTGCTTGACGGGCTTGCCCAGCTATACCATGGCTCGACATAGATAACCCGAAGGCGCCGCCGCCGCATGTCCAACCCGTCCGACGCCGACGACACGCCGATCGTTTCGGTGCAGCAGCTTGCCGACTACCTGGCGGCGGGCGGCAAGCCGCGCGAGCAGTGGCGCATCGGCACCGAGCACGAGAAGTTTGGCTTCCGCCAGCCTGACCTGCTGCCGCCGCCCTATGAGCCAGGCGGTATCCGGGCGGTACTGGACGGGATGGTTGGTCCGCACTGGTCGCCGATCCTGGACAACGGCGCCATCATCGGGCTGAAGGGCACTGGCCCGCATCAAGGCGCCTCGGTGTCGCTGGAGCCGGGCGGGCAATTCGAGCTTTCAGGCGCGCCGCTGCGAACCTTGCATGAGACCCGCGCGGAGCTCGCCGAGCATTGCGCCGCCGTGAACGCCATCGCCGCGCCGTTGGGGATCGGCTTCGCCGGGCTCGGCTACCACCCCACCATCAGGCGTGACCAGGCGCCGTGGATGCCGAAAAGCCGCTACGCGATCATGCGGCGCTACATGCAGCAAACCGGCACCATGGGGCTTGACATGATGCTGCGCACCTGCACCGTGCAGGTCAATCTTGATTTCGCCGACGAGGCCGACATGCGGCGCAAGTTGCGCGTCTCGCTGGCGCTGCAACCCCTTGCCACCGCGCTGTTTGCCAATTCCCCGTTCAAGGAGGGGAGGCCGAACGGCTACCTCAGCAATCGCGCCCATGTCTGGACCGATGTCGACCCGGCGCGCACCGGGATGCCGCGGCTGATGTTCGCCGAGGAGTTCGGCTTCGAGCGCTTTGTCGACTGGTTGCTCGATATGCCGATGTATTTCATTCTTCGTAACGGCCGTTACATTGACCTGGCCGGCCGCTCGTTCCGCGACTTCATGGCAGGACGGCTGCCCGAAGTGGCGGGCGAGGTGGCGACGATGGGAGATTTCGCCGACCACGTCACCACCGCCTTTACCGAAGTCCGCCTCAAGCGCTTCCTCGAAATGCGCGGCGCGGACGCCGGCAGCCAGCAGATGATGGTGGCTTTGCCGGCGTTTTGGGTCGGCCTGCTGTATGACGAATCGGCGCTGCAGGCTGCCGATGATCTGGTGCGGCGCTACGATGTGAAGGAGTTCATCGCCCTGCGTGCCGCCGTGCCCCGCACCGCCATGCATACGCCATGGCAGGGTGGCAGCCTGCGGGACCTTGCCCGCGAAGCCTTGGCCATCGCGCGGTCTGGCCTGCAGTCACGCGGCCTCTTGGCCGGCGCGCAGGACGAGAGCAGCTTGTTGGATCCGCTGGATCATATCGCTGCGGGAGGGCCGACGCAGGCGGAAATATGGCTTGATCGTAACGCGAGCGTATGGACCTGTGAAATTGTGAGCATTTTCGCGGAGGCTTGCCTATAACGGCTTACATACCATCATAGTCTCCATCACGGCGCCAAACGGCTCAGCAGAATGAACGAATCATGAATGCGCAAACCGAGGTAGATGCCCCCGCACTGATCGTCGTCAGCCCGGTCGCCATGCGGCTTCGTCTTATTGGCCAAATGGAAGCCTGGACCCTGAGCAATGAAAGCGTGTTGCCGCTGGGACGCAAGACGCGTGCGTTGCTGGCGATCCTTGCTCTGTCCGGCTCCCGCCCCGTCATCCGCGCCCGCCTCGCCGAGTTGCTTTGGTCACAGCGGCACGAGGAGCAGGCGCGCGCCTCACTACGGCAGGAGATACACCGCCTGCTCGAGGCGTTGCAGCCTACCGGCGCCGAAATCATCCGGGTGACCCGCGACCATCTTTCCCTGCGCTCCGAACTGGTCTGGGTGGATGTGGAGGAGGTTTGGCGGGCAACACCGTCCGACCCATCCTCGCTGTCGCTGCTGGACGGCGAGCTGCTCGATGAATTCGATGGCATCGACCCGGCGCTCGACCAATGGCTGGCGACCGAGCGGGAGCGCCTGCGGGACCGTGCCCGTGGCATCGCCGAGGCCCTGCTGAGCGAGCAGGCTTCCCCTGAGACCGTGATCCCGGTCGCCAAGCAACTGCTCGAGATCGACCGGGCGCATGAGGGCGCGTGGCGGGCGATGATGCGCGCGCATGCCCAGCGCGGCGAGCGCGGCATGGCGATCCAGGCGTATGAGCGCTGCCGCGCTGCCATGTCGGACCTGCTGGACGCGACGCCGTCGCCCGAGACGCAGCGGCTGGCGGCTGAGATTCGTGCCGGCGAGATGCCCGCGGCGGCCAAGCAGTTGGAGCCGCCGAAGCCGGAAGCGCGTCCCACCGCAACTCGCGGCGGCGTCAAAGTCGGTGTGCTGCCGCTGCAACTGCTCGGCACGGGTGAGGAGGAGAGCCACCTCTCGCTCGGCCTGGCCGAGGAAGTGACCGCCGCTCTACAGCGTTTCCGGTGGATGTTCTTGGTATCTTCCTCGTCGCTGGCACAGTTCGGCAGCCGCGACGAGGCGGCCCTGCGGCGGACCTTCGGGCTCGATTGCCTGCTGGACGGCAGCGTCCAGCGCGTGGCTCGCCGCCTGCGGGTTACCATGCGGCTGCTTGACCTGCGGGATGGCAACCGGATCGTCTGGGCGCGCCGGTTCGACCGGCAGATGAACGACCTGCTGAGCCTGCAGGACGAAATCGCCGCCGAAGTGGTGGCGCAGATTGATCCGGAGATCCTGCTGATTGAGGGACGGCGCGCCGCCGGCTGCTCGCCTGCCGACAGCTCCGCCTACGACCTTGTGCTGCGCGCCCTGCCGCTGATCATGCGGCTGCGGCGTGATGAGTTCCGCGAGGCGGGCGACTTGCTCACCCGCGCCATCGAGCTCGAGCCGGAATATGCCGCCGCCCATGCGTGGCGCGCCTACTGGACGATGTTCTGCCTGGGCCAAGGCTGGGCCGACCAGCCGGACGCGCTGCTGACCGACGCCGGGCGCCATGCCGAGCGAGCCATCACGCTCGACCCGCAGGATGCGCGCGGGCTGACCATCGCCGGGCACGTCCGCGCCTTCCTCAACCGCCGGCCGCGCGAAGCATTGGAGCTGCACGGCCGTGCCTTGTCGCTCAACCCCAACCTGGCCATGGCGTGGGGGTTCTCGGCCATCACCTACACCTACCTGGGCGAGCTGGATGAGGCGGCCCGCCGGTTTGCGCGTTACAAGCGCCTATCGCCGATGGACCCGAACGCGTTCTTTTTCGACAGCGGCATGGTGCTACTCGAGCTGTGCAAGCGCGATTACGGCGCCGCGGTGCTGATCGGCCGGCGCGCGTCGGAGCTGAACCCGTTCTTCAGCTCCGGCCTCAAGCATTACCTGTCCGCACTCGGCCATTCCGGGCTGCGCGAGGAGGCGGCCACCGTGCGCAACCGGCTGCTGGCGATCGAGCCGGGCTTCACCGTGGCGGAGGCGATCAGTTGCACCCGCTACGAGCAGCCAAGCGAAACCAAGCATTACGCGCTGGGATTGCGCATGGCCGGCTTGCCGGAGGGCGACCGCCCGCCATAGCCCGCCATTTCGCCCCGGCGCCTGGCTGCAGCGGCCTGGCTGCAGTGGGCTAAGCCGGCCGATTGTGTTGTGCAACCATTTCATATACCCGGCGATAGCGCTGGATAGATGATTGGGGAACACGTCGCCATGGCAAAGGATTCGGGCCCGAGCACGCTGACCCTCCTGGTTTTGGCCGCAGCCGGCTTGCTCGCGACGGTTTACGGCCGAGCGCCGGCGCCGGACTTCGCAGCGGCTGGCGGTGTCGCCGGCCAATCAGGCCGCCGCGCGCCCAATCCGTCGGCTGGTGGCAAGGCAGCCGTAAGCGGCAGTGCGGAGGGACGGGATGCCGTCCGGCCGACCCAAATTCCCCGGCGTGGTTGGTTCACCGTGATCAAACGCACGCTGGTCGGATTTAACGACGATCGGTTGATGACCGAGGCGGCCGGGGTGACGTTCTACAGCCTACTTGCTTTGTTCCCGGCGTTGGCCACCATGGTGTCGCTGTTCGGCCTGGTTGCCGATCCGGTGACGGTCAAAGACCAGTTGCAACAATTGCACGGCCTGATACCGGGCGGCGGGCTGGATTTGATCACCGACGAGGTCAATTCGCTGACCGCTAACGGGCGTCAGGCGCTCGGTTTGGGGGTGCTGCTTGGCGTGCTGACGTCGCTGTGGACCGCCAACCAGGGCATGAAGGCCGTGTTTGATGCATTGAATGTCGTCTACCACGAGAAGGAAAAGCGCGGTTACTTCCTCCGCACCGTGGTGTCGCTGTGTTTTACCTTGGGCGCGATCGTGTTTGTGCTGCTGGCCATGGCTGCGGTGATCGTAGTGCCAATCGTGCTGAGCTTTCTCGGTTTTGGCGGCTACGCGGCCACCATCGTTGCGGCGGCGCGTTGGCCTGGGCTGCTGGTGTTGCTGGGGCTGTTCCTGGCAGTCGTTTACCGCTACGGCCCGAGCCGCAGCCAGGCCCGGTGGCAGTGGGTGAGCTGGGGAAGCGTGTTCTCGTCGATCACCTGGTTGCTGGCAAGCTGGGCGTTCTCGTATTACGTGTCCAATTTTGGCAGCTACAACAAGACCTATGGCTCGTTGGGCGCCGCTATTGGCTTCATGACCTGGATCTGGATTTCGGCGATGATCATCCTGCTAGGGGGCGAGCTCAACGCCGAGTTGGAGCAGCAGACCGGGCGCGACACCACGGTCGGTCCGGAGCGCCCGATAGGCGAACGCGGCGCCTTCAAGGCAGATACGAACGCGTAAGGGCTTTGCCGCCAGCAGCTAGAAAGGCAACGCCTGCAGGTCATCTCCAGCTTGGCCGAGTTTGAACGCAAGATTGCGGCGGAACCGGAAGCACTGAGCCGGCTGCAGAGCCCGCCGCCCAATCGCCGTATGCTGATGCATTGCGTGCGGACCGCGCGTTGCGTGAGCTCGATGCGGTCTATGCGTCGACGTCGTGGCGGCTTACCCGGCCGATGAGGCTGATCAAGCGGATGACAAAGTCACTCCAACCGGTGAGCGTCGCCTTCGGCAGTAGCCGAGGAGAGATCAGTCATCAGCCGGTCCGCCACCGGCAACCGGTAATGCACCGGGTCCCAATAACTGGCCGTGGTGGTGGTGATCGGGCTCGGAATCATAAAGTCCAGCACCTCTGCCGAGGGTATGCTCCTGGCGATGGCGACAACCTGATGCTTGCAGTCGTCCAGCATGGCGGCGTAGTCGCTCCCTGGGGCACCCTGCTGCCCGATATGGGCGGGCGTGAAGAACAGGAGCTTGCGGCTGGACGCCGGCAAGGCCGCCAATGCGCTGGCGAGCAATGGCAGCGCAGGCAGCACATGCGGTTGCCCGGCTGAGGCAAGGTCTGGCGGGATACCCCAGCGGCTGAATGCGGCGGCTGCACGTGCAGGATCATAGCCGTCCTCTGGCGGCACGAAGCTGGTGTAGCCGTCCAGGCCATAGGGCGGGCGTTTTAGGCCCAGCATCACCGCCAACTGCTTGGCCGCTTCCTGCACGGCGAAGACGTTGGCGATATGGAAGTAGCCGTGCCAAAGCGGCTGGTGATACATCCAGTCCGGGAACTCCCGCCCGGTCAGCCGCTGCGGGGCGGGCGTGCACCAGGCCGTGTCGAGCCCAAGGATCACCATGCGGGCCTGCGGATGCGCGCGGCTGAACACGCCGAGCACTTGGGCTTGCTCCCAGGCGGTGGCGGCATTCATGGCGAGATTGGCAAACCGGCCGCCAAACAGCGCGTCCAGCCGCCCTGGCCGGAGCAGGCGGGAGGTGGACGACCCCACCACCGCGGAGTCGTATCGGGGGGAGCGGGCCAGCGCGGGCATGGTGAAGCGGGCGTTGCTGGTGATGGGAACCCGCGGCAGTGGCGGCGAGAGCGGCAGCGTGTCCCATGGGTCCACCACCGCCACCAGTGCGTAGAGGGCGAGGAAACCACCGGCGGCGGCGGCCAAGAACCACAAGAGGGCTCCGCGCCAAGGATTAGAACTGGAAATAGATGAACTCATTTGGCAGCCGCCCGCCGACCAGGAACAGCAGCGCGACCAACGCCAGCCCTGCCGGCACGGCGAGCCAAGGCACCAGCCAAGGGGTCGGGCGAAGCCAGCCAAGCGCTAGGTCCTGGCTGGTCGGCATCACCAGCACGGCGGCCACCGCCCCGGCCACCACGCCGGCATTGTCGACATGGATGTGCCCAATGCCATTGGCGCCGGCCATCCCGCCGAGCATGCGGGCGGCGGCAGCGAAACTGGGCGAGCGGAACACCACCCAACCTGCAATCACGAACATCATCAGCAAGGCCCAGCCCAACGCCGCGGGCATGCGCAGCCCGGCCCGGCGCCACAGCGCGTTGCCGGCGAGCGCCGCCCCATGCAGCCCGCCCCAAGCCACGAAGGTCCAGGCCGCAC
>CAXTRX010000027.1:6584-13565 GCA_964246785.1 uncultured Acetobacteraceae bacterium | reverse complement strand
GCCCGGCGAGCAGCATGGTCAGCACGACATTGCCTGCCTGGCGCGCCGCCCCGCTCCGGTTGCCGCCGAGCGGAATGTAGAGGTAGTCACGCAGGAAGCGGGACAGGGTGATGTGCCAGCGCCGCCAGAACTCGCGGATGGAGGTGGCGCGGTACGGGGCGGCGAAGTTCAGCGGCAGGCGCAGGCCGAACATCAGCCCAAGCCCGATCGCCATGTCCGAATAGCCGGAGAAGTCGAAGTAGATCTGCAGCGTGTATGTGCCAGCGGCGGCCCAGGCCTGCGCCAGGCTGGGCAGCGACCCGGCGGCGACTTGGGCGAATGCCGGGTCACAGACCTGCGCCACGGTGTCGGCAATGGCGACTTTCTTGGCCAGTCCGCTCAGGAACAGTGCCGCGCCACGAGCCAGGTTCTCCCACATCTGCGGCCCGCGCGGCGAGGCGGCGAACTGGGGGATGATCTCGTTGTGGCGCACCAGCGGACCGGCGATGAGGGCTGGGAAGAAGGTGACGAAGGCGGCGAACTCGAGCAGCCCATAAACGTGCCGGTCGCCGCGGCGCAGGTCCATCAGGTAGCTGATTTTCTGGAAGGTGAAGAACGAAATCCCGAGCGGCAGGACGATGCCGAAGGTCCGATGCGTCATGCCGAGCAAATCTGCCAGCGTGTTGGCGGCGAAATCGGCGTATTTGCAGACGCCGAGCACGAGCAGGTTCATCACGATGCCCGCCGCCAGCACCGCATCGGCGCGGCAGGCGGCATAGGCGCGGACGATCAGCCAATTTGCCAGGGTGAGGCCGGTCAGCAGGGGGAGGAACCGCACGTCCCACCAGCCATAGAACAGCAGCGAGGCCGCCACCAACACCGCCTGCCGCGCCGCCGGGCGCTCGGCGGCGGCGTAGTAGAGCCCGAGCACACAGGGTGCGAAGCCGAGGATGAATGTCTGCGAGTTAAACAGCATGGGTTCGGGCAGCTTCTAGCGACGTCGGCTGCCCGGCTGCAACTCTTTACCAGTGTATGCATCCATGCGGTGGTTTCGCGCGTTCATTATGCGGGTCGCGGGGGCAATTGGCCTCGGCGAACTCGTAAGCCTGTGCAGAGTGACAACGATGCCTTTAGCGTGGACAGCCTTGCAGCCTGACTACCGTCGGACGCTGGCGGATATAGCGGCTTATTTCGATGCCGAACCGTTCCGACCCATGACCATATGGCAACGTCGGGCGGTGCTTACCGTGTTGGCGGGCACGTATGAGAACGGGAGCCGTTGGCTAAGGGTCTGACGCAGGACCACGCGGTCAATGGAGGAGGGGATGGGATTCGAACCCACGGTACACCTTTACAGTGCACAACGGTTTAGCAAACCGCCGCCTTCAGCCACTCGGCCACCCCTCCGCAGGCTCCTCCATAGCCGAAGGTGCATAGCAGGGCAAACGGGTTGCCGGGGCCATTCTTGTTTGGCTGCCTACACCCGGGCAACCCAACCACGGCTTGCCCTTCGCTATGGCAGTATCGCGTCGCTGGTGTCGGACAGCATCAAGCGGGGCGTGCGCATGACCCCGGTGCCCCAGGCAATGCGTCCGGCTGTCTCGCAGGTGTCGCACCGAGGGCGCCAACCGTCCTGGATGGTGCCGCAAGCCTCACAGCGCCACACTGGATCGGGTTCTGCCGCGGCCGCCTTGCGCAACGCCTCCTCGGCCAGCGGGCGGTCGCCCTCGAGTTCGGCCACCTTGGCCAGCACCAGCCACACCCGGCGCTGGTTCAACCCAGCCGCCAACGACGCCTCGGCCTGGCTGCGTGCATCGGCCAAACGGTTGGTCTCGAGCGCGGCCTGCGCCAGCAACAGGTGGCTCTCGGGATTGTCTGGGGCTGCGTTGGCGAGCGCTTGGGCGCGGCGCTCGCGTGAGACAGTGTATGTGCCGCCAGCAAGCGCTGCTTCAGCAAGGTCGGGATGCGGCAGCTTGGCCCAGCTCTCCCGCAGCACATCCTGTGCCCGGCTTTCCTTGCCGGCATCACGCAGGCTTTTGGCATAGGCAAGTGCCGCCGGGGTGAAGCCCGGGTCCGTCCTCCAGGCGCGGCGGGCCAGCCGAAGCGCCTCGCCCGCGTTGTCGGCAGTGCCAGCCGCCGCCACGCTCAGCGCCGCGATGGGGTCACCCGGCCCGGCCAGCTCAAGCGCTTGCCCCCAAGACCCAGCCCGGATGGCAAGACGGGCCCGCTCGGCGCGCAGCCAAGGTGTGCCCGGATTGAGTTCCTCGGCACGCCGGGCCAACGCGTTCGCCCCGTCGTCATCACCTCGCGCAATCGCTCCCTGCAGCAGGCCACGCACGCCGAGAAACGCCGCGTCTTTGCGGGAGGCCAGCAGGTTGAACGCCTCGTCGGCCTCTTCCTGCTGCCCTGCCAGGCGCCCGGCATAGGCGGATAGAAGCAGGGTTTGCGGCGTATCGCCCAACAATTCCCGGGTGCGGCGAGCCTCCTTGCGCGCGCTGGCTGAGTCGCCGCCCGCCAAGGCCAGCAGCGTGCGCGTCACCGCCCGTTCGCCGCCGGCGCGCTGGCGTTCGCGCTGCATCCGCCGGGTACGCGACGGCAAGCGCATCAGTCCGGCAAGAAGCCGCACGAGAATATAGAGCAGCAGGAACAGGATGACCGCGCCGAGGATAGCCAGCGACACGGGGGTGGTGATCGAAAGGCTGCCGGCGGTGATCGCCACCGTGCCCGGCAACCCGGCGAGCCACCAGGCGACGGCAATGGCCGCCGCTGCGATGACCAGGAAGGCAATGATCCGGCCCATCAGTGCTGCGCCGCCGCGATCAATGCGGAGCGGGCGTCAAGCAGCGACTGCGCCTGGTTCCGCCACGGTGCCATCGCTTGCGCCGCGGGGCCTGATAGCCCGCTCAGTGCGCCGACGGCGCCTGCCAGATCGCCTGCGTCGAGCAATTGCCGGGCATGGTCCAACGTGCTGGACAGGGAATCGCCCACCACCAGCGTGTTGCCGGCTTTCACGGTCACGCTGGACTGGGCGTGCTGCCACATGCGCTGGAGGAACGGCATGCTGTCCGGCGTCGGCTGCCCGGCGTCGCGGGCGGCTTGCGCGGCCTGGTCGAAGGACAGCCGCAACGAACCTTCGGTCGGCGGCGCCTCGGTGGCGAAGCGGGCCAATGCTGGTGGCGCGTCGGGGATGGTACCGACGGGCCGTCCCGCCGCCAAAGCCGCGGCAGCCGATTGCAATTGTGCCGTCCGTGCCTCGCGCGCCGAGAGCGCAGTGACGGCGCTGCTGGCCTTGGTGCTGGCGTCCACCTGCGAGCTCAGTGCGGTCACCCGGCTATCCACTTGCGTGCTGAGCGCCATCACCCTCGCGTCCACTTGCGCGGTAAGTGCCGCTACTTTGTCGGTGAGCGCCGCGATCTGGTCATTCAACTTGGCGGCGTCGGACTGCTCCGCGGTCCCGAGCTGGTCCTGCCGCGCGCTGATGCTGTCGATCCGGCCTGACAAGGAGGCGATTTGCTGCCGTCCTGCCTCATCCAGCGTGGCTTGCGGCGGCGGCTTGTTGGCCAGCGCGGTCAGCCGGCCATCCAGTCCTGTCACGGCCTGCTGCAACGGAGCGATGTTGACCGGCGGTGGGGGCGGGGGCGCCGCTTCCAGCGTGTGCAGGCGGCTATCGGCTTCCTGCAGGCGGCCTTGCAGCGCGGCCAACTGGGAGTCCCGCGCCTGGCCGTCGTTCCACAGCAGGTAGCCACCGATGGCGGCCAAGACCAGCAGGACGGCGAAGGCTATCCAAAGCGGGCGCGTGCCTGGCGCGCGCGCGGCTTGGGTCGGCTCCACCGGGGCGGGATTTGGCTCATGCTCCAAGACTTGGTCCAAGACAGGGCCGTTGTGAGGTGCTTTGTCGCTCATAGCAGGGCCAAAATCCCCTCCTGGGTTGGTTTCGCCGCAACGCGGATGTCGCGCCATGGCAAGGATGACAGGATAGCCGCCGCGGCAGGCCCGATCGCCAGCGCAGCGGTGTTCCGAAGCTTCAGCCGCAAACGCGCAGGCAACAAGCGGACAAAGCTGCGTGCGGTTGCCGCAGAAAAAAACAGTGCGGCGTAAAGTTCGCGTTCAACCGCCTCTGCCGCAACGGCGGGAAACGCGCGCAACCCCGCCGCGGCATACACAGCCCGGCGATGCACCTGCAGCCCGCCAGCGCGAAGCATCCGCGCCAGCCGCATGCCCTGTCCGCGGCCGGTGGCGAGCAGCACGCCGCCCCGCTCCGGCAGCAATGTCCGTCCGGCCAAGGCGGCAAGGTCGTGGGCATCGCCGCCGGCGCTGACGACATGGCGAAATCCTGCGGCGCGCGCCCTGGCCGCGGTGCTGTTTCCCACCGCCAGCAACGGCACAGCATGGTAGTCCGCGGGCAGGTGAACCGCATTGCCGCTTGCCACCACAAGGGCCTGCAGCTTGCCCGGCGGCGGCAGCGACACCCGGCAAGGCTGGACCATGAGGAAAGGCGCCTGCACCGGCCGGTATCCTGCCGTTGCGAGCTGCGCGGCGGTTTGCGAGGCGCCTGGCTCTGGCCGTGTCACCAGCACGGCGCGGTGAGGCGTCACCGGGGCGGCAACCTAGGCGTCACCGGCATGGTGCCCTTACGCGTCACCGGCACGGTGCCCCTAAGCGTCACCGGCACGGTGCCACTAAGCAAAGATATCAGCCGGGCTGTCGGTGCGCAGGCTGCGGCCCAGTTCGGCACCAATGCGTTCGGCATCTGCCGGCGCGCCGTGCAGGCTGCGCTTGAGCAGGAACGAGCCGTCTGCGCGCGCCACCAGTCCCGTCAGGTGCAAGTCGCCGCCAGGGAGCAGCCGGGCGTGGCCGCCGATCGGTGTCTTGCACGAGCCATCCAGCAGGTTGAGCAGCGCCCGCTCCGCCGTGGAAACGGCACGGGCTTGCGGGTCTTCGATGCCGGCGAGCAACTCGCGCAACTCAGTGTCGTCCTCGCGCACGGTGACACCCACGATGCCCTGTCCGGCGGAGGGTACCATCGCGTCGGGATCAAGCGGCACGATCGTCAGGCCGTCCGCCGTCGCCTGCATCAGCCCCAGCCGCTTCAGCCCGGCGACCGCCAGGAAGGACGCGTCGGCCGAGCCAGTGCGGATTTTGCTCAACCGGGTTTCCACATTGCCGCGTAATAGCCCCGTGCGCAGGTCGGGCCTGGCATGCAGCAATTGTGCCTGCCGCCGAACCGAGTTGGTGCCGATCACGGCCCCGGCTGGCAGGGCGGCGAACGGATCCGCCGGGTCGTGCGGGCGGCACATCGGGCCCAGGATCAGGGCGTCGCGGGCATCCTCCCGCCGCAGCGTGCAGGCCAGCAGGATGCCGGGCGGCATGCTGGTCTCGAGGTCTTTCAGGCTATGCACCGCGAAATCGATCCGGCCGTCGGACAGGGCCTCGTGGATTTCCTTGGCGAACAGACCTTTGCCGCCGATGTCCGCCAGCGAACGGTCCTGCACGGCGTCGCCGGTGGTGCGGATCACGTGTTCTTGGAACACGTCCATGCCGCGCAGCACCGGGCAGAACCGGGTCAGCACGTGCAGAAAGGCGTGGGTTTGCACCAGGGCCAGCGGGGAGCCGCGCGTGCCGACGCGCAGCGGCAGCAGTCGATCATGCGGGCGCACTCGCGGCGTGAAGACCGCGGGAGAAGGGTTCGCGTCGGGCATGGCCGTGTCCTATTACCGCGGCGGTAAGATGGAAAGCCCAGCGATGAAGCCGGTCCTCGGGATCGAGAGTTCCTGCGACGAAACTGCGGCCGCCGTGCTCGCGGCGGATGGCACCGTGCTGGCCGAAGCGGTGCTGAGCCAGAGCGTGCACGCCAGCTTCGGCGGCGTGGTGCCGGAGATTGCCGCCCGTGCCCATCTGCAGCATCTGCCCGGGCTGGTGCGGGAGGTGCTGGAGCGGGCCGGGCTGGGCGTGGCTGATCTCGGCGGGGTCGCAGCCACCACGGGGCCGGGCCTGATTGGCGGGCTGATTGTGGGCAGCGGGCTCGGAAAGGGCATCGCCTTGGCCGCCGGGCTGCCTTTCGCTGCCATCAACCACCTCGAGGCGCACGCCTTGACGGCCCGGCTTACCAACCGCGCGGCATTCCCCTACCTGCTGCTGCTGGTCAGTGGCGGGCATTGCCAGTGCGTGGCGGTGGCGGGCGTGGGGCGTTACCGCCGCCTGGGCGGCACCATGGACGACGCGGTGGGAGAGGCATTCGACAAGGTGGGCAAGCTGCTTGGCCTGCCGTGGCCCGGCGGTCCGGCGGTGGAGCGCCTCGCGGCCAACGGCGACCCGGCACGCTACGCCCTGCCTCGCCCGCTGTTGCGCCGGGCCGGCTGCGACTTCTCGTTCTCCGGGTTGAAGACGGCGGTGGCCCACGTCGCCAGGAGCTTCCCCCCGGGCCCGATCCCGCTGCGCGATGCGGCTGATATCGCGGCCAGCTTCCAGGCCGCCGTGGCCGAGGTGATGGCGGACCGCGCGGCCCAGGCGCTCGCAATGATGCCCGAGGCTGGAGCATTGGTGGTGGCCGGCGGCGTTGCCGCCAACCACGCCATCCGCACCGCGCTGGCGGCGGTGGCGCAACGCCACGGCTTGCCGCTGATCGCACCGCCGCTGCGGCTTTGCGGCGACAACGCGGTGATGGTGGCCTGGGCTGGCATCGAGCGCTTGCGGCTGGGGCTTGCCGACCCGCTCGATACGCCGCCACGGCCGCGCTGGCCGCTGGAGGAGCTGCGCGGGGCATGAACTACCGGCACGCCTTCCATGCGGGCAATTTTGCCGACTGCACCAAGCATGCGCTGCTGGTGTGGCTGCTGCGTGCGCTCGCCCGCAAGCCTGCGCCGTTTGCCGTGCTGGACACCCATGCCGGCGCCGGGCGCTACGAGCTTTCCAGCCAGGCCGAGCGCACGGGAGAGTGGCGCGCTGGCATCGCCCGCCTGCTGCACGCGCCGCCTGCCGTCTTGGCCGACTATGTGGATATGG
>CAXTRX010000027.1:4612-6574 GCA_964246785.1 uncultured Acetobacteraceae bacterium | reverse complement strand
GAGGCGGCGGGCCTGTATCCCGGTTCACCAGCGATCGCCCGGGCGCTCCTGCGGCCCGGTGACACGTTGACGTGCTGCGAACTCCAGCCGGAGGAGGCGGGTGCGCTGCGCCGACTATTCGCCAGCGACCAGCAAGTGGCCGTGCATGCACGCGACGGTTGGGCGGCGCTTGTCGCCCTGCTGCCGCCCGCCGGGCCAAAACGCGGCCTGGTGCTGATCGACCCGCCTTACGAGGCGCCCGGCGAGCATGCCCGGGTCGCACAGGCCCTCGCCACCGTCGCGCGCCGGTTTCCGGCGGCCGTCGTCGCGGCGTGGTATCCGATCAAGCATCGCGCCCCTGTCCGCACGCTGCATGAGACGGTGCGGCTGGCTGGCGTGCGGGACGTCGCCATGGCGGAACTCTGGCTGCGCGAGCCGACCGACCCGGCGCGGCTGAACGGCAACGGGCTGTTGGTTCGCAACCCGCCGTTCTTGTGGGAACAGGAATGGCCGCCGTTGCTGGCGGGGCTGTTGGAGCGCTTGGGCGACCGGGAGGCCGGCGAGGGCTGGATTGCGGAGAGGGTGACGGCGGAATGAACGCCACCGGGTTAGCGTGTGATGGTGAAGCTGTCGGTGGCGCCGGCGGCCACGGTGAAGGCGCTGTTGGCGACCGCGGCTCCGTCGAGCGTGGCGGCGCCGAACGAGAGCGCCGAACCGCCGAACGCGGCCACCGACACCGTGTGCGAACCGGCAAAGTTATCCAGCACGTCGAACACGTCTGGCGGGCCATAGCCCTGCAAGGCGCTCACCGCCTGCACGCTACCCACCTGCGCGCCATCCACGCTCACGGTGAACCCGGCTGCGGACCCAAGTGCCGATACGCTCAGGCCCAGCGTGTCGGGCAGCGCCGAGCTACCTGATGCGGCATTGAGGGTGGTAGGCGGCGGCACGGCGAAACTGAAGCCGAGGCTGCCATTGTTGCTGAACACTTCGCTGCCGCCCGCAATCGTGCTGCCGTTGATCGCCGCCTGGCCCAAGACCAGCAGACTGTTGCTCGCATTGAGATAGGTGATGGTTGCGGTGTGGCTTACCCCAGGCGCGAAATTGCCCAGCACGTCGAGGTCCTCGGTCTGTCCCGCAGCATAGTCGGCGGTCACGGTTTGTGTGCCGCCAATCTGGGTTCCGTCGACCGCAACGGTGAACTGGGCGCCCGCAGGCTCCGCCCGCTGCGACAGATCCAGCGTGAGCGCATCCGGCCCCGAGCCGATAATGCCAGAGCTCGTCGTGGTCGTGCCCGGCGCGGTGAGTGGGGGGCCGGCGAAGCTGAGGCTTTCGGTGCCGTCATTGCTCAGCACCAGGCTGCTGCCGGGCAGGGCCGTGCCGTTCAACGCCGCGCTGTCCAAGAACAACAGGCTGTTGCTCGCGTTGAGATAGGTGACGGAAACGTCGTTCGCCGCCATGGGATAGAGGCCCAGCAGGTCGAACTCTTGCGTCTGCCCAGCCGTGACATCCGCCTTGGTGGTCTGCACTCCGCCGACCTGCTGGCCGTTGACGTCCACGATGAACTGCGCGCCCGCCGGTTGGCCGCGCTCGGAGACCAGCAGCGCCAAGGTATCCGGCCCGCTCCCCAGCGTGTGCGTGCCGCTTCCCGGCAGCAGCGTGTCGACGACGGGCACCGTGCTCGAACCAGTGCCGAAGCTGTCGGTTACGGTGGCGGTAAGGCTGTTGGCGCCGAGAAACGGCAGCGCGACGTTGGCTGAGAAGTTGCCGTTGGCGTCTGTGACCGCCTGACCCAGTGGCACGCCATTGTCGAGGAGCGTGACCGTGGCGCCGGCCGACGGCGCGCTCGACACTTGCTGGCCCAAATTGGCAAACACTAGGTCGCTTGCCGAGCCGGTGATCGTTTGCGTGGTGGTGGGGGGGGGGGGAGCCCCCCCGGGGCCCGCCCCCCCACGGCCCCCGGGGTGTGGGGGGGCGGGCCCC
>CAXTRX010000027.1:1937-4602 GCA_964246785.1 uncultured Acetobacteraceae bacterium | reverse complement strand
ACCCTGGCTGCCCTAAATGGCCAAACACTGGGGCGCTGGCCGCGCGGGTGAGCGGTTGCGGGGGGGGGGCGCTGGTCGCCGCCGCGCGGGCCAGCGCCACCAAGGGCAACGTGGTTTCTGGCGAGCCGTCCGAGCTATAGTAAACCAGGTTGTCGGTGCTGACGAGCTGGCCCGATTTGCCGGTGCTGTCGGTGATGTCGGCCGTCACCGTGTCGGCGCCGCCGATGAAGCCGGTGAATTGCAGTAGGGCGCCATCCAAGGCCGCGGCGAGGGCGGCGGCGGACAGGTTTTGCAACGGTGGCAAAGTGAAGTTTGCCGCCACCGGGCCGGACACCGCGACCGTTGCCGACAACAACGCGCCCGGCATGGGATCGGTGATGGCGACCTGCCGGAACGGTGCCACGCTCAGGGCGCTTGGTGGGTTGGGAAAGTCGGTGTCGACCTTGTCGGTCAGGTTGCCGGCGGCGTTGGTCGCGGTGATCGCTTGCACGGGCGGCTGCACGAACAGATCGGCGCTGCTGACATAGCTGCCGCCCACCAAGGCATAGGCGCTCACAGGGCGCGAAGGCGAGAGTATCTTTACGCTGGTGGCGACATTGCCGCTGGCGTTGCTGGTGGGAGTGGCGAGCACCTGCCCATCCTGCACGATGCTGACGGCCGCACCCGGCAGCGCGACGCTGCCCACGGTCGTTCCGTTCTGATCGATGATGTATTCTACTGTACCGGCAAGCGCCTGTTCCGGTCCGGCGCCGCTGCCGTCTTGTCCGACGAGTAGAACGGCTTTGGAAGTATAACCACTCATGATATTGCTTTCGGTTTAGCTTTGTGGATGTTGCGCTCGAACAAACCTACATGCGCAAGTAGGAATATAGCATGGTAGGACAGCAATGGACTGGCGTTGTATGCGCGCTCCACTGCTTGAAATAGACTGGTTTTACGAGGCGGGAAGGCACCGCGGTGCAATGTGGGTGATTGATGGTGCTGCTACTGTCAACGCTCGCCAGCAGGCGTCCTCAGCGTGCGAAGCTCGAGCTCAGCGGCGCCGCTACCACATAAACCGCCAACGTGTCGGAGTTGGCAGCAGTCGTGACCGGAGATGCTCCAAGAGAGCGAACAAAGGCAAATCCTAAGCTGGCGTCATTGCTCGATGCGGCATTGCCGCCGGCAATTGTCGACCCATTGATCTCGGCCTGATCAGCCAAGAGCAGGCTACTGTTGGCGTTCAGGCAAGCCGTCGTAATGATATTGGAATCCTGAAACGCTCCTGCCGAACTCTGGTTTTGGCTGGCCGTGAAGTCCGAGTTTAGTCTGCTCATCGTGCTGCTCCCGCTCATACCCGCCCGTCGTCGTTGGCGCATTATTCGACCGAACCCGGGCACCCGCCGGATCCAGATGCCCACAAAACGACGGCTTGTGCTTGCTGTGAATTTAATCGATCGAACCAGGCGTTCGCGCCGGTCTGAGTGCTCCGGTATGCCAGTCGTGACTGAAACGCAATGGATTGCAGCGCTGTCGCAGGCTGCTACCGGCAAAGTGACCGAAACGACCAGAAAACGAATCCGGACGGTGCGGCAGCGCTGGCCTGAATCAGTGCGTGAAGCTGAAGCTCTGCGACGGTGCGCCGCCGCGGAGCGAGATGGTGCTGTCGGCAATGGCGGCGCCGTCGATGCTTGCGCCGTTGACATAGAGGTTGCGCACCAAGCCGACTGTGCCGGCGCCCTCGGAGTCGGGATTGATGAAGTCGATCGACACGGTATGCGTCCCGGCGAAGTGCCCCAGCACGTCGAGCACCTGGCTCTGCCCGTTGCCGGCAATCGCGCCCACGCTCTGGACGCCGCCAATCTGGACGTCGTCGACGCTGAGGGTGAATTGCGCATTGTTCTGGAAGTAGTCTTCCGACAGCGATAGCGCCAATGTGTCGGGCCCGGAGCCGATTGCGGCCGGGCTGGGGGCGCCCGGCGTGGCGAAGCTGAAGCCGAGGCTGCCGTTGTTGCTCAGCACCGTGCTGCCGCCTGCAATCGTCGCGCCGTTGATGGTGGCGGCTTCGGCAAAGAGCAGGCTGTTGTCGGCGTTGAGGTAGCTGATGGTTACGTTGTGGTTGGCGCCCGGTGCGAAGTCACCCAGCACGAGCAGCGGCTGAGATTGTCCGCTGTCGTTGTCCGCTGTGGTGGTTTGCACGCCGCCGACTTGGCTCCCATCGACGCTTACGGTGAACTTGGCGCCTGCTGGCTCGCCGTCCTGCGAGGTGGCCAGCTCCAGCGCGTCCGGCCCCAATCCGATGGCGGGAACCAGGAGTTGGTTGTAGAAGGTGTCGCCCGCCGAACCGTCGTTGGTGAGCGTGAGCGAGGGTGTATTGAGGCCGGCACCCGAGACAAACAGGATGCTGTTGTCTGCATTCAGGAACGTGAACGTGATTGTGTCAGTTCCATTTGGGAAGTTGCCCTCGATCTCGAAGTTCGGCGCCGAAGCGGGAAGGCTAGAGGCGGAGTACGCGGTGTAGACCGTCTGCACGCCGCCGATCTGCTCACCATTGACAGCGACCGTGAACTTTGCACCTGCGGTCGCGCCCGATTGCGACACATCGAGCAAGACCCTGTCCGCCCCCGAGCCGATTGTGTGGATGGTGGGCGCGGTGAAATCAAACCCTGCGGACCCAGTGTTGCTG
>CAXTRX010000027.1:0-1927 GCA_964246785.1 uncultured Acetobacteraceae bacterium | reverse complement strand
CTGAGCACGGTGCTGGCGGCGGAAATAGCCGTGCCGTCGATGGTGCCGCTGTTGAGCAGCAGCAGGCTCTGGTCGGCGTTCAGGTAGTCGATCGACACCATATGGCTCGTTCCAGCAGCGAACGTGCCCGCAATGTCGAATTCCTGCGCCTGGCCCGGCAGTGCGCCCACGGCCGTGGTGGTCTGCACGCCGCCGACCTGCGTGCCATCCACGCTGACCGTGAACTGCGCCCCATCGCGCGCTCCCCGCTCGGAGATGAACAGCGCCAGAGTGTCCGCTCCCGAGCCCAGCACCGGCACCACCGACGCGGTATAGCCAGAACCGGTTGCTGGCAAAGACGGGTTGGTCTCGAAGGCGCCGCTGGCGTTTGTGCTGACGCTGTCGAACTCCGTGCCGCCATCGTAGATCGCGACGGTGGCATCGGCCAACGGGTCTATCAGCACGGGTACAGCCGCGCTGTTCAGCAGCTCTTCCTCAGCCGTGCCGGTGATCGTCCCGTCGGTGCCAGTGATGGCCGCCACTTCAATCGGTGTGGCCGAGACAGTCGTGGCATTGATGAACGCCAGCCCGTCCGTGCTGGTGAGTGTCGTGGTCTCGCCGATGCTGTCGGTGATGGTGGCGGTGACGATGTCGGTGCCAGCCGTCTCGCCAGCAAAGGTCAGCGTGTCTGCGTCCAGCGCGGCGGCGAGTGCGGCGACTGGCAGGTTCTGCAGCGATGCCGTGCTGAGTGTGCCGGCAATCGGGCCGGAGACCGTGATGGTGGCCGAGTCGAGCCGGCCCGCGTTGGGGTCGTCGATCACGACACCCTGGAACGGCGAAAGCTGCAAGGTGTTCGCGCCCGGCCCGGCATCGAGGTTGTAGGTGTCCGTGACGCCTGCGGCCGCGTCGCTGGCGGCTACTGGTTGCGGCGGCGACGCGGTGACGATCAGGCTGGCCTCGGTGGCGAGGACGGTGGAGAGGCCCGCATTGTCGGTGATGGTGGCGGTGACGGTGTCGGTGCCGCTGGTGGGGGAGGTGAAGGTGAGGGCGACCTGGTCGAGTGCTGCGGCCAGCGCGGAGGCGCTGAGGTCCTGCAGGTTGGGCAGGGCGAGCGTGTAGGGGACCTGGCTGGTGACGCTGATGGTGGCGGAGTCGAGCTGCAGCGGGTTCGAGTCGGTGAGCGCCACCTGGCTGAACGGCGCGACGGTGACGCCTGCTTGCGGCGCCGGGTCGTTCAGCGTGTCCGTCACCACGTCGTTCGGCTGGCTGACCATGATCGGGGTTGGCTGGAGCGTGTCGGTAAGGGTGTTGGTGTCGCCCGCCGGGAGGACGGACGCGGCGGCGGCGGCGGGACTGACGACGCTGGCGGTAAGGACGTTTGCCCCGAGCGCGGGGAGTTGAACGGTCATGTCGTAAGAATTGCCGTTGCCGGTGGCAACACTGCCTAGGGGAATGACCAGGCCGCTCGCTGTCGTATCGGTGATTGATACGAGCCCTGCGATGGGGATGATTTCGCTGAGTTGAGTGGTCTCTCCCGTCGAAGGATCGGTATAGGGCTCGGAGATAGCTTCAAACGCCTCGCCATTGACTGACAGTTGGTTGAGATACGCATTACTGCCGCTGATCGTTGCAAATGCCGTCACCGAGCCACTCATTCGATCGATCCCTTTTGTTCGACGACGCCCGCAGCCGAAGCGGCCTGGCTCTATTGCGGCCGTTCCATAGTGCCAACGATCTGCCTACATATGTAAACTTCCCATGAGCAGACGGCCGGGCACGCGGTGGCTCAACGTCTGTGGCTGGCGCGCCACGCCAGGCCCAGCCCGCCTCCCCGCTGGACCGACCTGAAGCCGGCGAGTAAGCACTGCCGCCATGCTCCGTGGCATCCTCACCGTCGGCGGCTGGACCATGGGGTCGCGCCTGCTGGGCTTCGCGCGCGCAATCCAGA
>CAXTRX010000026.1:20152-26683 GCA_964246785.1 uncultured Acetobacteraceae bacterium | reverse complement strand
CTTCATGCCGCATCTCCACCTTGCGCTGCAGGCCGGGGCGGCCCGGGGGCTCAAGCGGATGCGCCGGCGCCATGCCCGCGCCGGCGCGCTGGCAGCCATCGCACGGGCCCGGACGCTGCGGCCAGGCATTGCGATCGGGGCAGACCTGATCGCCGGTTTTCCCACCGAAACCGAGGCGTTGTTCGAGCAGACGCTGGGCTTCGTGGCGGAGGCGGCCATTCCATACCTCCACGTCTTTGCCTACAGCGAACGGCCTGGAACGCCCGCGGCACGCATGCCAGCGGTGCCTTCGCCCGTTCGGCGTGAGCGGGCGTTACGGCTGCGAGAGGCCGGGGCGGCGCAGGCGCTCGCGTTCCACCAGGCGCAACTGGGTGGGACGGTGCAAGTCCTGGCGGAGCGGGGCGGACGGGGACATACCGAGCATTTCAGCCCCGTGCGGCTGGCGGCCGAGCCCGGCACCTTGCTTGGCGCGCGCGGCGTGGCGGCCGACGCGCAAGGCTTGGTTGCGAAAGCGGCCTGATGGCGCTCGGCGGTTTCTTCTCCAAGCTGAAGGCCGGGCTCAGCCGTTCGACCGAGAAACTGACCGGCGGGCTCACCGCCGGGTTTGCCAAGCGGGTGCTGGACGACGATGCGTTGGCCGAACTCGAGGAGCTGCTGCTGGGGGCCGATCTCGGCCCGGCGGCGGCGGCCGACATGGTGGAGGATTTCCGCCGCAGCCGCTTCGGCCGCAGCGTCACCGATGCCGAGATCAAGGAGGCGCTGGCGGAACAGATCGCCGCCATCCTGGCCCCCGTCGCTCAGCCGCTGGTGCTCGACCGCGCACGCAAGCCGCATGTCGTCCTGGTGGTGGGGGTGAACGGCACCGGCAAGACCACGACCATCGGCAAGCTCGCCCTGCAATACCGCGAGCAGGGGCTGCGGGCCGTGCTGGTGGCGGGCGACACCTTCCGCGCCGCCGCGGTGGAGCAATTGCAGATCTGGGGCGAGCGGACCGGGGCGCCGGTGATCTCCGGCCCACCCGATGCCGATGCGGCGGGGCTGGCATTCGACGCGCTGGTGCGCGCCCAGGCCGAGGGCGCGGACGTGCTGCTGGTCGACACCGCTGGACGGCTGCACAACAAGTCGGCGCTGATGGAGGAGCTCTCCAAGGTGATCCGGGTGATGCGCAAGCGCGATGCGTCGGCGCCGCATTCGGTGTTGCTGGTGCTGGACGCCACCACCGGGCACAACGCGCTCGAGCAAGTCCGCGTGTTCAAGGAGATGGTGGCGGTGACCGGGCTGGTGGTGACCAAGCTCGATGGCAGCGCCCGCGGCGGCATCGTGGTGGCGCTGGCGGAGGATTACGGCCTGCCGGTGCATGCGGTGGGCGTGGGCGAGCAGGCGGGGGACTTGCGGCCGTTCGAGGCGATGGACTTCGCCCGCGGCCTGGTGGGTGTGGCCCCCCGGGGAGCAACTGCGTGAGCCTGCGGTTCGTCGAGGCGAACGGGTTGCGCTTCGAAGTGGAGGAAACCGGCGCGGGCGACCATCTGGCGCTGTGCCTGCACGGCTTTCCAGAGCACCTCGTGTCCTGGCGCAACCAGGTGCCGGTGCTCGCCGATCTGGGCTACCGGGTTTGGGCAGTCAACCAGCGCGGCTACGGCCGGAGTTCGCGTCCCGACGGGGTGGCCGCCTATGCGCTGCGCCATTTGGTGGCCGACGTGGCCGGGTTGATCGACGCCTCGGGGGCGCAGCACGTCACGTTGATAGGCCATGACTGGGGAGCGATGGTGGCATGGTGCTTTGCCATCGCCCAGGTGCGTCCGTTGCAGCGCTTGGTGATTCTGAACGTGCCGCATCCGCTGTGCTTCCGCGCCGCGCTGAAGCAATGGCGGCAGCGCCGCAAGTCCTGGTATATCGGGCTGTTCCAGCTTCCGATGCTGCCGGAGCGCTTGCTGGCGGCGCGCGGTGGCGAGGCGGTACGCCGCATGTTCCGCGGCCTGGCGATCCCGCCTGATGTGGTTGAGGTGTATGCCAGCCAAATCGCCGAGCCGGGCGCCGCGACGGCGATGCTGAACTGGTACCGCGCCATGCGCCTGGGTGGTTCGATGCCGGCTTTGGATCGGCGCATCGAGGTGCCGACGATGGTGATCTGGGGCGAGCGGGACGTGGCGTTGGACGTGATTTGCCTGGACGGCACCGACCGGTATGTGGCCGACCTGCGCATCGAGCGGCTGCCCGGCGTCTCGCACTGGGTGCAGCAGGACGCGCCGGAGCAAGTGAACGATCTATTGCGAGGGTTTTTGGCACCGATGGTCAGGTCATAACGACCTGCGTTGTTACCCAACTTCGTCATCGCGAGGCGCACTTGCCCCTCTTTTGTCATTGCGAGGAGCCCTTGCGACGTGGCGATCCAGGGCGACACGCACGGTGCGGCCCTCCTGGATTGCCGCGGCGAAGGCGCCTCGCAATGACGGCGCGGGCTGTGCCAACATGCCCGGGTTCGCTCAGCCGGCACGCTGAAGCGCAAGAAGCACAACGGAGGATCAAGATGACTATCCTAGAAAACCAGACGCAAGCCGCAGCCCCCTTGCCTGGGGGCGAGGCTCAGTCGGTCGAGCGGTTGCACGCCGCCTTCAAAGCGCAGCGGGCCGCGTTCAACGCCGACCGCAACCCGAGCCTTGAGGAGCGCAAGCTGCGGGTCGGCAAGTTGGTCGAGATGCTGCTCGGTCACCGCGAGCGGATCAGTGCGGCGCTGGCCAGCGACTTCGGCTCGCATCCGGCGCCGGCCTCAGACCTCATCGAGGTGCTTGGCCCGGTTGCGCGCGCGCAGTATGTGTTGGGCAAGCTGGAACAATGGATGCAGCCGTCGCCGCGCGAGGCCGATCCGGCGATGCTGGGCACGGCGAGCGCCTTCATCCAGCTTCAGCCGAAGGGCGTGGTCGGCAACATCGTGCCCTGGAACTTTCCGTTCGACTTGTCGGTCGGCCCGATGATCGAGATGCTGGCCGCGGGCAACCGGGTGATCGTCAAGCCGTCGGATTACACGCCGGCCTCGGCGACGCTGCTGGCTGAAATGGTGGCCAACGCCTTCGACCCGACGCTGGTCTATGTCGCTGTCGGCGGCCTCGATCTCGCCCGCGCCTTCGCGGACCTGCCTTGGGACCACCTGCTCTACACCGGCAGCCCGAACGTCGGCCGTCAGATCATGCAGGCCGCCGCGCGCAACCTGACCCCGGTGACGCTGGAGTTGGGCGGCAAGTGCCCGGCCCTGCTCACCCCAGGCTCCGTCACTGCGGCCAACGTCGACTCCGTTATCGGCACCAAGATGGTCAAGAACGGGCAGATGTGCATCTCGGTCGACTACTGTCTTGTGCCGCGCGCCGAGGTGGAGGCGTTTGTGGCCATGTCGGCCGACTTCATGCGGCGGGTCGCGCCGCACTATTCGCAAAGCGACGACTGCACAGGCATTATTTCGCCACGCCACCTGATCCGGCTTGAGGATATGCTGGCCGAGGCGCGTGACCGCCAGACCAGGATCGTCGAGCTGGAGCCGGACGGCCGCGTGGACCGGCAGACGCGGCGGATGCCGATTTCACTGGTGATTGATCCGGCTCCTGACCTGCGGATCATGCAGGAGGAGATCTTCGGGCCGATCCTGCCGGTTGTGGCTTACGACGATGTGGACGAGGCGATTGAACGGGTTAACGCAGGCGAGCGGCCGCTCGGCTTCTATCTTTTCGGCGACGACATGGCGGCGACCAATCGTATCCTCAGCCGGGTCCATTCCGGCGGCGCGGCCGTCAACACGTGCGCGCTGCAGGGCGCCCTGCCTTCTCTGGGCTTCGGCGGCGTCGGCATGAGCGGCATGGGGCGCCATCACGGCGAAGAGGGATTCCGCGAGTTCTCCAACCCGCGCGGCGTGGTCGTTCGCGGCACCGGGGACCACATCGACGCTTTCTTCCCGCCCTATTCGAAAGCCGCTGCGGTGGTGAACGCGGCGCTGGGCCTGGGCTGAAGTCGTCAGGTTGCGCCCTTCACAGGAAGAAGATGCCCTTGCTTTTCCCTCTCCCGGCGGGAGAGGGTTTTTTAGGTCAAGCTGAAGCGATCACGCTCTTGCGGCTATTTCGTCACCTGGCCGCGGATTTCACCGCCGGGGTTCGCGGCAGTGTGCACGTTGGCGTAAACCTGGCCGCCCATGAAGTCCGTCACCTGCGCGTCCGTCAACGTGGCAGTGCCCTTGATCGGGCTGGTGAGCGGCGGCGACAACGGAACCAAAACGCCCGCATTGGCGCCGGCTGCGGCCGGACCGTGAAAGTGCGCAGCGGTGGCCGGGCCGGTGAGATCGGCATAGGTGACGGTGTAGGTCAGCTCCTTGGTCGCGGTGTCCAGCGTTGCCTGCACGGTGCCGGTGCCGCTGCTGGGCTTGGCCGGCACTTCCGTGGCGGCGTTCATGGTGGCATGCAGGGTTACGGTCTCAGCTCGGGCGGCCGGCACCAGGAAAGCGGCGGCTAGAATGACTGCAGAAAACTGGCGAAGCATCGATGAAACCCTTCTTTTGTTGGGCGGCTGGCGGCTGCGGGGATTGGCTCCCAGCCATCACAAGGTAAAGCCATTATGAGCCCTGTCGACCCGGCAACGCAGCCGCCTCTCGGCCTGTTGGTGGACAGCACGCCGCGCCCGCTGCCGGCGCGGGTGCGGTTGCGGGGGCGCGAGGCGGAACTGGAGCCGCTGCACGTGCGGCACGCCGCCGAGCTGTTCGAGGCGGCGCGTGGCACCGACGAGAGCTGGGCCTATCTGGGCTATGGCCCGTTCCCGGATGCCGCCGCCATGACCCGGCACGTGGCCGCCTTCGCCAGCACGCATGATCCGATGGCCTGGGCGGTGCGGCCGGTTGCTACCGGCGTGGTGTCGGGCTGGCTCACCCTGATGGATATTTCACCCGCGCATGCCGCCATTGAGCTGGGCCATATTTGGTTCGCCCCGCGCATGCAGCGCACCCGCGCGGCGACGGAGGCGATGTTCCTGCTGCTCCGCCTGGCCGCCGATGAGCTTGGCTACCGGCGGCTGGTTTGGAAGTGCAACGCGCTCAATGCGCCCTCCCGCCGCGCGGCCGAGCGGCTGGGCTTCAGCTATGAAGGCACCCTGCGCAGCCACCTGGTGGTCAAGGGACGGCAGCGTGACACCGCCTATTTTTCCATGTTGGCCGAGGAATGGCCAAGCCGGCGCGATGCGATCCTCGCCTGGCTGGACCCGGCGAACTTCGACGAAGGGGGCACGGCACGGCGAGGACTGGCGAGCTTCCGGGATCCACCGCGTGGTTAGCAAGGACGTCCTGATCCACCTGCTGGACGAGTATGGCTATGGGTTGGTGTTTATCGTGATCGGGCTCGAAGCGATGGGCGTGCCGTTGCCCGGCGAAAGCATGATCATCGGCGCCGCAATATACTCCGCCGCGACCGGGAAGCTTCATATTGCCGGCGTGATCGGCGCTGCGGTGCTTGGCGCCATCATGGGCGACAACTTCGGCTACCTGATCGGGCGATGGGCCGGCTTCAGGCTGCTGCGGCGCTATGGCGCAAAAGTCGGTTTGACCGACAAGCGGCTGCAGCTCGGCCGCTACCTGTTTGCCCGCCAGGGCGGCAAGGTGGTGTTCTTTGGCCGCTTCATCGCCATCCTGCGCACCTTCGTGGCGCTGCTGGCCGGGGCCAACCAGATGCACTGGCGGACGTTTCTGCTGTGGAACGCCGTCGGCGGCGTTGTCTGGGCTACCACCTATGGCACCGCGGCATACTTGCTGGGCGATGCGATCCGGCGGATCGAGGGGCCGGTTGCGATCGGGTTGGCGGTCATTGGGGTGATCGTGATTGGGGTGGCTGTGGTGTTCCTCCGCCGCAATGAGCGTCGCCTGGAAGACAAGGCCGCGCAAGAGATGCAGCGCGACGGTGCCAAACCTGTCGAGGAGCTACAATAACACGCGCCCCTGCCGCAGCCAGGTCAGCGCGGCCTCGCCGGCGGCGTAACCCGTGCTGAACGCGGCCTGCAGCAGGTAGCCTCCGGTCGGTGCCTCCCAGTCGAGCATCTCACCTGCGGCAAATACGCCCGGCGGCGCATGCGGCGGCCGCAGTGCAAACCCGTCCAGCGCGTCCCAGCGCAGCCCGCCTGCGGTCGAAATGGCCCGGGCCAGCCCCGTCGTGCTGGTCAGCCGCACGGGCAGGCGCTTGATGGCGCTGGCGAGATCAGCAGGCGTGCCGGCACACTCACGCAACAGGGTGATTGCCGCCGGGGACAGGCCGGCGGCCTTGCGCAGGAAGGTGGACTGCGACTGGGCCCGCCGCGGCTCCCGCAGCCGCCGCCCGAGTTCTGCCACTGTGAGGTCCGGCCGCAAGTCGATCATGGCGACCGCCTCGCCCGCCGCGGCAATGGCCTCCCGCAACGGGGCTGCCAGGGCGTAGAACGGACCGCCCTCCACCCCCGCCTGTGTGACCGTGGCATCGCCGGGCACCGTGCATCCAGCGAATGAGGCCGTGATCCGCTTGAGCGCAGACCCGGCAT
>CAXTRX010000026.1:6255-20130 GCA_964246785.1 uncultured Acetobacteraceae bacterium | reverse complement strand
CCCATGCCCCGTCCGACCCCAGGCGCGGCCAGCTCGCCCCACCCAGGGCCAGCACAACCGCTCCCGCCGGCAGCTCGAGCGGCGGGCTGAACAGCACACCGCCGGATGCGTCCCAGCCGTGCCAACGGCGGCTGGTTTGCAGTTCGACCGCAAGGCCGTCGAGCCGGCGCAACCAGGCGCGCAGCAGCGGCGAGGCCTTCATCACGCTTGGGAACACCCGCCCGCTGCTGCCGACAAAGGTCTCCTGGCCCAGCGATTGGCACCAGGCACGCAAAGCAGCAGGCGGGAAGGCGGCCAAGGCGGGGGCGAGTTGCTCGCTGGCGGCGCCGTAGCGCTTGAGGAACACCGGCTCGGGCTCGCTGTGGGTCAGGTTCAACCCGCCTACGCCCGCCATCAGGAACTTGCGCGCCGGCGTGGGCATGCGGTCGACCACCGTGACCCGCGCGCCACCCAGCGCCAGCCGCTCGGCCGCCATCAGCCCTGCCGGGCCGGCGCCGATAACAGTTGCAGACAGAGTTGGGGCAGCCCTGGTCATCACGCCGTCGATGGAGGAGGTTAAGGGCATGGTGAGCCGGGTCGTGGCGGTCGTCCTCGGTGCAGTTGAGAAGGATGGAGGTCGTGGGGACAGGAGTCGTGGGCTTGGCCGGCGCGCGCTCTAGCAAGGCGGAACGGGCGGCACCGTGTTCCCGTTGCGAGGTGCATGGCGAGCCGCGGTGGCTCCGCCATGAGGATGATGGCTTCATAGGAAAGATCAATTGATGACCCAACAAACGGCATTGATCGTTGGCGCCTCACGCGGCCTTGGCCTGGGGTTGGCGCAGGAGTTTGTGCGGCGCGGCTGGCGCACCATCGCCACCGTGAGAGACCCGGCGAACCCGGGTGCCTTGGCCGAACTCGGCGATGGCGTTAGGATCGAGGCGGTGGACATCAACCACACTGGCGAGGTGCTCTCCCTTGGCGAGCGGCTTGGCGGCACGCAACTCGACCTGCTGTTCGTGAACGCAGGCGTGTCCAACGGGCCGAGCGAGACGGCGGCGGACGTGAGCACCGAAGAGTTCGTGCGCGTGCTCACCACCAACGCGCTGAGCCCGCTGCGGGTGATCGAGGCGCTCTCTCCGCTGGTGGCGCCCAAGGGCACGATTGCGGCGATGAGTTCGGGGCTCGGCAGCGTCGCCAACAATGACCGGGGCGGCTGGGAGGTGTACCGGGCGAGCAAGGCCGCGCTGAACACCATGCTGCGGAGCTACACGGTGCGGTCGGGCGGCAGCCGGACGATCCTCTCGGTGGCTCCTGGCTGGGTGCGCACGGATATGGGCGGTCCCGACGCCCTGCTGGACGTGCAAACCAGCGTGCGCGGCATGGCCGACATGATCGAGGCCCGGGCGGGGCAGGGTGGCTGCAGCTATGTCGACTACCAGAACAAGACTGTGCCCTGGTAGCAGACGCAATGGCGGGCGAGAGCTGGAGCCCAGAGCTTTACCGCCGCTTCGAGCGCGAGCGGACCCGCCCGGCGCGCGACCTGCTGGCCGCCGTGACGCTGGCCGGCCCGGCCAGCGTGGCCGATCTAGGCTGCGGGCCCGGCAACTCGACCGAACTGCTGGCCGAACGCTTTCCCCAGGCCGATGTGATTGGTCTGGACACGTCCGAGGCGATGCTGACGCAGGCGCGGACCCGCCTGCCGCAAGCCCGCTTTGCGCACGCGGACATTGCGTCCTGGCAGCCCGACGGCCCGCTCAACCTGATCTACGCCAACGCGGCGCTGCAATGGGTGGCCGACCACCCAACACTGATCCCGCGGCTGTTCGGCTTGGTGGCTCCTGGCGGCGCGCTGGCCTTCCAGGTGCCGGACAACCGCGATGAGCCGTCGCACCGGCTGATGCGTGAGGTGGCAGCCGCCGGGCCATGGGCGGCCAAGCTCGCGCAGGCGGCGGAGCGGGTGCGGGTGTTGCCAGCCGCCGCCTATTACGACGTGCTGGCGCCGCTGGCTGCGCGGGTGGAGGTTTGGCGCACGGTCTACCATCACCCCATGGCGGACGCAGCCGCGATCGTGGACTGGGTGCGCAGCACGGGGTTGCAGCCATTCCTGGCACCGCTGGGCGAGGACGAGCGGGCGGCGTTCCTTGCCGCCTATCAGGCTGCCATCTCGCGGGCCTATGCGGTGCGGGCGGACGGCAAGCGGCTGTTGCTGTTTCCGCGCTTGTTCGTCGTGGCGGACAAGGCCTGAGTCGGCGGTGGCGGCGTGATCAGGAGTGAGTGTTGAAGCAGCGCGTGAAGCGGGCGGTGTGGGTTGCAGCGCGGCTGCCACCAGTGCGGCGTGCGCTCATCGCCTACTTCGAGCTTGTGGCCGCGCGGGATAAGGGCTGGAAGCGCACTCACCCGTTCGACAAACGCTATGGCGTTCGCACCAGCGGCATGCTGCCGGGCTATGTGCTGCAGCCCGGCGACCCGCTGGATGCGCCCACCACCGCCTATGCCGCCGCGCAACCGAGCATCATCCGGGCCGCGCTGGGCACCGTGCCCGGGCCAGGACGATGCCACTTTTTCGATCTGGGTTGCGGCAAAGGGCGGCCGTTGCTGATCGCCAGCGAGATGGGTTTCGCCAGCGTCACCGGGATCGAGCTTTCGCCCGCGGTGGCGGCGCTGGCACGGCGCAATGCCGCGGTGTTCGGCCGCGCGTATCCGCACCTGACATCCGTGCGCATCATCGTCGGCGACGCAACAGCGCCGGATTTGCCGGCCGGACCGCTGGTGATCTTCCTTTACAATTCGTTTGGACGCCCCCTGGTGGAGCGCCTGCTGACGCGGCTCAAGACCTTGCTGCACGCGTCGCCGCGGGAGGTCTACTTCATCTACTACAACCCGACCAACGCCGACTTGCTCGATGCCTGCCCCGAGTTCGAGCGTCGCTATGCCGCGCACCACCCCTATGACCCAAGCGAACTCGGCTATGGTTCGGCCGTGTCGGACACGGTGGTGGTGTGGCAGAACCGGGGCAATCCGCATCCACGGCCGCCCGGCGACCCGGACTTGCCGGTGACGGTCGTGGTGCCGGGATGGCGTGCGGACGTGCCCATGGCGGCAGCGGCGCATCGCTAGCTGTAGCCGGGATGGGAGAACAGCGGCACCGCAAGCCCCAGCCTGACGGCCAGCAGCAGACGCCTTATTGCAGGCCCTGGATCTCTGCCAGCAGGAAGTCGCGGAACACGGCCACGCGCTTGGAGTTCCGCAGCTCTTCCGGGTAGACGAAGTAGACGTCTATCTTCGGCGCCTTGAGGTCCGGCAGCAACTTGACCAAGCCGCGCGTTTCCTCATGCATCCAGTTCGGCAGCACGGCGATGCCAACGCCGCCATGGGCCGCCATCGCCATCGCGTGCAGCGAGTTGACCTCAAGCGTGGCCCGGCGTGGCTGGCCCGGGCGGCGGCCGGCCTCGGCGAGCCAGTTGATCTCAGCCACCGGGGGGCGGTAGTCGCCGAACAGGATCAGCGAATGGTCGTCCAGCTCCTCCGCCCGGGTGGGCGTGCCGCGCTTGGCAACGTACTCCTTGGAGGCGACGATGCTCCAGCGGATGGTCATGAGATGGCGCTGCACCAGGTCGGGCTGCTTGGGCGTGTGCATGCGGATGGCGACATCGGCCTCGCGCATGGCCAGGTCGAGATCGGCATCGTCGAGCAGCAGCGTCATCGTCACGTCCGGATAGGCTGCCAGGAAGCCGCCGATGCGCGACGAGAGCCAGTGCGAGCCAAAGCCCACGGTGGTGGTCACCTTCAGCCGGCCGGTAGGGCGCTCCTTGCTTTCGGTGAGCAGCGCCTCGGTCATGGCCAGCTTGGCGAACACGTCGCGCACGGTGCGGTTCAGGCTTTCGCCCTGCTCGGTCAGGATCAGCCCGCGGGCGTGGCGATGGAACAGCGAGACCTGCAGGTTCTCCTCCAACGCCGAGATCTGCCGGCTGACGGCCGATTGGCTGAGGTTCAGCGCGTCGCCCGCGTGGGTGAAGCTACCGGCCTCCGCCACAGCGTGGAACACCCGCAGCTTGTCCCAGTCCATCAAGCCCAGCCCTCCCGATTCGCACCCGCACGCTAGAAAGCGCACCCGCGGAAGACTAACAGGCTGGGCAGCCATGTCTTGCGGGAATTGCTGCCTTTCAGTCCCAAGCGCCGATGACTTGCTCGGTTTGCGCCTCCCGGGCCCGGATGGCGGCCACCGGCGAGTGCTCGGCGAGGTATTTTTCCGCCTCCAGCGCGGCCATGCAGCCCATGCCGGCGGCGGTGACGGCCTGGCGGTAGCGCGGGTCGGCCACGTCGCCGGCGGCGAACACGCCTGGGATGCTGGTGGCGGTGGACCAAGGGGCGATGCGGACGTAGCCGCTTTCGTCCAGGTGAAGCTGGCCGCGCACCAGGGCGGTCGCCGGGTCGTGCCCGATGGCGACAAACACACCGTCGACTGGGATGTCGGTGACCAGGCCGCGAGCGTCCCGCACCCGCACCGCCTGCACCGCCTTGGGCGACTGGGTGCCGATCACGTCCTCCACAGTGCTGTTCCATACCACCCGCACCTTGGGGTTGGCGAACAGCCGGTCCTGCAGGATGCGCTCGGCGCGGAAGCTGTCGCGGCGGTGGATCACGGTGACGGAGCTGGCGTGGTGGGTGAGGTAAAGCGCCTCCTCCACCGCCGTGTTGCCGCCGCCGATCACCGCGACTGCCTTGCCGCGGAAGAAGAAACCGTCGCAGGTGGCGCAAGCGGAGACGCCGGCGCCGGCGAAGGCCCGCTCGTTGGGCAGGCCAAGCCAACGCGCCTGCGCACCCGTGGCGAGGATGACGATGTCGGCGGTATAGCTGTCGCCGCCATCGCCTTGGGCGCGGAATGGGCGGGCGGATAGGTTCAGTTCGGTTATGATGTCGCCGATCAGCCGGGCGCCGACATGGTCGGCCTGGGCGGCCATTTGGTCCATCAGCCAAGGGCCTTGCACCGCCTCGGCAAAGCCCGGGTAGTTCTCGACCTCGGTGGTGATGGTGAGCTGACCGCCGGGCTGCAGCCCTTGCAGCAGCAGTGGGGCCATGCTGGCCCGAGCGGCGTAGATCGCCGCGGTGTAGCCCGCTGGCCCACCGCCGATGATCATCACCCGGCTATGCGTCATATGTGCCATCTCGCTCTCCAACGGTCTGCGGAGCATATCAGCCTGGCCGCGGGCGGCCGCAAGCGAGGCCTTGCCGGGGCGTGACGCTGGAATATGATTTCGCGAGTCGGACGCATGCTAGCCGGATGAAGCCTATTCCTAAGAACTCTGCTGAGCTGCGCGTCCCCCCACTCGACGCCATCGACCGCCGGATCCTGAGGGAGCTGCAGGAGGACGGGCGTATGACGAACGTTGAGCTTGCCCGGCGCGCCGACATCTCCGCACCGCCCTGCCTGCGCCGGGTCCGCCGGTTGGAGGAGGCGGGAATGATCCGCGGTTATCACGCCGATACCGACCCGGCGAAGCTCGGTTGGCCGATCGAGTTCTTCGCCATCGTCGGCCTAGACAGCCAGAAGCAGTCGGTGCTGTCGTCGTTCGAACGGCTGGTGGCGCGTTGGCCGGAAGTCCGCGCGTGCCACATGATCCGCGGCGGGGGCGACTTCCTGTTGCGCCTGGTCGCACGGGACACCGCGCACGAGAATAGTCTGACGCAGGCTTTGACGGGGGCCGAGTCGGTCAGCCGGGTGCAAACGCTGCAGACGATCCGGACCAGCCATAATGTTGCCGGACTTCCCATATAGTGTTTGGATGTCGGCGCCTTGACGAGCATCACGCCGGCTGAAGCGGATTATATGCCACAATCGGTTGTTAAAGTTGGATCGTGCGTAATTGCTTAAGGAACAATTAACCGTTTTCGCTTAACCTGCGACTCAGGATCTATGGCACGCGATGATGGGCGGGGAGTATTCTCCCGCAGCACCGGGGCCGATGGGTCCGTCAAGTCTGAACGAAGTGGGTCATGTCAACAACACGGGGCATCTTGCCCCCTTGCTACCGTCGAATTGGCCGTCATGAGCTGGCCGCTATCGCCGCTGTCGAACTGGACCCTGAGCAGGTCGCCCGCTTTCTAGGCCCTGTTGAGACCATCCTTTCCGCTGTCGCGCGGGGCTCAGCTCATTCGATGTTTGCGATATCGGCTGGAGACCGGCTGATCGGGTTCTATGTCATCCACCCGGAACTGCGTGATACGTCCTGTTGGTGGCTGGGTTGGCTCGCGCTGGACCGGCGCAACCAGGGCTGCGGCTATGGCCGCCTGGCATTGATGGATGCGATGCTCCGGCTGCGGCGGATGCCGGGTTGCCGGCGCATCCGGTTGCTTGTCGCACCAGACAATCCAGCCCGCGGGTTGTACGAGCGGGCCGGGTTCAAGCCAGTGGGCCAGTGGCATGCAACCGGGGAGTTCATCCTGGAACTCGACCTGCCGGACCCAACAGACGCCGCAAGCAATGAGGCATTCGTGCTGCAAGCGGTGGCCGCTCGCGCGCGACGGGTGTTCCGTCATCGTCGTTTGCGCCAGACGGCGGGCCCACATGCCGCGTGGGTCATCGGTGTGGAGCGTGGGCCACCCGCGCGGCGCCGGGTTGACAGCGTCCGGCGGCGGGGACAGGCACCATCATGCCTTTCAGCCAAGCCGAAACCACTGACCACGCCGCGCTTCGAGGCATCGGTTGGCTTGAGAGCGGCTGGCTCCCGCTAGCTGGCCTTGGCGCGCTCACGCTGGTGCGGCTATTGGTCGCGGCCACTGCGCCGGTCTCGCCGGACGAGGCATATTACTGGGTTTGGTCGCGTGCCTTGCAGCCGGGATACCTGGATCATCCGCCCATGGTGGCGTTGTGGATCCGCGCTGGCAGTCTCCTGGCTGGGGAGGGCGCAATCGGGATCCGGTTGCTGGCGCCCTTGGCCGCAGCCTTAGGCACGCTTCTGCTGGTGCGCGCGGCGGAGGACCTGTTCCCGGGGCGCCGGGCCGGAGTGCCGGCGGCGGCACTGCTGAACGCCACGTTGGTCCTGGGCGCGGGTGCCGTGACGCTCACGCCCGACACACCGCTGTTGTTGTTCTGGACGGCGGCGTTCGCAGCGCTCGGCCGCCTTGTCGCGACAGGCCGCGGGGCTTGGTGGTTGGCGGTGGGGCTCGCGGCTGGCGCCGCACTGGACAGTAAGTACACCGCCAGCCTGCTCGGGGCGGGTTTGGCGGTGTGGCTGGTGGCCGATATTCGTGCGCGCGTCTGGCTGCGAACGCCCTGGCCTTGGGCGGGCGGCGCGGTGGCCGGGTTGTGCTTCGCCCCCGTGCTCTGGTGGAACGCCGGCCACGGCTGGGCCAGCTTCGTCAAGCAAGGCGGGCGCACCGGGGCTTGGCACCCAGCAGAGGCTTGGCGCCATATGGGTGAATTGCTCGGCGGCCAGTTCGCGCTCGCAACACCCCTGGTAGCAGTCCTGTGCGCGGCAGGAGTGTGGTCCGCTGCGCGGCGCTGGCGGCGGGACCCGGCGGCAGCCCTGATCGTCTCGATTACCATGCCGGCCACGGCCCTGTTTGTGCAGCATGCAGTCGGCGACCGGGTGCAGGCGAATTGGCCAGCCATTCTCTACCCAGGCGCCTGCCTCGCCGCCGCCGCCTACACGCCACGGCGATGGCGACAGGCGGCAGGGATCGGCTTCGGCATGACCGCCCTGGTTTACCTCCAGGCGACGACGGCGGCCGTGGCGCTGCCCCGCCGGGAGGACCCGACGCTTATGCAATTGGGCGGATGGGACGGCCTGGCCGCGCAAGTGGCGCAACGTCCGGCCAGCTTCGTGGCCGCCGACAATTACGGGCTGGCTGCCATGCTTGCGCATAGCTTGCCAGGCCCGGTGGTGGGGGTGGAGCCGCGTTGGGCACTGTTCCGCTTGCCCGTGGCCGCCATCGCCGGGCAAACCGGGCTGCTGCTGCGCAGTCATCGGCGCGCCGGGCCGCCAGACCCCGGGCCGTGGCTCAGCGTCACTCCGGCTGGAAGCCTCACCCGCAGCCGCGGCGGGGTTGCCGCCGAGCAGTACGACCTCTATCGCGTGACCGCCCGCCGCGACATGCTGCGCCTGCCCAGCCGCTGAGGAGACGAGATGGAGATGGTGGAGTTGCCAACCCATGAGGACGTGCTTGCCGCCGCCGACCGGCTCGCCGGTCGCATCGTGCACACGCCCATGCTGCGCAATGCGGCGCTGGACGAGCGGACGGGCGCCACGGTGCTGATCAAGGCCGAGCCGCTGCAGCGCACCGGCTCGTTCAAGCTGCGCGGGGCGACCAACGCGACATTACAGCTCAGCGCCGCAGAACGGCAGGCTGGGCTGGTGACGCATTCTTCGGGCAATCATGGGCAGGCGGTTGCATGTGCGGCGGCTGCAGTCGGGACCACGGCCACCGTGTTCATGCCCGCCGACGCCCCGCGCGTGAAGGTGGACAGCACCCGGCGCTGGGGCGCTGCCATCGTGCACTATGACCGGTCGCGGGACAACCGGGAGGCATTGTCCGCCGCCTTTGCCGCGCGCACCGGCGCCGCCCTCGTGCCGCCTTACGACCATCCTCACGTGATCGCTGGGCAAGGCACCGCCGCTTTGGAGCTGGCAGCCGATGCCGCGGCGGCTGGTCTGGTGATGGACACGTTGCTGGTGTGCACCGGCGGTGGCGGGCTGGTCGGGGGCGCGGCGCTGGCGATGGCAGGGGCGTCGCCAACGACGCAGGTTTACGCGGTCGAGCCGGAGCATTGGGACGACACCGGCCGGTCGCTGCGCGCGGGTGAGCGGCTGGCCAACCCGGCGGGCGGCTCGACTTTGTGCGACGCCTTGCTAGCCCCGGTGCCTGGCGAGCTGACCTTCGCCGTCAATCGGCGCCATCTCGCAGGCGGTTTGTCGGTGTCGGACGCCGAGGTGCTGGCTGCCATGGCCTTTGCCTTCGCGCATCTGAAGCTGGTGGTGGAGCCCGGCGGTGCGGTGGCGCTGGCCGCCGTCCTAGCCGGGCGCCTGCCGATGCCGGGCAAAGTGGTCGGCGTGGTGCTCAGCGGCGGGAACGTAGATCCAGCGGTGTTTAGCCGCGCCTTGGCCACGCCAACGCCAGCTTAGGGTTGCCACGACGGCACCGCTCCGGAGGGGGTTCGGCGGTTGATCATGCTGAAAGCCAGCAAGCGCGCTGAGCCGAGTGCACGGTTAGGAGCGCGTTAAGCACTTTGCCCGATACTGCGGCTGCGTCGCGGAGTGCAGCATGGCGGCTAAGAAGGACAAGGGCGGTGCTAAGGCGTCGATCGTCATCCGCAAGGAAGAGGTCGTCGAGGGTGGCCATCATGGTGGTGCCTGGAAGGTTGCCTACGCCGACTTTGTGACGGCGATGATGGCATTCTTCCTGCTCATGTGGTTGCTCAACGCCACCACGGCTGAACAGCGCAGCGGCATCGCCGATTACTTCAGCCCCAGCAACCAGCTAGCGAGCGTGAGGTCCGGCTTCGGCGCGCCCTTCGGCGGCCATACGCCCAACGACGAGGGCTCGCTCGCTTCCGACCGCGGGTCTGTCACGGTGATGAACGAAAAGGCCCGTCCTACTTTCGAGCTTGAAGATGACGACAGTGACACGCCTGCGGCGGCGGCCACGATGCCGAGCGACAATCCAAAGGTGAACACCCGCATCGCGCACGGTCCGCGCCAGACAGACGGCGGACCGGCGGATAAGGAGGCACCAAAGCCGGGGGACCAACCCAATCCCGCGTCCGCCGCCGGTCTGCAGGACGCAAAGGCCGCCCAAATGCGGGCTGATGCTGCACGCAAGGAACGGGTTGAGTTTGAGGATGCAGCCAAGCAGCTCCAGGAGCAGGTCACCAAGGACCCGGCGCTCGCCGAGCTTGCCCACCAACTTGCCATCGACGTCACGCCTGAGGGTTTGCGCATCCAGATCCTGGATGAGGATAAGCAAGCCATGTTCGCAACAGGATCGTCCGTTTTGAACGACCGGGCACGCGCACTGCTGCTCAAGGTGGCACCCATCCTGATGAAGCTACCGGAGCAGCTATCGATCACCGGCCATACCGACTCAACGCCGTTTCGCGGGGGAGATCGGTCCAACTGGGAGTTGTCGGCCGAACGCGCCAACGCGACGCGGCGGCTGCTTGCTGAAGCTGGCATACCGGAAGCGCGGGTGAAGACTGTATCCGGCCAGGCCGACCGGGACCCGCTGCTGCCAGCCGACCCGCTCGCGGCGGCGAACCGGCGGATTGCCATTGTTGTCCTGCGCAGCAACTCGGCGAAGCCTTAAGCGATGCTGACCCTCGGCGGCCTGGGCTTTTTGCTTGCTTGCGTCTTTGGCAGCTACATCATGTCAGGCGGTAGCTTAGAGCCGCTGATCGAGGCGATGCCGTTCGAGTTGCTCACCATTGGTGGTGCTGCGCTTGGAACATTCATCATGTCCAACAGCATGCACGATGTGAAACACACACTGGGCGCCTTCAAGAAGGTGATGAAAGGGGCGGCCTTTCACAAAAAGGACTACGTGGAACTACTGAGCCTACTGTATTTCTTCACCCGGTTGGCTTCGACCAAGGGTGCCATGGCGCTTGAAGTCCATATCGAAAAGCCTGAGGAGAGTTCCGCGTTCAAGAACTTCCCGAGGATCCTTGCCAATCATCATGTCACTGGGCTGATCTGCGACTATCTCCGAATGGTGGGCATGAATGCAGATGATCCGCATCAGATTGAGGATGTGATGGCGCGCGAGCTTAAGAAGACGCTGCACGAGGAGCTGCATCCAAGCCATGCGCTGCAGGCAATGGCCGATGCCTTGCCTGCGCTGGGCATCGTCGCCGCGGTGCTGGGCGTGATCAAGACCATGTCGCATATCAATGAACCGCCTGCGGTCCTTGGCGCGATGATCGGTGGCGCGTTGGTCGGCACGTTCCTCGGTGTGTTGCTGGCCTACGGCATGGCGGGACCAGTGGCGGCGCGGATGAAAGGTGTGGTGGAGGAAGAGGCGAAATATTTGGAGGTCATCCGGGCCGTGCTTGTCACGCATCTACATGGCAACGCGCCGCAGGTCAGCGTCGAGACTGGCCGTAAGATGGCGCCGAACGAGCATATGCCCACGTTCCAGGAACTCGAAACCGCCGTTCAGGCCGTGCAGATGTGACGACGCAATTGAACCGGCATCTCAGTGGGAGGCACGCAAGCGGGTCAGTGCGAAGGGGTTTGATGGTTTGTCGAGGCGGTGCGAGCGGGAGCGCTGGCAATCGGGGTGCCGCCTGGAAGGGTTGGATCAGCGATGGCAGCGCGTGGCCGACGCCCTGATAAGCTGCGGCGTGGTGGTCACCGATGGCGCTCGTGTTTTGCTTGGCCATGCAACCGGGTCTGCCCGTTGGGACATACCCAAGGGCATCCAGGAGCCGGGGGAAGACTTTGCCACCACGGCCTTGCGGGAATTGCGGGAGGAGACCGGGCTCGTGGCTGAACTGGATGCGTTGCGTCCGCTTGGGCGCCACGCTTATCGGCCTGCGAAAGACCTCGTGTTGTTCACTTGGCGATGCGTCGAGATGCCGTTGCCCAATACTCTCACCTGTGCCTCGATGTTCCTGCTGCGTGGTCGGCAAGTCCCCGAGTTCGACCGTTTCGCTTGCCCGGACTGGGCTCATGCCTGGACGATGGTTGGCAAATCGATGCGTTCCCTGTTGCAGCGGATGGCGGATGGCGGAGCTTGGGGCGACCCGGCTCGGTAGCTCACCCCTCCCTCGCGGGCGCCTCTCTCGGGCCGCATCCGCAGGATTGATGCAAGCCGAGTTGCCCACGTGGGCCGTTCACGGCCGTGAAAATCACCGGCCGGGTTCCTAACCGTTTCCGCCAATGTTGCGCCGCTGCAAACCACCCAGCCCGTCGAGCAGCGTGCTCGATTGTGAGCGGGATCAAACGGCGACACCGGGCATTGCTAAGATTCTGGGAGACGCCATCCACGTCAAAGGTTGGCAGCAACGGCGTCCCGGGTAACGACCGCCCGGTTGCGGCGGGTTAGGCTTGCTCGAGTTCGGCGTGCTGAACGCCGAGATAGTCGCTCATCACCTCGCGTGCTGGCCCGTCCTGGCGTACCTTGCCGTGGTCTAGCCAAATGACGCGGGTGGCCCATTCGAGCACAATGCCTTCCAGATGCGACGAAAGCACCAGGATTTCCGCCGTCCGCACCAGCGCTTCAAGGCGGGCTCGGGCCTTGTCAAGGAACTTGGCATCGCCAGCCATCAGCCATTCGTCCATGAGCAATACCTGGGGCCGGATTGCGGTGGCAATGGCAAAGGCGAGCCGAACCGCCATGCCGGAGCTGTAGAAACGCAACGGCAACTCCATGAACTCACCCAGTTCGGCGAACTCCATCACGTCCTTGACCATGGCGGCGATGGCCGGTCCGCGCATGCCATTATAGAGGCCGCGCAACATGATATTTTCCCGGCCCGACAGTTCGCTGTTCATGCCGGAGTGTACGTCGAGCAGGGTGCCCACGGCCCCGTCTACCCGCAGCCGACCCACCACTGGCTCGTAGATGCCGGCCAGCGTGCGCAGCAGGGTGGTCTTGCCGGCGCCGTTGCCGCCAACCAGGGCGAGGCGGTCGCCCGGCCGTAGGGTAAAGGACACATCGCGCAGAGCCTGAACCACCATGCGATGCTGCCGGTCTTCGCCAAGGCGGCCGGAGGCGGCTGCAAGCACCGTTTTTTTCAGGCTGCGGCTGTTGCCATGGTAGAGCGGAAAATCGACGCAGATGCCATCTGCCCGAATACCTGCCGGCACAGTTAAGCGAGACGTTCTAATGGCGTGGTGCCCCGCACGCACGGTGCGCAAGTCAGTCTGCCGGCTGCGGTGCCACGGCTTGCGACGAGTTCAACCGACCGCACACGGGATTGCTTGGCTGAGTGACACATGATCTGGCGCCCGATAGCCGATCATGCTGCAACCCGCAACCTGTCGTTCCGCAGGGGGTGTAGGCTTTGGGGGTATGTCTTGTGGTTGCGGAAGCACATGCTGCACAAATGCACCGGCAGGAAGCATGCCGTCGTTAAGCCCTCTTGTCCCGCTAGAGCGGCGTCTGTAAAGGGTTAGCGGTGTTTCCTGCTGAGTGAAGTGAACCGTTACTGGCCGGCTACTCGAGGCCACGGAGTTCAGCGCCGCATGCTCTTCTCAGCCCGAGGTCTCGGTTTGCTGGCCCGCTTCCGCTGCTTGCCCACCCGGGCCCATCCGGGCCGGACCCATCCCGGCTGGACCAAGCTGCAAACCGCCGCTTCAATTGGGCTCGTTGCCGCTTTGTCCGGCTGCTCTGGCATCCAGCATGTCAGTTCCACGCAGGAAGCATCCCGGTATGAGCAGCGTGCGCATCGTAGCTATGCGCCACCGGGTCCATCGAGCGATCCCTGGGGTCCCTATGTCACGGAGGCCTCTGCCAAGTTCGACGTGCCGCAGCGTTGGATTCGGGAGGTCATGAAGGTCGAGTCGGGGGGGCATGTCGATCTGAATGGTGCGCCAATCACCTCTCCTGCCGGCGCCATGGGCCTCATGCAGGTTATGCCGGCGACCTATGACGAGTTGCGTGGCCGCTACTCCGTCCTGGGCGACGATCCCTATGATCCCTACAACAGCATCATGGCGGGGAGCGCCTATATCCGCGAGCTGTATGACCTTTACGGCTCGCCCGGCTTTCTCGCGGCCTATAACAGCGGGCCTGGCCGGCTGGACGACTATCTGACGCGCAACCGACCCCTTCCAGAAGAGACCCGGCGCTACGTGGCCATGATCGGGCCGAACATCATCGATACTTTCCCGAACAAGCGGTCCACGGCAGAACAGTATGCGCTGAACGCGGTGCCGACGAACATACCGGCGGGGC
>CAXTRX010000026.1:5755-6245 GCA_964246785.1 uncultured Acetobacteraceae bacterium | reverse complement strand
CGGCGCCGGCCAAACAATCCCAACCCGCCTCGCCGCCCGCCGCGGCCGCGCCGCCGGTCGAGGTCGCGTATGCCCCGCCCTCGGATGCCGATGCGGCGTTTGATCCGCCGCCTGGCTGGACCCCCTCAGGCATGCCGCGTGATGAGGTGGCGGCGTATGTGCCGCCACCAGGCAATCCGCCGCGGGGTCCTGTCCCGCCCACTCCTGTGCGGCCTGATGCAGCCTACCAGCCGCCGGCAGCCGTGGCGCAGAACGCACCCTCTGGCTCGCTGGTCTATAACCCGGCGCCCGTCCCGTATCGTCCGGACAGCGGCATACCCGCGCCACAGAGTTACGCCAGCGCATCACCGGCCGCTCCCTCGCTGCCATCGCCGCCATCCTACGAGCCGTCGGTGGCGCCTCGCTACGAGGCGCCCGTGCGTGCCGCGCCGCTGCCTCGAGCCGAGCAATATGCTGCTCTGCCGAAGCCGCCGCCCGACGTTCCCTCTGG
>CAXTRX010000026.1:0-5745 GCA_964246785.1 uncultured Acetobacteraceae bacterium | reverse complement strand
GTCCAGACACCGCCAGCTTCCGCCGCCCTGCCGCAGCCGCCGCCCTATGTTGCCGCGGTGAAAACGGCTTCCGGCTACGCCCCAGTTCCAGCGAACGCGCCGCATCACGAGCAGGGGTTCCGCTTTGTTCCGCCAGCAATGGCCGCCGCCGCGCCCTATTATCGTGGCACGACGCCGGCAAGGTGGGCGATCCAAGTCGGCGCATTTGGCAATCAAGGGCTGGCGCACATCGCCGTCGGCACTGCCCAGGAGCAGGCTGGCTCGGTCGTTTCGGGCGCTCACCTGGCGGTTGCCAGCGTCCATGAGACCCATGGCACGATCTATCGCGCACGGCTGACCGGCTTGTCGCGTGAGGCCGCCACCGCGGCATGCGAGCGGCTGCGTGGGCATGGGTCCTGCGTCGTGCTGTCGCCGGACGCGCAGGATTAGCTAGGCGCGGTTGCTGCCGTCTTGCCAAGCGGGTGGGCGCGGGCCACCGCTCAGGCATTTGGGGCTTGCCGGTCCAATCGCGCGCGGCCATGATTTGGCCAGGAGCGGCAGCCATGATCGACAAGTGCGTGGCTTCCATAACAGATGCGCTAGCCGACATAATGGATGGCGCTGTCGTGATGGTCGGCGGGTTCGGCGCGGTCGGGCAACCGAACGAATTGCTCGACGGCCTGGTTGAGCGGGGCACCCGGGACTTGGTGATCGTGTCCAACAACGCGGGTGGTGCCGACTTTGGTCTCGGGCGGTTGATCCAACTAGGCCGGGTGCGACGGCTGATCTCGTCATATCCGCGCGCGAGCGGCTCCAGGGTGTTCGAGGATAGATACGCAGCGGGCGAGATCGAACTGGAATTGGTCCCGCAGGGGACGCTCGCGGAGCGCATCCGAGCGGCTGGCGCCGGCATTCCGGCATTCTACACGCCGACCGCCTTCGGGACGCAATTGGCTGAAGGCAAGCCGACCGCCACGTTCGACGGCCGGCCGTGCGTGCTGGAACATGCGTTGCACGCCGACGTTGCTTTGGTGGAGGCCTGGAGAGGCGATCGCTGGGGCAACCTCAGCTATCGCGGCAGCGGCCGTAACTTCAATCCGATCATGGCGACGGCAGCCAGACTCACAGTGGCACAGGTCCAGAAGGTGGTGGCGCTGGGCGCTATAGCGCCGGATGACGTCATCACGCCGGGTGTGTATGTCAACCGTCTGATTGAAGTTTCGGGCGGCGGCCCGAGACAGGAGCAGGCACCGGCGTGAGCTCGCTCGGCTCGCGTTCGGCGATTGCGGCGCGGCTGGCGGCCGACATAGCGGGCGGCTGGTGCGTCAATCTTGGCATTGGTATCCCGACGTTGATTGCCAACCATGTTCCGTTAGAGCGCGAGGTATTGTTCCACTCGGAAAACGGTGTGCTGGGGTTCGGCCCGGCGCCTGCTCCCGACGCAGTCGATCCCTGGTTGATCAACGCAGGCAAACAGCCGATCACGCTTCGGTCCGGCGCTGCCCTGATGCACCAGGCCGATAGCTTTGGCCTGATCCGCGGCGGCCATGTCGATCTTTGTGTGCTCGGCGCCTTCGAAGTGGCGGAGAATGGTGATCTGGCAAACTGGTCCACGTCCAGCCGGGAGTTGGCGCCGGCGGTGGGTGGCGCGATGGATCTCGCGGCCGGAGCAAAGCAGGTGTGGGCGGTGATGGAACACCGCACCAGGGCCGGTGCGCCACGGCTGGTTGAGCGCTGCTCGCTTCCTCTGACGGCAGCGGGCGTGGTTCGGCGGGTTTACACCGATGTTGCGGTGCTCGATATAACTCCAAACGGGTTTGCCGTGGTCGAGATCGCGGCCGGGCTCGACTTCGCTGGGCTGCAGGCCATGACCGGCGCGCGTCTACACCCAGGAACGCTATCAGCGGCCTAGATTTGGCACCACGCCGCTGTTGTTGGCGGCAGCGAACGAGCGGTCGTGCTGGTCCGGTTGACTGCCACCTTCGCTGATCCTGCCGGAGCCCGCAGCGCTGAACGGTGTGCCGTTGATGGGACCAGCTTCATCAGAGTGGATGCCGGGTTGCGCTGCCCGGTCCACATCCGACAGGTGATCCGGTTCGATGTTCGGCAAGGGAGCGTCTACCAGGGCGCGACCGTTTGGGGTGGCCAGCGCTGCCGACGGATCGGCGACGAAGGTCAGGGCCGGGCTTCTGGCCGTGCTGGCGGCTGGTGGCATCAGCGCCAAGGGCGAAGCGACGAGAGCAATGGCGAACGCGATGTTGCTTGGGTGCATGGTGCCTTCCTTCGGCGATGCAACACGGATGGTGCATTGCCCATGCAACTTATGTTGTGCAGTGAAGTTGCCGGCGGACGGGACCGCTGAAGTCACTAGGCCGTGCATTGCAGCAAGCGGCGACCTGGCGCTTGCAGCGAAATGACGGATTGATCACGCGGGCTCGTTGTGGCGTGGAACGTGCATTGCTATTGGGGCGTATAGCATGGTCCAGCAGCCAAGCTGCCTCGCCCATGCACCTCTGACGACGAAGCGGTAGACATTGCCCCTGCTGACCGTTCACCACCAGACGACCTACCGCTACCGCCACCCGGTCTCGTTTGGAGAGCACCGGATGATGTTCCGTCCGCGGGACGCCTATGATCAGCGGCTTGTCGCGCATGGCCTGGTGATCTCGCCGAAGCCCAGCCTGTTGCGTTGGACGCAGGACGTGTTCGGCAATGCTGTGACGTTGGCGCGGTTTGCCGATCGTTCAGCCACGCTGCAGTTCAGCAACAGTTTGCGTGTCGACCATATCGAAGTGACGCCGAGCACCGACATGCTGCATGAACATGCTCGCTGCTTCCCGTTCAGCTACGATGCGGACGAGATGCCTGACCTGCTGCGTTCCATCGAGCGGCAAATGCCCGACCCTGGCCATGTGGTGGATCGCTGGAGCCGCAGCTTCATGAACGAGCGGCGGCCCACCGTTACCCTGGACCTGCTCTCGGCTATGACCCGGGAAATCCGCCGTCGCTTCACCTATCGCGCCCGCCACGAGCCTGGTATCCAGGATCCGCGCACGACCTTACGCCTCGAAGTCGGTACTTGCCGCGACTTTGCGTTGCTGATGATGGAGGCGGTGCGTTCGCTCGGCTTGGCGGCGCGGTTCGTCACCGGCTACCTGCACGTGCCCGACCGCCATCCGCCGGATCTGTTCCGCGGGCCTGATCTTCCTCGTGGGCCGGGTGAAGCCGAGCGGCATGGCGGCGGCAACACCCATGCCTGGCTGCAGGTCTATCTGCCGGGCGCCGGTTGGGTCGATTTCGACCCCACCAATGGCATTGTCGGCAGCCGAGGACTGGTTCGTGTCGCGGTGGTACGGGACCCGAGCATGGCTATTCCACTATCAGGAAGCTGGACGGGAGCGGCGGGGGATTGTCTTGGCATGGATGTAAGCGTCCATGTCACGGAAGTGGCAGACGCCGCTGAGTTCGCCAGCTAGTTTGGCAATCGAGCAGCTCGTTGAGGGGGGAGAAGTCGTCATGCGCATCCGTTGCGGGTTCCGCATTGCCCATGAATGCTCCCAGCCCGTGCCCATGCTGCTGGCGCTCAGCGTGCATCCGTCGCGGCAGCCGGACTTGATCACCCAGCCCGAGCTACGGATGGACCCGGCGTTTCCGCTGCATCGCTACCACGACGATTTCGGCAATGTATGCCACCGCGTGGTGGCGCCAAAGGGCCGGTCGGAAATGAGCACGGAATTCGACATCCAGGACAGCGGCCTGCCGGACCCAATCGTCGCGGAGGCAAACCAGTTCGAGGTGGAGTCGCTGCCAGATGGCGCGCTGGTGTATTTGCTGGGCAGCCGCTATTGCGAGACCGACAAGCTGTCCAACATCGCGTGGTCGCTGTTTGGCGGCACGGCGCCAGGCTGGGCGCGGGTGCAAGCGATCTGCGACTTCGCCCATGAACGCATCACCTTCGGCTACGAGCACGCCCGTCCTGACAAGACGGCCTGGGACGGCTACAACGAGCGCCAGGGTGTTTGCCGCGACTTTGCGCATCTGGCGGTGACGTTGTGCCGGTGCATGAACATCCCAGCCCGGTATTGCACCGGCTACCTGGGCGACATTGGCATCCCGCCGTCTGACGCGCCGATGGATTTCTCAGCCTGGTTCGAGGCATATTTGAACGGGCCGGAAGGCGGTCGTTGGTACACGTTCGACGCCCGGCACAATAAACCGCGCATTGGCCGCATCCTAATGGCGCGCGGGCGGGATGCAACCGACGTCGCCCTGGTCACGAGCTTTGGGCCGGCCTGGCTCAGCCTGTTTGAGGTGACGACCGACGAAGTGACCGGTTAGCCCGAGTTGCTGTCGTTCCAGCATCGACGGCGCCGTCCGGGAGGGTGGAGCGATTGCGTGCGGGTCGTTGCTCTCATGGTCACCACGGGAGCGACGAAAATCAGTGTTGCGGTCAGTGAGTTGTGTCTGAGAGGTCCTTGATGTTTCGAGTGCTGGCGGTCTGCGGGTTGCTTGCGGGCGCTTGGCCGAGCCAGGGCCATGCGCAGGATTTCGTGTCGGGCGCTCAGTTGGAGCAGGCTTGTGCCAGCCGGTATCCGACTGGGATGCGGGATTGCGACGGTTACATTGCCGGTGTGCTGGACACTGTGGCCTCGGCGCCGGAGCTGCGGGGCAAGCTGTGCCCGCCGCCGCACACCCGGTTGGGCGCGCTCCGCGAGGCGATCGGAAATTTTGGGCAGCAGCACCCGGACGCGACGCACGGTTCGGGCATTGCTTTGCTGCAAAGCATGATGAAGGCGAACTATCCCTGCCCTGCCGGGTGAGAGGTTAGCCGGCAGGGCGGATCGGGGTTACCGTCCCTGCGGTGCCAAGCGGGCACCCTTGGGCGAACGCACCCGGCGGCGGCACCGCGACCATCGCCACAACGGGTCCAGACACGCGAGACGCGGGTTGCAGCTTCGCGGTCGTAGGCGGCTGATTCGGCAGATGCACTTCCACCAGCGAGCCCGGATCAAGCGAGGCCGTGCTGTCCAGCGCAACATACCCGTGATCGCAATCGGCCATGCGGACCAGTGGAGTGCCGATAGTGGCTTGGGTTCCCTGCTGTGCCTCCAGCGATAGGACAACGCCATGCGCGCCGGCCACCATCGGCATCTCGGTCGGATCCGGCGGGGTCAGGTGAGAGAGCGCATCCTGAGCTGTGGCGAGGTCGAGTTCCGCCCCCTCAAGCTGGTGTTGCAGGTCGTTCATCCGGGCATGGTTGGCGGTGGTTTGTGGGATGGGTTGTTGCGAAGCGGTCTGCAGCGTGTCGACCCGGCGCTGCGCTGCAGCCACACGGTCGGCAGCGGCAAGCGCCATTGGATCGGGCTCAGGTGGCAGCTCTAGCGTGAGCACGACGGTCGTTGGAGAGACGTGGTCGCCCGGCTTGACGGCAAAACTGTCAATGACGCCGGGCCGCGAGGCGCGCAGCACCAGGACAGGGGCTTTGAACGAGGCGGCAATCTCGATCGTCGGCGGTGGCCGGTGGCGCCATGCGGCCAGCCCGACGGCGACGGCCAGCACACAGGCGGCAATTCCCGCCACGGGCCACAGCAGGCGGCGGCGTTTGGGCGCCTTGGGCGGGCTCTCCGGTGCGGGCGGCTCGGGTGTTACGCGGACGGGACCGACGGGGTAGGGCTTGGCGCGCGCGGGCATGGCGCGGGGGGGTTCGGGCGCGGCCACAACCGGGCGCGGCGTTGCGACGTTGGCGTTGACCGGGTGGTCCAATGC